>DGUQ01000027.1:11406-14895 GCA_002394725.1 Ruminococcaceae bacterium UBA4306
TTGCAAGCCCAGATGTAGCCGCCGTCGGAGCGTATCACACGCGCCACAGCGTCATCGATCAGGGTGTAGAAGTATTCGATACCGGCTTTGTCAAACTTCTCCTTATACTCGTTCTCAAATATTTCCGCGAAAATATCCTTGAAGGTGTGATCGTATTTCTTGGAGATGGTGTCCTTGGTGGCGAACCATACGTCCTTCTTTTGATCAAGCGCGTAGTTGAAGCACGCTCTCGCGAAGGAAGCGATGGAGTTGTCGAGGTTGTGCATACCTTGGATGATACCGTCAGAGTTGTCAAAGCTGTGGATCAGCTGACGGATCTCGTTGCCGTCTTGATCGGTCACACAAAGCTCCGCCTTCGACCCCTCTTTGACGATCATTTCAGTGTTCTTGTACACGTCGCCGTATGCGTGACGGGCAATGCAGATGGGCTTTGTCCAGGTGGGGATGTAGGGGGTGATGCCCTTAACCAGGATCGGCTGACGGAATACCGTACCGTCGAGGATCGCGCGGATGGTACCGTTGGGGCTCTTCCACATCTCCTTGAGGTTGTATTCATCCATACGCGCGGCGTTCGGGGTGATGGTCGCGCATTTGACCGCTACGCCGTATTTTTTTGTCGCTTCGGCGGAGTCGACGGTGATCTGATCGTCGGTCTCGTTACGTTTCTCAAGGCCGAGATCATAATACTCGCTCTTTAAGTCAACAAAGGGGAGAATAAGTTTATCCTTTAACATTTGCCAGATAACTCTGGTCATCTCGTCGCCGTCCATTTCGACGAGCGGCGTTTTCATTTGAATTTTAGCCATGGTTGCCTCCTGATATGATTAACGTAAATGTGTTTCTGATTCGATGACATGTACTGGGATCGTTTGAAAAGGACGCGCGCCTTATTTTGACATCGTGTAGTTGAGCAGACCGCCCGCAAGGATGATCTCCTTCTGGCGTTCGGTCAACGCGCAGTTTGTCTTGATCTCCACATTCTTGGTCTTATTGATGATGGTGATGCCGTTGCCTGCCGCGATCTGATCTCGAACATTTTCGATAGAAAGATTATCGCCGAGATCGATGTTGTTGTAATCGTTTTCATCCGCGAATTCCAGCGGAATGATACCGGCGTTGATCAGGTTTGCTCTGTGGATACGCGCGAAGCTTTTCACCAGTACCGCTTTCACACCGAGATACAGCGGAGCGAGAGCCGCGTGCTCACGGGAGGAACCCTGACCGTAGTTGGAGCCGCCGACGATGATTGAGGAGCCCAGCGCCTTGGCACGGCTCGGGAACTCGGTATCACATACGGTGAAGCAGTGCTCGGAGATCGCGGGGATATTGGAGCGCAGGGGCAGGATCTTAGCGCCCGCGGGCATGATGTGGTCGGTAGTGATGTTATCCTCTACCTTTAAGGAGCAGGTTGCGCTGATGTTCTCAGCCATCGCGGAGGTCTTGGGGAATTCTTTGATGTTCGGGCCGCGCAGCACCTCGACCTTGTCCATCTCCTCAACGGACGCCGGCTCGATGACCATGTTGTCGTTGATCAAAAAGTGCTCGGGCATATCGACCTTGTAGCCGTCCGCGTACTCTCTCGGGTCAGTCATCACGCCGGTCAGGGCGGAAACCGCCGCGACCTCGGGAGATACCAGATAGATCTCGGCATCCTTGGTTCCGCTTCTGCCGAGGAAGTTACGGTTAAAGGTTCTCAACGAAACGCCCTTGGAGTTCGGGGATTGACCCATGCCGATGCAGGGACCGCACGCGCTCTCAAGGATCCTCGCGCCCGCGTCGATCAGATCGGACAGCGCGCCGTTCTGCGCAAGCATATTGAGCACCTGCTTGGAGCCGGGAGCGATCGCCAGCGATACGCCGTCGGCAACCGTCTTGCCCTTTAAGATGTGCGCGACCTTCATCAGATCGGCGTAGCTGGAGTTGGTGCAGGAGCCGATACATACCTGATCGACCTTCATGCCTGCCAATTCCTCAACGCTCTTGACCGCGTCGGGGGAGTGGGGGCAAGCCGCTAAAGGCGCCAGCTCGGAAAGGTTGATCACGATGTGCTCGTCATACACAGCGTCGTCATCCGCCTTGAGCTCGGTATAATCGTCCGCTCTGTCCTGCGCCTTCAGGAACGCGAGCGTATTCTCGTCGGAGGGGAAGATCGAGGTCGTCGCGCCCAGCTCCGCGCCCATGTTGGTAATGGTCGCTCTCTGGGGGACGCTGAGTGTCTTTATTCCTTCACCTGTATACTCGATGATCTTGCCTACGCCGCCCTTGACGGACATGATGCGCAGCACCTCGAGGATAATATCCTTCGCGGAGACGTTCTCCTGCAATTCGCCTTGTAACTCGACGTTGACGATCCTGGGCATGGTGATGTAGTATTCACCGCCGCCCATCGCGACCGCTACGTCCAGACCGCCGGCGCCGATCGCCAGCATACCGATGCCGCCGCCGGTGGGGGTGTGGGAGTCGGAGCCGATCAGGGTCTTGCCCGGAATGCCGAAGCGCTCCAGATGTACCTGATGGCAGATACCGTTGCCGGGACGGGAGAACCAGATACCGTGCTTTTTGCAAACGGTCTGGATAAAACGATGGTCATCGGCATTCTCAAAGCCTGTCTGTAAGGTGTTGTGATCGATGTACGCGACGCTGCGCTCAGTGCGAACACGGTCGATACCCATCGCTTCAAATTCGAGATAAGCCATTGTACCGGTAGCGTCCTGCGTCAGGGTCTGGTCAATGCGGATACCGATATCGGTGCCCTTGACCATCTCGCCGGTTACCAGATGGTTCTTAATGATTTTTTCTGCTAACGTTAATCCCATAATGTTCCTCCTATATCATAAAGAAATGTTATATGTGGTAAGGCGGTCTGAAAGTAGCGACCCTCAGTCCGCCGATGTTTTCACAATCTATGTCCTTGCGACGTTCCTCCATCGCTGTGTGAGTAGATCATTTCACTGAAATAAAACAAAGTCGGTTCAGTGAAAATACTGATCCGACTTGTCAATCTTTTCACATACACAATTATTATACTACTTTTTCTCGACAAAGTAAAGGCGGCATACCGCTTTTTTATCATAAAAAGCGCAAATACAGAGGTATAAGCAACCGAAAACACAGAATCTTCGGAGATGTGATTCCTTTTTCGGTGAATTTTGACATAGCAATTAACAAATGAGAATGGTATAATAGAAAAGTAAAATAAGGAAGTTTGCGCTCATGGGTTTGATATGTTGAGTGCTGATGAAAAAACAAGGTGATAATAATGGATAAAAGAGAAAATCTGCGTAATATCGCGATTATCGCGCACGTCGATCACGGCAAGACCACGCTGGTCGATCAGCTCCTCAAACAGTCGGGCATTTTCCGCACCAATGAGGTCGTCAACGAGCGTGTCATGGACAGCAATGATCTGGAGCGTGAGCGCGGTATCACGATCCTGTCTAAGAACACCTCCGTTATGTACGGAGATACCAAGATCAATATCGTCGATAC
>DGUQ01000027.1:14954-22165 GCA_002394725.1 Ruminococcaceae bacterium UBA4306
CCCGGACATGCCGATTTCGGCGGCGAGGTGGAGCGTATCCTGATGATGGTCGACGGCGTATTACTGCTGGTCGACGCGTTCGAGGGCTGTATGCCTCAGACGCGCTTTGTGCTGAAAAAGGCGCTGGGTCTGGGTAAAAAGCCGCTGGTCGTCGTCAACAAGATCGACCGTGACGGCGCCCGTCCCGAGGAGGTCATCGACGAGGTGCTCGATCTGTTCATCGAGCTCGGCGCGGATGACGATCAGCTCGAATTCCCCGTTGTCTACGCTTCCGCGCGTGAGGGCGTATCCTCGCTCGATCCTTACGAGATGACCCCCGATATGAAGCCGCTGTTTGAAGCGATCATTCGTGAGATCCCTGCTCCTCAGGGAGAGATCGACGCGCCCTTGCAGCTGCTTGTGTCCAACATAGAATATGACGAGTACGTCGGTCGTATCGGTATCGGCAGAGTGGAGCGCGGTTATGTCAAGTCCGGTCAGCAGGCGGTGCTGTGCCATCAGGACGGCACCACTACCAATGTCAAGGTCAGTAAGCTCTATGAGTTTGAGGGCTTGAAGCGCGTGGAATGTGATGAAGCGCAGATGGGTGATCTCGTCTGTGTATCGGGTATCGTCGACATCAATATCGGTGAAACGCTTTGCGCTCCCGATCATATCGATCCGCTGCCGTTCGTCAAGATCGACGAGCCGACCGTATCGATGAATTTTATCGTCAACAATTCGCCGTTTGCCGGCAGAGAGGGTAAGTATGTCACCTCCCGTAATATCCGTGACAGGCTGTTCAAGGAAGTGGAGACCAATGTAGCGCTCCGCGTCGAAGAGACCGACTCCGCCGACACCTTCAAGGTCAGCGGCAGAGGTGAGCTGCACCTTTCGATCCTGATCGAGACCATGCGCCGTGAGGGCTACGAGTTCCAGGTCAGCCGTCCGCAGGTCATCACCAAGATGATCGACGGCGTCCTCCATGAGCCGATTGAATACCTCATGATCGAGGTACCCGAAAACTATGTCGGCGCGGTTATGGAGAAGCTCGGCTCCCGTAAGGCGGAGCTGATCAATATGGGTACGCGTGACGGCGGCTCTACACATATTGAGTTCCGTATCCCGTCCCGAGGATTGATGGGCTATCGTCCCGAGTTCTTGACCGACACCAACGGTAACGGTATCATGAACCACGTGTTCGATTCCTATGAGCCGTACAAGGGCGATATCGTCACCCGTCACCAAGGTTCATTGATTGCTTTTGAAACCGGTGAGACCGTCACCTACGGTCTGTACGCCGCACAGGAACGCGGCAGACTCTTTGTCGGACCCGGTGTGGATGTTTATGAAGGCATGATCGTCGGCGCGTGTCCCAAGGCTGAGGATATCACCGTCAACGTCTGTAAAAAGAAGCATATCACCAACACCCGTGCCTCCGGCTCGGATGACGCGCTCAAGCTCACGCCGCCCTCCATCCTGTCACTTGAACAGTGCCTTGAGTTCATCGCGGATGACGAGCTGGTCGAGGTCACGCCCGAGAGCATCCGTATGCGCAAGGAGATCCTCAGCAAGGAACAGCGCATGAAGCACCAGTTTCGGAACAAGTGACGCGCGCGTCTTTATTCCGCCTATTGAAAAGTGAATTAGATTTAACAATTCTTCAACGGCGGGTCTGACGTAACGCATGAATAACACGTAATAGCCTCTCTTTCCTAAGGTGCGATTCTGTCCAAAACTTGTTTTGGGTAACAGAATCCATACAAAGGAGAGGTGCCGCAAAGCGGCGGAGGGTTGCCTTGGTTGAGGTGGTCTTTGCTGTTTGATACTATCGATTGAATACTGAGTACCAAAATGGAATATATCATATTGGATCTGGAATTTAACGGCACATACTCGAAGCATCGCCGCAAGTTTGTGAACGAGATCATCGAGTTCGGCGCTGTTAAATGTGACGAACAACTGAATATCATCGAGACCTTTTCGGAGCTTATCAAGCCCCGGATCTCCAAGAAGCTCAATTCTCATGTCAGCGCCCTGACCCATATCACTATCGATGAGCTGAATAAGAGCAACAATTCTTTTTCGCATGTGATGTCAAAGTTTCGCAAATTTCTCGGCGACGGCGTGCTGATGACATGGAGCAACAGCGATGTGCTGGTGCTGATCGAGAATTACAAGTATTTCTACGGCAATGATAAGCTGCCGTTCATGAAGTATTATGTCAATCTGCAAAGATATTGTGAGAGGGCGATCGGTTACAACGACAAAGCCCGACAGCTCGGACTGTCCACCTGCGCCGAGATGCTCGGGATCAACTTTCAGGATGACAGCCTGCACCGCGCGTACAATGACGCGGAGCTGACGGCGGCATGCTTTAAGGCGCTCTATGACCGGGAGCTGTTACAGCAGTTCATCTATACCTGTGACGATGACTTTTATCGCCGTGTCAGCTTCAAGAATTACAATATCTGCGATCTGAAGAATCCCGGCGTTGAAAAGCGCGAGATGTTCTTTATTTGCGAGAACTGCGGCAGACGCGCTCTGCGCCGCTCCAAATGGCGGCTTAAAAATCGCTCTTTCCGCGCGAACTTCCGCTGCCTGAGATGCCGCAGGGATTTTGAGGGGCGTATCTCATTCAAGCAATGCTATGACCATGTCGACGTCACCAAAAAGACCGCGGAGGTCGAGCACAAGGAAAAGAAAAGACGGAAAAAATCCGAGCAAAAACCAACTGAATAAAAAGACGGCAGAACACTCTGCCGTTTATTTATCACATAAAAATAGAACAAATATTCGAAAAATCCTTGATTTATGATGAAATATCTGCTATAATAATAGTAGGGAACAAATGATCGATCAAATAATTCCCTTCAAAAGCGGTGATGCTACGCTTTTGATCCTGCCGTTTCGGCACGAGTAGCCCCATACTCAGTGAATACGTTACCAATTGATTTTAAAACGCAGTCTATCGAAAGGACAATCAAATGAATTATTGTGAATGGGCGGCGGCGTACCGAGAGGACGCTTGTCGTGTACTGAGCGTAATTGAGAAGAAAAAGACGTTGTTGAATGACAAAAAACTAACTGCTGATATGCGCAAATCCATCGGCGATACGATCACGGAATACCGCCGTATCTATCGCGAATTGTTGAAAACCGCCGAGCTTTTGCGTAATCGCGGAGGTAAACGCCATGCGGCGTGAGAGGATGTTCCTCGATGATCATAACAGCGATATCATCGCGTTTTCGCTGTATCAACAGGGCTCCTCCAATCGCATGGAGCGTGAGAGGATGAAAGCGATCCTCACACGCGCGATTCGACGCGAGTTGACCGACCGCCAGCGTGACTGTATTACCATGTATTATTTGGAAGGTATGAAAATGAAGGATATCGCGCAGGCAATGCGTCTTTCTAAATCCACTGTCACTCGACATATCCAATCAGCCACGCGCAAGCTGCAAAGGATCGCCTCATATTATCAGCGCTGAAAACTGAATAGTAAAATGAAAGCGCCGTTTTACAGCGCAATGTCATCAAGCTAAGAAAGGCTCCTTTTGGTAAAGGGAGCTGTCACCGAATGGTGACTGAGGGATTGTATCAATTGACCGAGCGTCAGCGAGATACTTTTTTCTTAACTGAGTGATATTGGCTAAAAGCGGCGCTTTTGTTCTGTTATTGATTGTCATTAAGAGGTTTCATAAGAAGCCTCACGATCTCAACCTGTTAAACTGCTTCGAAAGAATTCTTCGTGTGGCGATTAATTTACCTTTATTCAAACAGCACCTTACTCTTTTTATACAGCGCCCTCATACTTTCAACAAAGCCGTACGCGGCAAAGGGGATCAGCAGGATGAAGTAGGGGAGGATATACTGACTTTTTCCCTCAAATATCAGGTGATACAGCGCGCCGCCGAGGATGGCGACCGGCAGGATCAGGCTCTCTGTGGTGAGCTTTTTGCGGAAGATCAGCCACACCATTCCCGCGGTAAAGGCGATGTAGGTCATCATCACATAGTAGTTGAACCAGTTGTCGAACACCTTGGATAATCCGCCTGTGTAGACGGAGTTCACGATCTTGGGCAGTTCTTCACCCTCGGGGTAATTGTGCTTGCGCACCTGACTGATCCAGATGGATTCAAAGCTCGGCTCATTATACTGACTGAGCAGCTTTTGTTTGTAGAATTCAAAGAACTGATTGCTTTTTGTGAGGGCGTCAAAGCGCTGTTTGATGCCCTGTGACGCTACGTCATTTGCCTTTTTGACGTCCATATTGGCGTCACGCAGGGTCTCCATCGCCTTGCCGTTGTACCAGCCCGGCGCCATACCGCTTTCGCTCATGCCCATATAGGCGTACAACTTCTGCGACACCTGTGTGTTCAGCTCTACACCGCTGCGCGCGGAATAGCTGAGTATCACGAGCTTTTGCAGACCGACGGAGCAGATGATCATCGCCGCGATAACGGCAAGCGCCATAAACCGTTTTTTGCCGATCACGTGCAGCAGCAGCGCGATACATACCGCTGCCATAAGGATCATGTTGTTGTATTTGAGCAGTACCGATACCGCCATCAGCAGGACGGCAAATACCGCGAATTTGATCTTGTTCTCCTGCATATAGCGGATCACAAAGTACACGCTCCATACCGAGAAGGAAAGCCCCAACAGCAGACCGTAGGTGAAGGTGGTCATGAACATCGGCTGGAAGCAGATCGTCAGCGCAATCGCGGTGATATTGGTGACCGATCGGCGGTCAAAGAGCTTTTTGGTGATCATCACCAGCCCGACATAGATGCAGTCGAGCGCGATCACATTCGGGATCTGGAAGAGGATGTCCGAGCTGCCCGTGCCGAATATACGGTACAGGATCTCGGCAAAAAAGACATAACCCAGCTGGAACGGATAGAACAGATAATAGCTATGGTTGCCGTAATAATCCCACGAGGTATGGAAGCTCTGGTAGTTGTTTTTCGCCGCGTCACGCGCTGTATTGAGTAGGATCATGGCGTCGCCGCTGGCGATCGATTTGACCAGCGTGATCCATATCAGCGACAGGATCGTCGTCAACAGCAGCATCACGCCCACAATGAACTTGGTGTTGAGCTTAGCGATGGAGATGTTCTTTCTCAGCGCCGCCAGCGCTCCCAGTATCGTCAAGCCGATCAGCGCGATATTCGTCAGCACCAGGTCTTTATCAAAGTTGATGATCTCCGAATAGGGGTTCGCCTGATCGATATGACAGGTTTGCAGGATGGATGCGACCGACAATAACGCAAACAGTACCGCGATCAGATAAATCGCGATACACGAGCAGATTTGAACGATTTTGGTTCTCGCGTTGAGTGTATTATCCACGTGTTTCTCCTTCTATAAAGTAATAGCGCAGCAAAGCGTCAGCTGCTTTGCTCCCTACAGGGCGAATTCCTCTCTGTCAAAATCCTTCAGCGGCGCCATGCCCTTCGGCTCACGCATGATCGGATTATACTTGAATTTTTTGCATTTACCGTTTTGCAGCTGTTTGTTAACGGTGCAGAATTGTGAGTCACCCACGTTCTTTGAGTGTTCACAATAGATACATGAAGGGACGATATTTTTTCCGAAAAGTTGTTGTTTCATCTTGATCACCAACTATTTAATATTGTTGCGAAGGGGGATAGTCTCTGCGATCCATCCCGTGGCAATCTCACTTTTGATTTGCGTACAAATTAGTATAGCATTATATTTTCACTATTGCAAGTCATTGATGAACGTAGTATAATATTTTTCAATATTGTTGAACAGGTGATGAAATGGACTTCCAATCGAAGGTTTTTACCTTGCGTACCGTAGACGGCATATCCTTTTTGACATATGACCGCTTATCCGCGATCCCCTTTATCCGTCACGCTTTTTCCACAAAGCTCGGTGAGGGGAGCCGTACCGTCCACCCGATGGACATGAGCTTTGACCATGATGACCGCACGGCTGTCACCGAGAATTATCAGCGATTTTGTAAGGCGGCAGGCTTTGACTATCGTTCCTTGGTCGCGTCCTCGCAGGATCACCACACCTTTGTACGTGTTGTGACCTCCGCCGAGAAAGGCGTCGGTATCTATCGCGATAAGGATATCATGAGTGTAGACGGACTGGTGACGATCGAGCCGGGCGTGACCTTATGCACCTATTATGCCGACTGCACGCCGCTGTTCTTTGTTGATGCCAAGACCCACGCGATCGGTCTGGCGCATGCCGGATGGCGCGGTACGGTAGGCAGGATCGCTCAAAAGGTGATCGATACCATGCGCGACAGCTTTGGCACCGACCCCTCTGATCTGATCTGCGCCGTCGGACCGAATATCTCCGTCTGCTGTTACGAGGTCGATCAGGCATGCGCTGATGAATTTGTCGCGCTGGGGCTCGAGAGTGAAAAGTTCATTTTCCCGAAAATGGGCGGCAGCAAATACATGGTGGATATGCTAGAGTGTAACCGTCAGATTTTGGTATCCTGCGGCGTTCTGCCCGAGAATATCACAATAAGCGACGTCTGCACCAAGCACAACAGCGATCTGCTGTGGAGTCATCGCGCGACCGCCGGTGATCGCGGTACCATGTGCGCGATGCTGCGCATCAACGCTGAACCCTGATTGTAGGGGAGGGGCTCGCTCCTCCCGTATTTTTAAGTTGATACGACAGTTGTTGTTTTATAAAGAATCTGTGTGACGATAAAAAAGACATTCCTTTTTGCGGAGGAATGTCTTTATATTTTATCAAGGAACTTGACTTTTTTTACTTCAAACGTCTGACCGTTGAGCTTTTCCAAACACCCTGCCGGCGTGATAAAGCAGAATTGCAGTTTGTATGAATACAACGCCTGCCGTTTCATATGGTATCGGGCGTTGCATTTTTTATCGCCGTATTTTTCGTCCCCCAGCAGCGGATGACCGATATGCGCCATATGCGCGCGGATCTGATGGGTGCGTCCCGTGTGAAGCAGCACCTCGCAAACGGAAAGGATAGGGGACGGCTCTATAACGGTATACTCCGTGATGATCTTCTTGTAGCCCTCGCGCTCTTTGTCGGCAATTCGCACGGTTTTGGTGCGTTCATCCTTGTGGTGATATGCCGTGAGCGTCGCGTGTCGCGGCTTCGGACAGCCCTTGACCGCGCACAGATAATATTTTTTCAGCTCATTGTCACGGATCTTCTGATTCATCACGCGCAGTGCCTCGGCGTTCTTTGCCGCGATCACGAT
>DGUQ01000027.1:22289-26112 GCA_002394725.1 Ruminococcaceae bacterium UBA4306
TCCTTTTCGGGATCATACTCTCCCTTTTCATAGAGATAGCGCAGTACGCGCAGATTCAGCGCGTCCGCGTCGTAGCGGTTATCCTGATGACAGATCACGCCGACCTTTTTGTCCAGCAGGAGAATGTTCTCGTCCTCATAGACGATGTCAAGCTCCTTGCCTGCTTTGAGGAAATCATACTGCTTCTTTTCTTCAAAGAACTCGTCCTTGATATAGAAGGTTAGCACATCCCCTTCCTTGAGAAAGACCTCGGGCCCCACCTTTTTGCCGTTGCGCTTGATGTATTTGGTGCGCAGATACTTGTACATCAGGCTTTTGGGCATGGTTTTAAAACGCTTGGATAGATACTTGTCCAAGCGCTGACCCGCGTCATTCTTGTTGATGGTCAATTGTCGCATGCTCTCACCATTGCAGGGTAGGAGTAACTTCTACCGGTTAGTTCAATTTGTGTAGAGGAGGAGTTTATACTAAGTTTCATTAAAACACTTTAGCATTTATTGCGTTAAATTCCGTATAACTTCGTTGTCCTCCTTGACAGGCGCCAGCCTGTCTGCGTCGTCCGCCTCGTTCTGCGAAATTTTCCGTTAATAAATTTGTTAAAGCGTTTAATGGAAACTTAGTATTACTCCTCCCGAATTCAGTATACCAAAACTCTTTATAGAATTCAACAGTAACATTTGATCCCCGTCTGCGTACTATGTAGAGAGGTGATGATCATGCTCAGATGTAAAGGATGCAGTGTTCCGATCGCGTTCTCAGCCGGATTGCTGGTCGCGTCGTTATTGCCGGCAAAGGCAGTGTGCGTTATCGCGGCAGTCGTCCTGATCATCACCTGTATTGCGCGCCGACGCTGATCCTCGGCGCGGTCGATAAGGAGGCAGTGATGAAGGTAGTCGTACTCGATCATCCAAAGATACTGGGCTTCTTTCTCAGGAAGATCTACGGTATCAAAAAGATAAAGGAAACAAAAGAATAGGGACGTACATAGAGCGGCAGACCCCTGCCGCTTTTGTAATATGTATGATTATGGCAGGGGAGGAGCTTGCTCCTTACGTTATTCTTTCATGTGTAGGGAAGGAATAACGGATCCTTTTCATATCTCCGAGTAATAGAATAAGCCGCCGTCCTGATCCGGACAGCGGCTATGTTCACTTTGTCAGTCTGAGTATCTGCCCCGGATAGATGATGTTCGGATCCTCCAGATTATTCAGCACAAGGATATTCTCGAGCTCCAGTCCGTAGCGGTCGGCGATACTGACGATCGTATCCCCCGGGCGTACCACGTAGTAGCGCGGCGATTTGATCTGATCGATCGGCAGCACCAGCTCCTGTCCCGGATAGATCGTATAGGGACAGCTCAGCCCGTTTGCCTCGGCGATCTTTTTCACCGTCGTGCCGAAGAATTGCGCGATCGCGTACAGTGTGTTGCCGGGGCGTACCGTATAGGTTACCATTTCCATACTTTACCTCTTTTCGCTATTCGATACTATATATTATGAAATTGACAAAAAATCGTGACAGTTCGCAGGATAAAAATATCGAATATTATCAGTATAATTCTAATCCAGAATTAAACGGAACATCTTTTTTGATATGATATCCATGTACAATAATGCCAAATTTGAGGATAATAAATTGAGTATAAAACGGTTAATATCACTATTTTTAGCGTTGATATTGGTTTTCTCGTTAACGGCAACCTGTTTCTATGCCGATGAAGAAGCGGCACAACAGGTCGCCGAGGAGGAGACCGAAGTCCCGACGGAAGAAACTCAGGCGCCTACTCAGCCGCTGCCCACCGAACCGCCCAAGCCCGATCCGAAAAAGCTGGGCTACGCCAAATATGCCGCAAAGCTGGATGAAACGGTCTATCGTGATTCCGATCTGGGCGCGACCTACACCGAGGATCACACTACCTTCAAGCTCTGGGCGCCTACGGCGGATGACGTCAAGGTGTGTATCTACAAGACGGGCTCCGATAAGGAGGAGGGCTTCAACAATATCGCCGTCAAGCCGATGACCCTCTCCAAATCCGTCGGCACATGGTACGTGACGCTCGAGGGCGACCTTAAAAACATGTACTATACTTATAAGGTGACGATCGGCAGCGTGACCCATGAGGTGGTCGATCCCTACGCCAAGGCGGTCGGTGTGAACGGTGACCGCGGCATGATCGTTGATCTGAACGATACCGATCCCGAGGGCTGGTCGGATGACAGCTTCAAGCGTGTCAGTGAAGCCTCTGACGCGATCGTCTGGGAGGTCAGTGTGCGTGATTTCTCCGCGGCGGAGAACTCCGGCGTGAGCGAGAAGAACCGCGGCAAGTTCCTCGCCTTTACCGAGAAGGATACCAAGCTCAACGGACAGGAGGGCGGTGTGTCCACCTGCGTGAGCTACCTGAAAGAGCTGGGCGTGAATTATGTACAGATCAATCCCTTCTATGATTTCGCGTCCATCGATGAAGCGGAGAGCATTGACGATCAGTATAACTGGGGCTACGATCCCAAGAATTACAACGCTCCCGAGGGCTCCTATTCCTCCGATCCCTACGACGGCAGAGTCCGTATACAGGAGTGCAAGCAAATGATACAGGCACTCCATGAAGCCGGTATCGGCGTGATCATGGATGTTGTCTATAACCATACCTACGAGTCCGAGGATTCGTTCTTCAATCAGATCACGCCGTACTATTACTATCGTATCAATGAGGACGGTACATGGTCGAACGGCTCCGCGTGCGGCAATGACGTCGCTACCGAGCGTACTATGGCGCGCAAGTATATCCGCGAGTCCGTCGCTTACTGGGCGGATGAATACCATATCGACGGGTTCCGCTTTGATCTGATGGGCTTGATGGACGTCGAGACCATGAACGGCATCCGCAAGGATCTGGACGCTTTGTCCGACGGTGAGCACATCATCATGTACGGTGAAGCGTGGAACATGAAAACCAACGTCCCCTCCAATGTCACGCTGGCGAATCAGGACAACATGGATCAGCTCTCTGAGCGGATCGGCGCATTCAATGACAGCGGTCGTGACGCGATCAAGGGCTCGAACTTTGAGGCGTCGGGCAAGGGCTTTGTACAGGAGGGCTCCTCCAAGGGCGGCGTCCGCGACGCGATCGAGGGCGTCGGTAAAGGATGGGCGTCCGTTCCGGCGAAGTGCGTCAACTACGCCTCGTGTCACGATAACCTGACCCTCTACGATAAGCTGACCTCATCCGTGTATGATGACGGAAAGTATACGCAGCGCCGTGAGGACCTCTTGAAGATGAATCAGCTGTCCGCGGCGGCGGTGCTGATGTCACGCGGCGTACCCTTTATGCTCGCCGGTGAAGAACTCGGCAGAACCAAGCAGGGTGACGAGAACTCCTATCGATCCTCCGTCGAGGTCAATCAGATCGACTGGTTCTCGCGCTATCGCTTTACTTCGATGACCGATTATTACAAGGGTCTGATCAGCATCCGCAAGGCGATCCCCACCCTGCGTGACGGACTCGGTGAACGGACAACGATCGACTATCTCGACAGCACATCCAAGAATACGATCGCGTATTCTGTCACGGGCAGTGACATGCCCTCTGTCGTCGTCGCCCTAAACGGCGATAACGCAAAGGCGGCTACCGTATCCCTGCCCGACGGCAAGTGGGTCATCTTAGCGGATGATCAGCGCGCGGGCTTGACGAGCCTCGGCGAAGCGAGCGGCACCGTCAACGTTCCCGCGACCTCTGCATATGTGCTGGCGGACGCCGACAGCTTTGCCACTATTGAGCAGGAAGCGCCTGAATGTCTGCTTTATATCCGCTATAAGGACAAGGCGA
>DGUQ01000017.1:0-5598 GCA_002394725.1 Ruminococcaceae bacterium UBA4306
CACAGTCCGTCACTCGGGACTTTGTCCACCAGCTCCGAGGGCAGTCCGAGCAGTCTGCCGATCTGCTTGACCTCCTGCACGGTCAGATGAGAGCAGGGGCTGAAATCGCCCACGCTGTCGCCGTATCGGGTAGAGTAGCCGACCCAATCCTCGCTGAGATTACAGGTGTTGGCAACACGTCCGTTATGGCTCTGCGACACCGCGTAGAGGGTCGCCATGCGGATGCGCGGCGGCAGGTTCTGTACGGTCTGGGCAGTCGGCTCAAAGGGGAGCTGCTTGATCAGCCCCTCATAGGCGTCCTTGATATTGATGATATAATGCCAGATGCCGAGGGTATCGACAAGCAGCTTTGCTTTATCGATATCCGCCTGCTCACCGTTGGGCATCAGCACGCCGATGACCCTGTCTTTGCCCAGCGCTTCGACGCATAATGCCGCGACGACGGAGCTGTCCTTGCCGCCCGAGATACCGACGACGGCGTTACAGCCCTTTCCGTTTGCTTCAAAAAAATCGCGTATCCACTGTACGCATTCATTTTTGATCTTTTCAGCGTTAAACATATATGTTACCTCACTTTACTTCGATCTGACAGCTTCTCATGGTTTCGAGCGCCGCCGCATGTTTTTCGGGTGTGACGCCTGCACAGCAGGCAGCATCGACACGGATCTGACTCTCACAGAAAACCGCCTTGAGCAACAGCGCGTTCGACACCACACAGATATCGGTGCAAAGCCCGATCAGTTCGATATCGCATGGCTCTCCGTTGCATGCCTGCATGACCAGTCCGGGCAACTGTGCCGCGCCGAAGGTGACCTTCTCGACCGGCGTATAGCCCTTCTTCTCCAAAGCGGCGGCAACCTGCTCATCAAGCTGCCAGCCCGGCGTACCCTTGATACAATGGGGCACGGGGAGGTTCTTGCCCTCCATGGTCTGCATATAGTTTTCACCGTGGGTATCGAGAGTGGCGAAGATCGTACCCTCAAAGCCCTCGATCTTCTTCACCACACCGGGAACGATCGCGACTGCCTCCTTAGTACCGAGAGCGCCGTCCACAAAATCCTTTTGCATATCGACGACCACTAAGATATGTTTCATCATCAGCCTTCCTTTCCGTGTCCGTTTTCACCTACGATAATATCGCATCAAAGCGTTTCTGTCAATCCTTTTGTTTTCCGCAAAGCGGATCAAATCAACAGCCTTCCACATAACGAAAAAGGGTTGGCAGAAGCCAACCCCTTTGTTGTATTGAACAGATATCATTTCTTGCTGTAGGTCACGCCGTCGCCGTAGATGGTCGTCCAATCGTTCTTCATGGAAACCGCCGTCCAGCCGTTTTCCTCACAGCTCGCACGCATTTTTTCCGCCTTTTCGGTGTTGCCGTTCTCGCGCTCGAGATCGTCACAGCAAAGCAGATAAGCGCCGCTCTTATACTTGTTGTTGGTGATGGTGAAGTTCGCCATCGCCGCGTCGCCGGAGCTGTTGCCGAAGCACAGCACGGGCTGCTCGCCGATCTCCTGCTCGATGACGCTGACTTTGTTCATCTTAAGGTTCTTGATGATGAACTCGCCGCCGGTGATGACCTTGTCATCCTTAGAGAAGGTGTAATCCAAGCCGTCCTTATCGCCCTGATTGCTGGCGACCAGACTCTCGTCGGAGCCGATTATCTGCGATCTCGGGATATCGATCACGCCGTCGCACAGACCGCGAGTGATCAGTCGGTCGGTGCCGCTGACGACATATACGGTAAAGTCGTTCGCCTGCAAATAGTCGACGACCTGCAGCATGGGCTTGTAGAACGCCTGACCGTTGGTCATGTTGGTATAGCTCTCCATCGGGGTGTTCTTGTAGTCCTTGACATACGCGTCAAATTCCTCGGGCGTCATGCCCTTGAAGGCGGTCGCCACGGCAGTGCCGTGCTTGACGTCCAGACCCTTGGGATACTCGCCGGAATCAAAATATCCCTTGATGATCGCCGCGGTCTCCTTCTCTTCTTCGGACGCCTTATCCTTATAGCTCTCGTCCTCCATCACGCGGTGATACAGCAGCTTATGATCGAAATAGCCGGGATCGGTCTCACAGCAGAGCGTGCCGTCCATATCGAATACCGCGATACGGTTCTCCACGGGGATGAAATCCTTTGAGCCTTCATCGGTGATCGTCTTCATATAATTCGTCAGCTCGGCCTTCAGCGGCGCGGACTCCGTCCACAGCGACAGCGCGTCCTGTGAATTATTGGCAGCGGATTCGCCGGCTGTAGTCGGCTCGGCAGAGGGCTGCGCCTTGTTGTTCTTTCCGGCTCCGGAGAAGTACAGGACGGACATCACGATCAGCGCAACAACCAAAATACCTGATACGACCTTCCACGGGAGCGTCGGGTTCTTTTTCTTTTCTTCCATAAAAAATCTCCTTTCATTAATATACCTTTACTTTATCAAAAACATTCGGAAAAATCAATAGCTGATCAAAAATTGATGAACCGGGAGCAAGCCGTGACCATCTTTACACTAAGTAGTTCCTTATTAATCCGTATCTTCTTATGTTTTCTGTTTGCCCTTAAAAACAGCGCCGATCAAGCCGATCGGCGCTGTTCGATTGATTGTCTTACTAAATGATAAAAGTCAGAGTGACAAAGAACGCCACGATCGTCAATGCGAAGATAATATGCTTCCATTTTTGATCGACCAAAAGTCCGACGAACTCTCTGATGAATGCGTTCGGGAAGAAGTAGGGCTTGGTTTTGGCGGAGATACCCTTGGCGTCTTCCATCTCAATCTTCTTCGCCATGATATAGCCGCGGAACACATGATAGCCGGAGGTCGAAAAGGCGATCTTCTCATCCTCGCCGTCGGACATTCCGTCGATGATCTCCTTAGAGAGCTTCAGGTTCTCTAAGGTGTTCGTACTCTTGTCCTCACGCACGATACGCTCCTCGGGGATACCGATGCTCCTCAGATAATTCTCCATCGCCTCGCCCTCCGATATCACCTCGTCGGCGCCCTGTCCGCCCGAGGGGACAAAGACAGCATGCTTTCCGGTTTCTCTATACTGCTTCTTCTCAAAAGCAACCGCAGCGTCAACACGATCCTTGAGCAGGGGTGTGAGCGTTCCGTCACCGCGGATCGCACAGCCGAGGATAATGATAAAATTGCGATCTGTCGGCACCTTATATTTTGTCGCAAGGAAGGAACATGCCACCGTAGAGATAAACATACACTCCAGATAACCGATGATGTATACCAGTACCATCAGCACGATGTAGCCGACTCGTCCGCTGCTGTAGTTGCTGTACGGGATGAAGTAGACGCCTACCGTTCCCAGGGTGCCCAGTGCCCAGATGACCGCAAAGAAGATGCCCAGAGCGTTGACGGGTCGATAGCCCTCGTTCTTCATCAGCCAGATATTGCTGACCGCTAACAAAACCGAGAGCAGCAGCATCAGCGGGAACAGAAGGATCAGCATGATCGTGCCCGCATTCGTAGCCAGCATCAGGAAATAACCGATCGACAAGCTCGGCATATTGATGAGATAATAGATGACATACGCCAGCAGGATCGCGTTGAAGATGCTCAGACCCCCACAGGCGATCATGGTATAAGAAAACTTGCCCTGCTTGCAGTAATCGATGAACATCCACAGCATCATCGCCTCCGCCAGCGCCAGCAGGGCAATGATCGAGATGATCACGACCTTGTCGCCGTTGAAGCGGATATCGCCCAGCGTATGGTCGATGATCGTATCGAATTCATTGACCTCAAGCCGGTACACCGTCGGATCAATTCGCAAATCCCCGATGGTATTGCTGATCAGTACATCCGTCTCACCGCGGCTGTTCGCTCTGAAATCCGCTACGAGCTCGCCCTTTTCCACTCGTACGTTGACAAATTCAACGACGTCGTCGTCTTTGACATCAACGATAACCTTGTCGGTCGATTCGTTTTCCGGATAAACATGCGTATGCAGGGTATAATCATCGCCGACCGCCCAAACGTAAACAGACGTAAATACGATCACCGCGATCACCGCGATATTCAGGATCAAAAACCTTTTATCCATCTTCTTCTTTGTTTTCATCTTCTTTTTCCACCTCAAAACTGTACGCGGAGCCGGCTTGCGCTCTCCCTTTACAGCCATCTCTGTTTTATTATATCACATCACTCCCACGTTGTCATTCCCTAATTTACAAAAAACGCAAACTAACAGGGGCTGCGGCATATGAGATAATACAAAAATAATGAGCTGTTTTTTTCATTTTCTTAGTGACAAACACTTTTCCATGATGTATAATGTTTTTAATCATAGGATTAAGCGCTTTGCGCGGAACGGAGGATAACATGAATAACGCACAGATCAACAACGAACTGAACCTCACCTATCCCGACGGCTTCGAATTGATGGGCGAAGAAGAATTGATCCGCTATTTCCGTACGCCTGCCGACCGCTGGGGCGTCTATCACGCCGATCAACACACCATTCTCTCTGTCAGCTGGAAGAAGGCAGGCTTCCAATATCTGTTCACCGACGCCGAATCATACATGATCGAGGTGGAGGCAGTGCTGCACCGCACCCTGCTCAACTATCAGCGTATCACCGATTACAAGATGAAGGTCGGCAAGAAAAAGGCATACGCTATCCGCTTTGAATATCGCGTTAAGGACGCGGCGCTGGTACAGCTCTGCGATCTGGTCGTGTTCAAGCACAAAAAGTACTTCTACTCCGTCTACTATGTCACGCGCAAGAAGGGCTCTTCCGCTAAGCTCCCTGCGTTCCAAGAGGTGCTCAACTCCATCACCCTCCACTAGTCAACATTCTCCGATAATCGGGCGCTTGTTCGGTTATCGGATTATTTTATCGATCTCTATCTCAACCTATGAAAGAAAGGATCCTCCCCATGCGTCTTATGCCTGCTTTACCGGAAAGTATCTTTGATGTTTGTTATCTGGCTTTTGCCGTCATCAGCGGCGTCCTCCTGCTCCGATACGCCAACGGCAGAAGGGACGTCCGCCTGTTCGGCCTAATGGCGCTGATCCTCGGCTGCGGCGACGCGTTCCATCTGGTGCCGCGTATCCTCAACTACTGGATCGACGGCGACTTTACCGCCGCGCTCGGCATCGGCAAGCTCGTCACCTCCGTTACGATGACCGTCTTTTATCTGCTGATGGAGTACGCGCGGCGTGAACGCTACCGGATCAAGGGTGAAAAGCCCGTGCTCATCGTCCTTTGGATCAGTACGATCAGCCGTATCGCGCTGTGCTGTTTTCCGCAAAACGGCTGGACGAGCGCCGAACCCTCTCTGCTGTGGGGCATCATCCGCAACATCCCGTTCGTCATCATGGGCGTGATGACCGTGATCCTTTGGCTGCGCTCCGCAAAAGAGGATAAACCGCTCAAATGGATGTGGCTGGCGGTCACGCTGAGCTTTCTGTTCTATCTGCCCGTTGTACTGTGGGCGCAGGCGATCCCGATGATCGGTATGCTGATGCTCCCGAAAACCTGTATGTACATCTGGATGATCGTCATGTTCCGAAAATCCGCCCATTCTTAACCAAATCTTTAGAATCATTACCCTATAAAAGCCTTCTCCTCGCCGGAAGCGGCTCC
>DGUQ01000017.1:5651-6656 GCA_002394725.1 Ruminococcaceae bacterium UBA4306
CCTTCGGACATTCCCCCAACGGGGGCACCCCGAGGGGAAGGCTAAACAGGGAGCTGTCGTAGCTAATACGACAGCTCCCTGTTTTTGTATAAATCTTATGATGTCTATTCTGTCTGCCATACGACCAACAGATCGCCTTTTCTGACGGAGATCTCTGCCGCCTGCCCGATAAAGGCGTTGCTCACGCCGATATGATCGGTGCATGCTACGTCAAAGTCCTCTACCTCATAGCTCAGTCCGCGGATCGTGACGCCCTCTGCCATACCGTCCAAGGCGAATACCGAGATCCTGCCGCTCTGTCGCGCATGGAACGTGATCGAAGAATCATGCAGCACGGTAAAGGAGTATTCCTCGCCGATCAACAGCGCCTTTGCGCCGCGACGGGCGATATCGTGCGCGATCACGACATTGGCGAAGGTGTGATCCAGTGCGCCGCCCACAGCGCCATAGAGGATGAACTCCCTGCATCCGCGCTCAAAGCCTTTTTCCACAGCATAACCCACATCGGTCATATCCTTGCGGACGGGCAGGGTGATGACGTTCTCCCTATCGGGGATTTTGCCCAGCGAATCGAAATCCCCCACCACAAGGTCGGGATCGAGCCCCAGTGACAGCACGTTATCATATCCCTGATCGGCGGCGATGATATAATCCCCTATTTCAGGCTTGATCGGGAAACGGCTCACTTTCAGCGCGCCGAAGATAAAGCATCGGTTCATTCCGTGACCTTCTTTTCGTTTATTCCTTCACTTTTCCTGCGTAGATCCTCGCGATGATATCGCGCTTATACTGCAAGAATTCCTCCGACAGGACAAATTCCCTGCGGCGCGGCTTCGGCTCCGTGATGACGATCTCATCGGTGAGTCCTCCCATGCCGTCCAACAGATAAATGCGGTCGGACAAAAGGATCGCCTCGTCCACATCGTGGGTGATGAACAGCGTCGATAGCTTGATCCTGTCCATCACATCCAGATACCAGCGGTGCATCTCGCTTTTGGTGAGGGT
>DGUQ01000023.1 GCA_002394725.1 Ruminococcaceae bacterium UBA4306
CCCTTTGGCCACTCGGGAACTCTCCCATATTTGATTGGAGCTGGTGGACGGACTCGAACCCCCGACCTGCTGATTACAAATCAGCTGCTCTACCAACTGAGCTACACCAGCATTTTAACCGGCACCTTTTTTCGTGCTCAAATATAATAGCATAACCGAGAGCTTTTGTCAACAGTTTTTCCGAAAATCCGAGAATTTTTCATAATGAATTCCGCTGTTCTTCCTACTGCGGTTTTGGTCGGAAATCTCTTTGCGATAAAATGATGGACGAATTCTTTCACGGTACTTGATTATTCGGCGCGGTTTGTGTATAATAAACCTGTTCGGGATAATCGAACACCTATCCGCCCGTGGCGCAGCTGGATAACGCAACGGATTCCGATTCCGGAGAACGGGAGTTCAAATCTCTTCGGGCGGGCCATAGCAAACAACCGTGGATGTTTCCGCGGTTGTTTGCTATTTCAACCAAATATCAGCACAACCGAAGAGATTTGAAGGCGACTGTGCCGAGGCTCAAGCCGCGCGACGAGCCGAAGGTAAAAATGATTCGGTGAATCATTTTTAAGGAGAGCGCAGATCGTGCCTTTCAAATGGCTGAATGGCGATAAACGATATGTATTTATCATCTATAGTTAGCGCTCTTCGGGCGGGCCATAGCAAACACTCACAGAACAATCTGTGGGTGTTTTCTGTTATAACCAAATATCAGCACGACCGAAGAGATTTGAAGGCGACTGTGCCGAGGCTCAAGCCGCGCGACGAGCCGAAGGTAAAAATGATTCGGTGAATCATTTTTAAGGAGAGCGCAGATTGCGCCTTTCAAATGGCTGAATGGCGATAAACGATATGTATTTTTTATCTATAGTCAGCGCTCTTCGGGCGGGCCATAGAAAACAACCGTGGATGTTTCCGCGGTTGTTTGTTATTTCAACCAATCATTATAAAAGAATGGTTTCGGGATGTCGACAAGCAGTGGCGTTATGCCAATCGCTCCGCTCTTGGAACGCTGTTGCATGGGAGTTGTTAGCCAAATCAAAGATTTGGACAACTCCTCAAGCGTCATCCCCTACGCAACAGCACCCCGATCATCGGTCGGGGTGCTGTTTATTATTCATTATTCAGTTTTCAGTTCGCATATTTTACGGTGTCGATTTGGATGGCGTCGTCCTTGTCGCGGTAGATCATGTAGATATTGTCGCCGACGTAGGTGCAGCGCTCGATCGATTTGTGATCGGTCTCATAGCGCTTGACCTCCTTGATCTTGCCCTTCTCGACCTTGAAATCGAGCACGCCGCCGCGGTTATCCTCGCTCTCGACATACTCGCCCTTCTCGGTATCGATCTCGCCCCAATACTCCTCGTTGAGGGGGACGATATAATCGCCGCGGTCGGAGTTATAAACCAGCGCGTTGGGGTTGTTCTGCACGGCGGAGGTGCAATTCTCATAGACCGCCGCGTCAAAGATCATGGGATTGGAGGGGTTGGTGGTATCAAACAGCACGAGCTTGAAGCCGTCCTTGACCGCGTCCTCGGACATCAGATCGCCGACGCCCATGCTCTCGTAGCCCAGACCGAGCATCATATTGTCGCCGATCGGCTCGACCATGGCGGCAAAGCCGCTGAGTCCTGCCGCGCCCATGAGTACGGGAGCTTTGGGGTCGCTCAGATCGATCGTATAGAGCGGCTCGACCAGATTATAGGCGACAACATACGCGGTGTTGCCGACATAGCGGATCGCCGCGAGATACTCGCCCTTAGCGAAGTTCCTGAGCGAGCCGATTGTGTTCAGCTCACCGTCCAGCACATACAGGTGATCGGTCTCGTCGGTGCCGTTTGCCACCGTGGTCGTAACGCGCAGGTTGCCGTCGTATTCATCGAGGCAGTACGCGTCGCCGATCACACCGTCGAGATCGGTATAAGCGACGAGGTTGACGCCGTTTTCGATATCGAGCTTGAGGATCTGGGATTTTTCGGCGGTCTCGGGGATGAGAAAGCTCAGCAGCCCTGACTGCTTTTTCTTCTCTCCGAACCCGGCGTAAATATAGAGGTTATGATCTTTGCAGTAGAAGTCCTTGGCTTCGCCGAGGATCGCCATTGACTGAGCCTGCGCCTTGTGATCGAGGGTATCAAAGGCGGAGATCACGAGGAAGCGCTCCGTCTTGTTGTCCTGCAGGGTATAGATGTTCTCGACAGGCAGCTCCTCGGGATTATCTCCCCTGCCGCCGCAGGGCAGGTAGGTGACGTCGAAGGGAGTGTAGGTGCTGGCAAGATAGAGTGTGTCGCCGATCATATGGGTCGCCTTGCCGGCGCCGCTCTGGGTGTAGGTATCGAGCAGGGTGATGTGCTCGATATCGCTGACGTCATAGACCTTGACGATATTTCTGGTCGCGGTACTGCCGTTGTGCGGTGTGGAATCACTGCCGATCACGATCAGGCGGTTGTCCTTGACGTAGATATCGTCGATGCTGCGGTAGGCGGCGTAGTAATTCCAGCCCTCAGCTTCATCCGCTGTGGCGGTTTTGGTTGCGGCGTCGGCTTCTTCCCCAAAGAACTCGATCCGAGCCGCCTTCTCGGCGCTGTTGCCGTCAGCCTTGAAGATCTCGACCACATCCCTGTCGATGTAGTCGCTGTCGATGCAGTAGATGTACTTGCCATCGGTCTTGACGGGGTCTGAGTCGTCAACGCCTGCCAGCTGTTGGAAGGTCTCGCTGAAGCCCTCAACGATCTCGTCGGCTACGCCTGCAAGATTGGGAAGCGCCTTCTGTAAATCACCGTTCTCGTCAAGTCCGCTCTCGGCGGCAACCTTGCCCACGGTATCGTTATACACCTTCTGCGCGTCCTGATTGTTCAGCTTCTGGAGACGGGCAAGCTCCCCTGTGAGCTGGTCGCGCGATTCGAACCGGCGCAGGGTCAGGTTGCCCGGCAGCTCGACCGCCTTGAGAGGGTTGGCATTGGCGATGATCGCGACGATAATGCCGATGATGACCACGACGCCGATGATCGCCGCTGTGATCGCGATGGGCTTTGCTTTGGATTTCTCTCCGGTTGGCGCACCCGTGGCACCCGTGGGTGTTGGTTCAGAAGGTGCGACTTCAGCAGGTGCGGCACCCGTGGGTGTTGATTCAGAAGGTGCGACCTCAGCAGGTGCAGCAGCCGTAGGTGTTGGTTCAGCGGATGCTTGCTCGGGAGCTGTATCCTCTGACGGAGCGGCATCGGCAGGCGCAGTATCGTCGGGAGTTGCGTTTACGGGAGCGGCATCGGCAGGCTTAGCGCCTGCGGCAGCTGTGGGCGTCGCTTCGATTGGTGCTTCACTCGCAGGAGATTGTTCTGCGGCAGGCGCGGTGTCCGCAGCACCCGTGGGAGTACCCGTATTGTCGGGCGCCTTGTGCTTACCCGTCAGGATGTCTTTTACAAACTCAAAATCTTTTAACATTCCGATCACCTCATAACATGGATTGCAAATGAGATTTATACTAAGTAGATACTTTCGAACACAGTATACCATATCACCGGGAATAATGCACGTATTTTTTGTAAAATGTCAATAGTTTTTTCAGATTTCGACAAATCGCGCACAAGGGATGGGATATGATGGAGATGATACAGATAGGATTTGCATTGCGGTGGGCGGCAGATCGTCGGAAAAGATCGAGGAGGATCATGATGTTCATTAAAGATCTTTGTATCAGCAAGATCGATACCAAAACGCCGGAGCTCTCTTGGTCGTTATCGAACGGAGAGCAATCCTCCTTTGAGCTGTTTTTGATACAGGGCGGCTCTGTCGCGGAGATGGTCAAGGAGTCCTCCGGCGTCACACGGTGCTCCCTGCGCACGATGATCGAGCCGATGAAGGAATACGCCGTACTGCTGACGGTGAAAAGCGGTAGCCTGCTCTCGACGGCGAGAGTGGGATTCCATACCGCTTCTGATACGCCTCTGCCGCGACGCGTGTTGTATCGGATAGGATAAATATTGTTGAGATCGCCGAACAAAAGGCACACATCCTCGCACTGATAAAAAAAGCCACCTGCTGCAACGCGGCAGGTGGCTTTCGTTATTGATCTTCCAGATCGATCACGCAGGATTCGTAGGCGTTGACGACGGTGGTGTCGCCGTGCTTGCATTTTTGCGGAATACGGTGATTATACGACAGATGGACATGACCGTGGGCGAACAGGCGCGGATGGTATTGATCGAGCAGGGTATTGAAGCACTCAAAGCCCCTGTGCGGAATGGTCTCGAGATCGTTGAGGTGGCGCGCCGGCGCGTGGGTGAGCAGCACGTCAAAGCCGCCGTGCAGCCAAAGGGACAGCCAACGCCTGCGGACGCGCCTCTTCATCTGCTTTTCGGTGAACATGTACTTACCGTCGCGGTACTTGTAGGAGCCGCCGAAGCCGAGGATGCGCAGACCGCCCACTACCACGAGCTTATCGTCCGCGCAGATACAGCCTGTAGGCAGGCGCTTATGCTTTTCATCATGATTGCCGTGGACATACACGAGCGGACAATCCGCCATGGTCACGAGGAACTCGAGATACTCTACGCTCAAGTCGCCGCAGGCAAGGATCAGATCATAGCCGTCGAGCTTGCCGGGACGGTAATAATCGTAGAGCGATTTGGACTCCTCGTCCGCGACCGCTAAGATCCTCATTGACCGTCACCGGCCTTCTCTTCACCGTCCGATTTGTCGGCGTCATCGTCGGCAGGACGGCTGTCGGGCTGCTTCTCGGAGGGCTGCTTCTCCGCCTCCTTGACGATATCGTTCTGCGATTTATCGATGCCGGCGGTATCGACCGTCGCCTTGCCCATCGGGCTGAGCTCGTCATACTTCGGGATCTCGCCGATGACATTGTCCACCAGATAATCCATATTGATGATCTGCTCGAGGGTAAGGGACTTTTGATCCTCCCCGATCACCTCGCCCGACCGGGTAGTGAGCGGCGTCAAAAACGGGATACAGATATTCTGGCGGATGCTCTCCTTGAGGAAGTCGATCAGCCTGCGCGAGGGAGCGCCCAGTGTTTCACTGCACCACACATCGACCACGCCGGTCGACATGCCCCAGTAGTAGTTGAGCGCCTTATCGCTCTTGCTGTACTCCGCCTGCAGGGATTTGTCAAAAATACGGTTGAGGATCTCCTCATAATACTTGCCCCAGCACCAGACAGAATCGACCAGCACCTCGCGCTGATCGCCGTTGACGTAGGAGAGCCCGTAGGTGTCGCGGTCATCCTCGAGGAACTTGGCGGTATCCTGCGAGGAGATATAGTGGATATCCTGCTCGGCGAGAGCCTTGGCGGCTTCATCCGCGCCCTTGACGGACGACCATTCAAGATAGACATGCGCGCGCGGATTGGTGAGCTGCGCGCCGATGGCAAAGGCATTGATGCCGGCGATCTGTCCGTAGATCGGGTAGTCGCAGACATAGCCGAGCTTGCCGCTGAGAGAGAGGGAGCCGGCGACCGCGCCGAGGATGAACTTCGCCTCATACATGCGCGCGTAGTAGGTCGCGATATAACGAGAGCTGAGGTTGAGCGAGCAATTCATGATAATGACGTCGGGGTGCTCCACCGCCGCCTTGACGCTCGCGCGGATCAGGCGCGGCGAGGTGGTGAAGATGACCTGACAGCCGTCGTCGATCGCCTGCGCGATGGTGTCGTAGGGATCGCCGTCGAGCGCGTTGGGATAGGCAAGGGTATCGATCTTGTCCTCAAAGACCTTCTGGACATAGAGGCGCCCCTCCTCGTGCTCGTGCACCCATCCCGACTTGGCAGGCGTGCCGTCGTAGATAAAGGCGACCTGCAGGGCATGGGTCATCGTCTGAGGGAGAATGCGCGCGATCAGGCTCTGATGCGTCGGCTTCTCCTCGGGCGGCTCGGTCTTGAGCTCAATAGGCTCGTCGGACGCCTTGAGCTTGACGTCCTCCCACATCTTGCCGAGATTCTTCTTGATCTCGTCGGCGTCGGAGGCGATCAGCTCCTCATAGCCGTAGATCTTCAAGTAGCTGAGCATGGCGTCGCCGCAGGTGGACGGGAGCTTTTCACCGCCGCTGGCGGTATACGCCTTGTCAAATTTATGATATGCCGCCGCGAAGGTGCGCTGTTCGTCGATCGACCACGCCTCGTCGATCTCCTT
>DGUQ01000064.1:0-1749 GCA_002394725.1 Ruminococcaceae bacterium UBA4306
CCCTCTCCCGATTTATATATTATATACTCCAAACACGATAATAAACAAAACGTCCGCAACTCTTCAAAGAGTTACGGACGTAACTTTATGCAGTCATTCTATCAATCCAAAACGTGTCAACGTTTCCCGACACCGTTAACCGTTCTTCGTTAACCGTTAACCGATCAATACCCCTTCGGGTTATTCTTCTGCCAGTTCCAGCTGTCGCGGCACATCTCGTCGATGCCGTACTTCGCTGTCCAGCCTAAACCCTCCTTCGCCTTGGTAGGATCGGCATAGCACTCGGCGATATCGCCTGCGCGACGGGGCTTGATGTCATAGGGGATCTCGATATCGTTCACGCGCATGAAGGCGTTGACGATATCCAGCACGCTGTAGCCGACGCCGGTACCGAGGTTGAATATCTCGGTGCCCTTGTGCGAGGCGGCATACTCGATCGCCTTGAGGTGTCCCTGCGCCAGATCGACGACATGGATATAGTCGCGCACGCCGGTGCCGTCATGGGTGGGATAATCGTTGCCAAATACGCCGAGGCGCTCGAGCTTGCCTACCGCCACCTGCGTGATATAAGGCATGAGGTTGTTGGGGATCCCGTTGGGATTTTCACCGATCAGACCGCTCTTGTGCGCACCGATAGGGTTGAAGTAGCGCAGCAGCACCACGCTCAGCTCGGGATCGGCAGTCGCGGCGTCGGTCAGGATCTGCTCATTCATGTACTTTGTCCAGCCGTAGGGATTGGTGCAGGAGGTCGGCATGCCCTCTCTGAGCGGCACTTCCTCGGGGATCCCGTAGACGGTCGCCGAAGAACTGAACACGATGTTATGGACGCCGCGCTTCTTCATCACCTCCAAGAGGGTGAGGGTGGTGTCGATGTTGTTGCGATAATAGCGCACGGGGATGGTACAGCTCTCCCCTACCGCCTTAAGGCCGGCAAAATGCACCACCGCGTCAAAATGCTCTCTCTGGAACATCGCGTCTACCGCAGAGCGATCCGCGACGTCCAGCTCATAGAGGATGGGACGGGTACCGGTGATGGTCTCGATACGGTCGAGCACCTTTGGAGAGCTGTTGTCAAAGTTGTCGGCTATGACGACCTCGAAGCCTCCTTCGATCATTTCCACAGCGGTATGACTGCCGATGTATCCGGCACCGCCTGTCAGTAATACTTTCATGTTGATCCTCCTTTGTATGGTTAATGGTTAATGAGTAATGGTGAATGGTTGATGGAGGGCTCCGCCCTCACCCGATTGATATTGATTAACCGACAGCGACAGTTGTCTGAATCATATCAAACTAAAAGCCGTCAGGCTTTACCGACACCATTCACTGTTCACTATTCATCGATTCAGTTCGCGTTATGATGGAACGTATCCACCATGCTCTCGAGCTTCTTGACAGTCGCGTCGTTATCGTTGGTCTCCACGATCTCGCGCAGCTCGTCGAGCTGCTGATTCAGCTTGTCGGAATCAATATCGATCTGATTGCCGATGAAGATCTTTTTGTTATCGGTCTTTTGCAGCCCCTCTTCATCCATCAACAGCTCTTCATAGAGCTTCTCGCCGGGTCGCAGTCCGGTGAACTTGATCTCTACATCACGATACGGCACCTTGCCGTACATGCGGATCAGGTTCTCCGCGAGGGTAGTGATCTTGACGGGATCACCCATATCGAGCACAAAGATCTCGCCGCCGTTGGCGATCGCGCCTGCCTCCAGCACCAGCGACACCGCCTCGGGGATGGTCATGAAGT
>DGUQ01000064.1:1811-6140 GCA_002394725.1 Ruminococcaceae bacterium UBA4306
TGGTCATGAAGTAGCGGATGATATCGGGATGGGTAACGGTAACGGGTCTGCCTGCCTCGATCTGGCGGCGGAACAGCGGAATCACGGAGCCGTTCGAGCCCAGCACGTTGCCGAAGCGTGTGGTGACAAACTCGGTCTTGCCGCCCTTACGGGAATGATTCTGCACGATCATCTCACAACAGCGCTTGGTCGCGCCCATGACGTTGGTGGGATTGACCGCCTTATCGGTGGAGATCATGACAAATCGCTCTACCCCGTATTTTTCAGCAAGATTGACCATGTTGAGCGTGCCGAAGATATTGTTCTTAACCGCTTCGGTAGGAGAAACCTCCATCAGCGGAACATGTTTATGCGCCGCCGCGTGGAACACGATCTGCGGCTGATACTCGGCAAAGATGCTGTCCATCTTCGCGTAATCACGCACGGACGCGATCAGAGTGACCAGATCCAGACTGTCGCCGTACTCGATGTACAGCTCCTGCTGGATATCATAGGCGTTGTTTTCGTAGATATCCACGATAATGACCCGTTCGGGATGGTACTTAGCGATCTGGCGCACCAACTCTGAGCCGATAGAACCGCCGCCGCCCGTAACCATACAGGTCTTGCCGTAGATGAAGTCACGGATCTTCTTCTTATTGAAGGTGATCGGCGGTCGCCCGAGCAGATCCTCGATTTTGATATCCTTGACCTGCGTGAGGATCCCATGCGAATCGTCATCCTGAAACAGCTGGCTCAGGTACGGTACCGTCTTGATCCGGCAGCCGGATTCTGAGCAGTAGCCCATAATACGCTTGCGCTCCTCCTCAGTGCAGGAGGGGATCGCAAAGATCACAAGGTCGATGTTGTACTGACGGCAGATCAAAGGAATATCCTTCGTGCGGCCGACGATCTCCACGCCCATGAGCTTGGTATGGTATTTGGACGGATCGTCATCCACCAAGCAGATCGGCATGATCAAATTGGAGGGATTGTTCGGATCCTGCCGGGCGAATTTGATCTCCTGCAGGATCATGCGAGCGGCATTACCGGCGCCGACGATCAGGGTGCGGTCATATTCTTCGTTTTTGAACTCGCCCGCTTGGACCAGGTGCACCACCGTGTTACGGAGCGCGATACGGAAGACGCAGATCACCGTCACACTCAGGATCGTATCCAGCACCATGAATTCCACCGTAGCAGGCTTATCCATCAAATAAACAAACAGAAAGCTGGTGCCCAGTCCGAGTACGACAGCCAAGCCGCACAGGGCGATATCGCCCGTTTTCAGATCGCGCCATACCTTGTTATACGCGCCGAACACAAACAGCAAAAAGAAGCAAAACACCATACTCATACCGATAACCGCAACGATACGGATCGGCTGCAGCGCGATACCCAACGTATCACCGTGCGTCGCGATACCATACCACCCGAGCAGCATATTACTGAGCAGTGCCGCGATCGCGATCAGCGCCGCGTCGGCAAGCATCAGGAACACTTTTCTGACATTTATTGTCTTCATAATCAAACCCTATTCCTAATCTGAACTTAATGATAGCGAACATAATGAATCATGATAATTATACCGCATACCTCGTATAAAGTCAATCATTTTCAAGACATAGTTGAATATGGGAAAGCCGCATAATATTCGCCCGACCCGACGCACATATTTTGTCCCTGACCGCCATATACTTTACCAGAATCCGTGCGGCGAAAGCTATGGGACAGCGTCTCGCTTGTCCTTTTCTCCGCGCGACATCAGGAGGCTTTTCATGAAAGGAATCTTAGAGGACCGCGCTGTTCGGCTGGGCGAATATATCATTGAACATCAATCTACCGTACGCGACGCCGCGGCGGTATTCGGCGTCAGCAAATCCACCGTACATAAGGACATCACTACCCTGCTCCCCAAGCTCAACGCGGGGCTGTACAAGGAGGTACGCGCCGTGCTGGACATCAACAAGGAGGAACGCCACCTAAGAGGAGGCGAAGCGACTAAGCACAAATACGAACTGCTCAAGAGAATTCGGCATCAAGAGTGAGGAGTGAGGAGTTAGGAGTTGACGGAGGGCTCCGCCCTCACCCATTTATAGCATCGAGGAACGATTTGATACAATACATTTTATACCTTTAAAATCAAAACGCGGTTACGCGTTTCCCAAAACTCCTCACTCCTAACTCCTCACTCCTAACTCAGCTATTTCCCCTCTTTACATTCTCCCACATAAGGTGTATAATATAATCTGTATAAATAGGGCGAACATTGTTTTGCTGTATACAGGAGATATGTCTTATGATGAATATACCCTTTTCCCCTCCCGATATCGGTGAAGACGAGATCGCGGAGGTCGTAGACACTCTGCGCTCCGGCTGGATCACTACAGGTCCCAAGACCAAGCTCTTTGAACAGAAGATCGCCGCTATGTGCAACACCAAAAAGGCGGTTTGTCTGTCGAGCCAGACAGCCTGCGCGGAGATGACCCTGCGTCTGCTCGGCGTAGGTCCCGGCGACGAGGTCATCGTGCCTGCCTATACCTACACGGCTTCGGCGTCCATCATCTATCATGTCGGCGCAACGCCCGTGATGATCGACTGCAAGCAGAATTCCTACGAGATGGATTACGACAAGGTCGAGGCGGCGATCACGCCCAAGACCAAGGTCATCATCCCGGTTGACCTGGCAGGTGTGGTATGCGATTACGATCGTATCTTTGAGATCGTCGAGAAGAAGCGATCTCTCTTCAAGGCGTCCGAAAATCCGATCCAGCTGGCGCTCGGGCGCATCATCGTCATGGCTGACGCGGCTCACGCCTTCGGCGCGCAGTGGCACGGTCAGATGTGCGGCTCCATCGCCGATTTCACCAATTTCAGCTTCCATGCCGTCAAGAATATGACCACCGCGGAGGGCGGCGCCGCGACATGGCGCGAGATCCCCGGGGTGGACAGCAACGCTCTTTACAAGCAATACATGCTGATGACCCTGCACGGTCAGACCAAGGATGCGTTCACCAAGGACAAGGGCACCTCATGGGAGTATGACGTCGTCAACACGCAGTACAAGTGCAACATGCCCGATGTGCTCGCGGCGATCGGACTCGCGCAGATGCGCCGCTACGATCAGATGCTCAACCGCCGTCATGAGCTGATCACACGCTACAACAAGGCGTTTGAGGGCTTGAACATCCAGGTGCTCGACCACCGCGGCGCGGATCACCGTTCCAGCGGACACCTGTACTTTGTGCGCTTTTTAGGAAAGGACGCGGAGTTCCGCAACCGCTTCTATGACGAGATGAAGCAGCGCGGCGTGACCTGCAACGTCCACTTCAAGCCGCTGCCGATGATGACCGCCTACAAGCAGAAGGGCTTTGATATCGTGGATTACCCCTATGCCTATAACATGCACAAGAACCAGCTGACCCTGCCCATGAACTCCGTGATGACGGATGAAGAGGCGCAGTATGTGATCGACACCTTCATCGAGGTATATAATAAATTGACAAAATGACACAGAGGCTGCGCGAGCAGCCTCTTTTGGATAGAACCTTATCCAACGCCCCTGCTTTCCTCCTATTTCATCCCATTCTCACCATAAGTTTAAAAAAAATTCACTTTTTCAAAAAAATATATATTATAATGTAAAAAGAAAACGATAAAACAGAAACCGTGAGGTAACACCATGAACAATCGTAAAATCCTAATCGTAGACGACGATCAAAACATCTGCGAGCTCTTACGCCTGTACATCGAGAAAGAGGGCTACAACACCGCGATCGCCAACGACGGCGAGCAGGCGCTGGAGCTCTTTGAGCGTGAACAGCCGGCGCTGGTGCTGCTCGACATCATGCTGCCCAAGATGGACGGCTGGCAGGTATGCCGGGAGATCCGCAAGACCTCCGACTGCCCCATCATTATGCTCACCGCCAAGGGCGAGGTATTTGACAAGATCCTCGGTCTGGAGCTGGGAGCGGACGACTATGTGGTCAAGCCCTTTGAAGCCAAGGAGGTCGTCGCGCGTATCCGTGCCGTCCTGCGCAGAATGGGCAATACCGATGAAGAAGCCGTCAAGGAAGTCCGCTGGGACAAGCTCGTGATCAACCTGACCAACTATGAGCTGATCGTCGACGGCAAGCAGATCGACACACCGCCCAAGGAGCTGGAGCTGCTGTATCACCTCGCGTCCAATCCGAACAAGGTATTCACGCGCGATCAGCTGCTCGATCAGGTCTGGGGCTTTGAATACTACGGCGACAGCCGTACCGTAGACGTACACGTAAAACGTATCAGAGAAAAAATCGACGGCGTCTCCGACAAATGGGAGCTGCGCACCGTCTGGGGAGTAGGCTA
>DGUQ01000064.1:6270-8770 GCA_002394725.1 Ruminococcaceae bacterium UBA4306
CGTGTGCGGCGATCCCTCTTCAAAAAATATCTGATCTTCGGTCTCTCGATCTTATTGTCCAGCTTCATCGCGCTGAGCGTGACCATGTACATTTTTGTCAACCGCTACTGGGAGGAGCAAAAGAAGGTTTCGCTGCTCGATAACGCCCATCAGGTGGCAGACGCGATATCCTCCTACTCGTCCATCCTGCCGTCGGTCCACTCGCTGGTCATCGACGAGCATTCCCCTGTCGGTCTGACGGTCATCAATATCTCCAAAAGTCTCGACGCCGATATCCTGATCACCGACAACAAGGGCGTATGCCTGTATTGCTCGGAGGAGGGCGACTGCGTCCACAAAAAGCACTACTTCCCCTCCAAGGTACTGTTCGAGACCACCCGGGGTGAATACTTCTCCTCGGGTACGCTGGACGGATACTATTCCGATAACCGCTATACCGCAGGCGTACCGGTCATGCTGGACTCCGACGCGAACCCCTCGGCGTTCTGCTATGTCACCACCAAGGCGACCTTCCTCTCGGGATTGCCGGTCACGTTTTTGCAGATCTTCTTGATCGCCGCGGGCGTGATGCTGGTCATCATCATCATCTTTGTCGCGGTGATGTCCTACAGCATGTCGAAGCCGCTCAAGCAGATGTCCTCCGCCGCCAAGAAATTCGCTGTCGGCGATTTCTCCGTACGCGTCAACGCCAACTCCGACGATGAGATCGGTGAGCTCGCCAACGCGTTCAACTACATGGCGGACAGTCTGGCGTCCAGCGAGGGCATGCGCCGATCGTTCATCTCCAACGTGTCGCATGAGCTCAAAACGCCCATGACGACCATCGCCGGCTTCATCGACGGCATGCTCGACGGCACGATTCCGCCCGAACGCCACGATCACTATATGAAGATCGTATCCACCGAGGTCAAGCGCCTGTCACGGCTGGTGACCTCGATGCTCAACCTGTCGCGTATCGACAGAGGCGAATTAAAGGTCAACCGTCAAAAGTTTGACATGTTCTCGCTGATCATCACGATCCTCGCGAGCTACGAGCAGAAGATCATCGCGCGTAAGCTGCACATCACGGGTCTTGAGGACTTTCGCAGTATCGTGGTGGACGCCGACCCCGACCTGATGTATCAGGTGGTGTACAACCTGATCGAGAACGCGGTCAAGTTCACCAACGAGGGCGGCACCATCCACTTCGGTGTGGAGGAAACGCGCTACGACGTATCCGTCAGCATCTCCAACACCGGTCCCGGCATACCGCCGGAGGACATCCGATTTGTCTTTGACCGATTCTATAAAACCGACAAGAGCCGCAGCATCGACAAGAAGGGCATGGGTCTGGGACTGTTCATCGCCAAGACCATCATGCGGCTGCACGGCGGCGATATCTACGTTGATTCCCGTGTCAACGAATTCACCACGTTCACCATCCGTTTGCCTAAGACCGTTCAGCAAAGCGCCGAAACGGACACAAGCCGGAGGCAACAGTTTGTGGAAACGACCGCCGACAATGAAACAGAAGAATAATCTATCAAGATTGGAAGGTAGTTACTATGGAAGAATTCACTCCGAACCAGCAATATCATCCCGAAGAAGAGTATGAAGCCTTGGAAGCCGAGCAGATAAAGCCCGAGGCAGAAAACGCACAGGCACAAAGCACCGCGGCTCCCGAGCGATCTGAACCGCAACAGGACGCCGTCGAGAGCCATCCCGTTGAAGCGGCGCCGGCCGAGCCCGTTCAACAGACAGCGGCGATCCCTCAGCCGCCGCTGCAAACGCCTCCCGTTCCGCCGGTACAGCCGACGGCATATCCGAACAGCGCGGCGCCCCACGGCTACTCTCCCTATTATCAACAGAACACCTATCAACAGGGTACCTATCAACAGGCCGCACAGCAGCCTATGCAGCAGCCTATGCAGCAGCCTATGCAGCAACCTATGCAGCAGCCGATACAACAGACCCCGTATTACTATCCGAACACGGGCTATCAGCAGGCGCCGCCGAACATGCCTCAGGCTGCCCCCTATCCCCAACAGCCCATAGAGTCGATCCAGCCCTATGCGCCGGTGCCCAAGCAGGGAACAAACTACGCACAGGCTCAGCCGACCAACATGAATCCGCCCAAGCCGCCGACCCCCACAGGCACCAAGGTGTTCATCATCGTTCTGTGCGCGCTGCTCGCGGCGATGATCGTAGGCTTCGGCGCTTATATCGCGTCCACACAGAGCCGCAAGAGCAATTCACAGAACAGCCCCTACTCCTTCTCCCTCCCCGGCGGCAGTGACGGCGGCTCCGAATACGGCTTTGATCCCTATTCCTTCAATCAAAACGGCGGCAGCTTCACCGATGTGGAGGACACCGTCACCCTGATCGCCGACAACGGCGAGACCCAGAAGCGTGACGACGACAATCCCGATTCCGTCGGCGAGCCGAACGAGGACGCGAAGAACATCCGGCTCGAGGATCTTCCCAAGGATAAGGATGACCGCAAGTACACCACCCAGACCGC
>DGUQ01000057.1 GCA_002394725.1 Ruminococcaceae bacterium UBA4306
TATCCAAACAATTTGACATATTGACTAAAAAAGATTGATATATCTTTTAAAATATGCTATGATAATATGAAGTGTAGATTACAGGCAAAGGAGGCATCCTATGAACCTCAAGAGAATCATCGACGTCGCGATGGGTCGCGAAAAAGCCGATCTTGTCCTCAAGGGCGCCAGTGTGCTGAACGTCTTTACCGAACAGCTTGAGCACAAGGATGTGGCGATCTGTGACGGAATCATCGCCGGCTTAGGTCTTTATGACGGCGTAGAAGAAGTTGACGTCAGCGGCAAGATCATTGTCCCGGGCTTTATGGACGCGCATATGCACCTTGAGAGCACCCTGCTGACTCCGGCTCAATTTGAGAGAGGCTCTCTCCCCCACGGCACGACCGCGGTGATGGCGGATCCGCATGAGATCGCCAATGTCGCCGGCACCGAGGGGATCGACTATATCATGCGGCTGTGCGACGATCTCGATATGCACATCTATTTCAACCTGCCCTCCTGTGTGCCTGCGGCGCCGCTTGAGGAGAGCGGTGAGACATTGGAAGCAGAGGATCTCAAGCCGTATTATCAGCGCGAGAATGTCCTCGGTCTTGCCGAAATGATGAACTCCGTCGGCGTGTGTGAGGGTGAAGAACCGCTGCTCAAGAAGCTCGCGGACGCGAAAAAATACGGCGGCATCATCGACGGTCACGCGCCGTTCCTCGGCGGCAAAGACCTCAACGCCTATGTCGCGTCGGGCGTGAGATCCGACCACGAATGTACCGACGCGCAGGAAGCGCTTGATAAGCTCGCGCGCGGACAGTGGATCATGGTGCGAGAGGGTACGGCGGCAAAGAACCTCAATGCCCTGCTCCCCCTCTGCAAGCCGCCCTACTGCAACAGGGCGATGCTGTGCACCGATGACCGCCATCCCGAGGATCTGCTCAAAGAAGGGCACCTGGACGCGATCATCCGCAAGGCGGTGGATAAGGGCGTCAAGCCTGCCCACGCGATCCGGATGTGCACCTTCAACACGGCGACCTACTTCGGCTTGAAGGATTACGGCGCGATCGCCCCGGGCTATCACGCTGACATCGTCGTGCTGAGCGACTTCATCGACTTTACGGTCGAGCAGGTCTACATCGACGGTAAGGCTGTCGCTAAAAACGGCGCTGTCATCCATAACAACGTCAAGCCTTTGCCTGACTGCGATAAAGTGCTGCATTCCTTCCATATGCGGAAGGTCGACGCCGCAAAGCTGCGTTTGCCGATCAAGGAGCGACAGCGCGTTATCGGCTTGAAAAAGCATGAGCTGCTGACCGATGAGATCATCATCCAGCCCACCGAACAGGGCATGCGGAACAACGGCGTCGATATCGACCGTGATATATTAAAGGCGGCGGTATTTGAGCGCCACCACAACACGGGGCATATCGGCATCGGCTTTATCAGCGGCTATGGGATCAAGCGCGGCGCGATCGCCACCAGTGTCGCGCACGACTCGCACAACCTGATCGCGGTCGGATGCAGCGACGAGGATATCGCGGCAGCGGCGGAGGCGGTGCGAAAGATGGGCGGCGGTCTGGTCGTGGTCGATCACGGAAAAGTCATCGAATCCCTTCCCCTGCCGATCGCCGGATTGATGAGCGATCTGTCGATCGAAGAGGTGGAAAGTCGCGTCAACAGGCTCAAAAAAGCCGCGACAGCGTTAGGCGCGTCCGCCGACATCGACCCCTTTATGACCCTTTCGTTCGTGAGCCTGCCGGTTATCCCCGTCATACGGCTCAACGGCAAGGGCTTGATCAACGTTAACAGACAGGAGATCGTGGATGCGACCTTCTGATTAATAGGAGTGAATACATTGAATTACGATATCATTATTATCGGCGCGGGTCCGGGAGGCATTTTCTCGGCATATGAACTGGCGACCAAGCGTCCTGATTTAAAGATCGCCGTATTTGAGACCGGCAACGCGCTTGAAAAACGCAAATGCCCCATCGACGGCGACAAGGTCAAATCCTGCATCAAATGCAAGACCTGCGCGATCATGTCGGGCTTCGGCGGCGCGGGCGCGTTCTCGGACGGCAAATACAATATCACCAACGACTTCGGCGGCACGATGCATGAATACATCGGGCGCGACAAGGCGCTCGAACTGATGCGGTATGTCGACAAGATCAACGTCGAGAACGGCGGCGAGGCGACCAAGCTCTATTCCACGGCAGGCACCGACTTCAAGAAGATCTGTACCCAGAACCGGCTCAAGCTGCTCGACGCGTCCGTCCGTCATCTCGGCACGGACATCAACTACATCGTATTGGGCAACATCTATAACAAGATCAGTGACATTGTGGATTTCCACTTCAATACGCCTATCGAGCACATCGAGATCATCGACGGCGGCTACCGCGTCCATCACAAGAACGGCTCTGACGACTGCAAGGACTGTATCGTATCCGTCGGACGCTCGGGCTCGAAGTGGATGGAGAAGATCTGTGAGGAGCTCAATATCGACACCAAGTCCAACCGCGTCGATATCGGCGTGCGTGTGGAGCTGCCCGCGGTCATCTTCTCCCATCTGAC
>DGUQ01000050.1 GCA_002394725.1 Ruminococcaceae bacterium UBA4306
TTCTGGCACATCCTCTACCCCGTCAAGGAGACGGGCGAGATGCTGGAGATCGCGACCACCCGTCCCGAGACGATGCTGGGCGATACCGCCGTGGCGATCAACGTCGACGACGAGCGCTACAAGCATCTGCACGGCTGTCACGCGATCCTGCCCCTGATCAATAAGGAGATCCCGATCGTGTGCGACGAGCACGCGGATATGGAGAAGGGTACCGGCGTGGTCAAGATCACCCCGGCGCATGACCCCAACGACTTTGAGGTCGGACTCCGCCATGCTCTGCCGATCGTGCGCTGCTTTACCTACGACGGTCACATGACCGGCGCCGAGGATGTGGCGGCTTATGAGGAGCTCAAAGCGTCGGGCAAGCTCAGCGAGAATGAGCCCGAGGTGCTCGACTGCGGCAAGTATGCCGGCATGACCACCATGGAAGCGAGAAAGGCGATTGTCGCCGACCTGACCGAGCTGGGTCTCCTCAAAGAGATCGAGCCGCTCAGCCATGACGTGGGCACCTGCTACCGCTGTCACACCACCATCGAGCCGATGGTCAGTAAGCAGTGGTTCGTCAAGATGGCGCCGCTCGCCAAGCCCGCGATCGACGCCGTCAAGAAGAATGATACACAGTTCATCCCCAAGCGCAGTGAGAAGATCTACTTCCACTGGCTGGAGAATATCCGCGACTGGTGCATCTCGCGTCAGCTGTGGTGGGGTCACCGTATCCCGGCATACTACTGCGACGACTGCGGCGAGATGGTCGTCAGCAAGGACGCCGTCACCACCTGCCCCAAGTGCGGCTCCACCCATATGAAGCAGGATGAGGACACCCTCGACACCTGGTTCAGCTCGGCGCTGTGGCCGTTCTCGACCCTCGGCTGGCCGAATCAGACCGAGGAGCTCAAATACTTCTACCCGACCGATACGCTGGTCACGGGCTATGACATCATCTTTTTCTGGGTCGTCCGCATGATGTTCTCGGGTCTGGAGAATATGGGCGATGTGCCGTTCCATACGGTGTTCATCCACGGTCTGATCCGTGATGAACAGGGCAGAAAGATGTCTAAATCACTCGGCAACGGCGTTGACCCGATCGAGGTCATCGACAAGTACGGCGCCGACGCGCTGCGCTTCTTCCTCGCGACGGGCAACTCCCCCGGCAACGATATGCGCTACAGTGAGACGCGCGTCGAGAGCTGCCGCAACTTCGCGAACAAGCTGTATAACGCGAGCCGCTTTGTGCTGATGAATATCGAAGGACACGAAGTATCTTTATCTTTGCCGACTGAACTGAAGCTGGAGGATAAGTGGATCCTCTCCACTCTCAACACCCTGTGCAAGGATATGACCGAGAACCTTGAGAAATTCGAGCTCGGTATCGCGGTACAAAAGCTCTATGACTTCATCTGGGATTGCTTCTGCGACTGGTACATCGAGCTCAAAAAGACCGATCTCTACTCCGATGACGCGACCGCCGCGCAGAACGCGAGGCAGGTGCTGGTCTATGTACTCGACAAGATCTTAAAGCTGCTGCATCCGTTCATGCCGTTCATCACCGAAGAGATCTGGCAGAACATCCCCCACGAGGGTGAGACCATCATGCGCGAGCAGTATCCCGAGTACACCGATGCGCTGTGCTTTGCGCGCGAGGCGGAGGATATGCGGAAGATCATGAAGGCGATCACCGCGATCCGCACGCAGCGCAATGAGATGAATGTACCGCCCAGTAAGAAGGCGAAGCTCTATATCGCGACCAAGGAGCAGGATACCTTCCGCCACGGCGTGGAGTTCTTCAAGAAGCTCGCCTCCGCGAATGAGGTCGAGATCGACGCTGACTTTGACATCGACGGCGCTGTGACCGTCGTCACCGCGAACGCGAAGCTCTATATTCCGCTCAATGAGCTGGTCGATAAGGAAGCGGAATTAAAGCGCCTGAACAAGGAGCTGGCGCAGACCGAGAAGATGCTCGCTCAGGATGAGAAGAAGCTCTCAAACCCCGGCTTCATGGGCAAGGCTCCCGCCGCTGTCATTGAGAAGATCAAAAATCAGGCGGAGCGTGAGCGCGAGAAGCTCGCCCTGATCAAAGCGGCGATCGAGAATTTGAAATAGGCACGCGTGCCGGATTCGCGCATCCGTTTTCATCCATTAACAACTCATATGATTCAAAAGCCTCCGTTAGGGTGCGGAGGCTTTTGTGGTTTTTGAAAAAGCCTTCCCCTCGGGGGCACGTGTGCCTTTTTCTATATCACTGTAACATGGCAATCAAAAAGCCTTCCCCTCGGGGGGAAGGTGGCTCGGCGCAAGCCGAGTCGGATGAGGGGCTGACCTCTCCGAAAGATCATCTTTACAAAGAGATTAGATCTTTTCTTTTTATCCACGGTAGACGCCCGGTCTCACCGAATCCGTCATCTGTAGGAAAGGTTGTCCCCTCATCCGTCTCCCGTTGGTCGACACCTTCTCCTCGCCGGAAGCGGCTCCCCCCTTGTCCTTCGGACATTCCCCCAACGGGGG
>DGUQ01000036.1:0-1987 GCA_002394725.1 Ruminococcaceae bacterium UBA4306
GAGAAAGAATTCAGATGTTCGAGGGTACCGTTATCGCTCGCCGTGGTTCCGGCGTTGCCGAGACCTTCACCGTTCGCCGCCTTTCCTACGGCGTAGGCGTTGAGAGAGTTTTCCCTCTCCACAGCCCGAACGTTGTTGACGTTAAGGTTGTTCGCCGCGGTAAGGTTCGCCGCAGCAAGCTCTACTATCTGCGTGACAGAGTCGGTAAGGCTGCTAAGGTCAAGGAAGAAATTCGTAAATAATTCTTGAATTATTTTACAGGGGGCTTTACAGCCCCCTTTTTCCGTGGTATTATCTATCATGGAAATATATGATTCTGCGTTTGCCGCTGCGTGACAAGCAACGAGTCCTTGCGCGGCTCGACCGAGCTGTGCGAGCTCAGCCTTCTTTACCGCAGCAGGCACAACCGATACATGAGGTTTTTGTTTTGAAATTTGATGAAAAGAAATTAGATGAACTTTTTGCGAAGGACGCGCCCGAAGAGGGCAAGGCGACCGCGACTTCTACGATAAAGCTGAATCAAAGCGAGGTTTCCGCGACGGTGTTCGACTGGCTGGGCAGCTTGGTGATGGCGCTGGTCGTCGTGCTGCTGGTCATGGCATTCGGCTTTCGGATCATCGATGTTGACGGCAAGAGCATGGAGCCCACCCTGATCGACTCCGACAAGGTCGTCATCACCGATCTCTTCTATACGCCCCACAACGGTGATATCGTCATCATCAGCCATGCCGAGGAGTATCAAAAGCCGCTGGTCAAGCGCGTGATCGCCACCGCCGGACAGGAGCTCAGACTCGATTATGACAACAACGCCGTGTACGTTGACGGCAAGAAGCTCGACGAGCCGTATATTCAGGGCGTGACGGTTCACGGTGATGTGCCCGAGAGCGAGCTCAACGGTATTGTTCCCGAGGGCAAGGTCTTTGTCATGGGTGACAACCGCGGCATTTCGCTCGACAGCCGCTACCGCCAGATCGGCTTCATCGATGAGAGCTACATCATCGGCAAGGCGCAGCTGGATATCATTCCGCACGCTTATGACGCGAACGGCGGCGTCAAGCTGGATCTCTCCAAGATCCGCTACGTTTATCAGTAATCGTGTGAGCCTGCTTCCGACGGAGCAGGCTTTCTTTCAAACATAAACGTTATATTTCCTCAACCAATGCGGTTGTGATCCAGCGCCCTGCCGCGGTACGTCGGACACGCGTGTCAGCGCCGTCCCCTACAAATCCCACCTACCGTGAAGCAAATCACAACCATGTAGGGGATGACGCTTGCGACATCCCGAGCTTTTCCGCTATATCGAATTTGCAAGCGGAGCAAATATTCTGTAGGGGTCGGCGCCTCGACGACCCGAGATTTCCGATAAATACCAAACCCTGCAACAAATATTCCGATTCCCTAACCCCATCAGGTGACCTATGAAAAAACCAAGTAATAAAAAGAACAGAAAAAAAGATCAAAAGCCATACGGCGGACGCTCGGGCGCGCGGATGAACCATTCCGCAGGGAATCAAAAATCTACGCAAAAGCCCTCTAAGCCCAACAAAACAGCTAAACCAAAAAAGCAAACCCGACCCGATACGGCGTCCGATCACACCCAGGTGATCCAGTGGTATCCCGGTCATATGACCAAGACCAAGCGCCGTATCGAAAAGGACTTAAAGCTCGTGGACGCGGTCGCCGAGATCATCGACGCGCGTATCCCGATCTCCTCGCGTAACCCCGATATCGCCCGTCTCACCTCGGGCAAGCCCCGTATCGTTCTGCTCAACAAGTGCGACATGGCGGATAAGCGCGCGACCGATCAGTGGGTCTCCGCGCTCAGCCGCGAGGATGTCCGCGCCATCCCTGTGGACTGCAAGAGCGGCAGGGGCGTGGACAGGTTCGTACCCGTATTGACCGAGCTTTTGTCTGAGCGTATCGCGAGCTACAAGGCAAAGGGCATGGTCAATCCCACCATGCGTGTGATGATCGTCGGCATCCCCAA
>DGUQ01000036.1:2119-3157 GCA_002394725.1 Ruminococcaceae bacterium UBA4306
CGCGGCAACCAGTGGTTCACGGTTTCTAAAGGCTTTGAGATGCTCGATACCCCCGGCGTGCTGTGGCCGAAATTTGACGACCAGACCGTCGGCGAACACCTTGCTTTTACCGGCGCGATCAAGAGTGAGGTCATGGACACCGAGCTGCTCGCCGTGCGCCTGATCGACCTGCTCAAGGAGTTGAATCCCCCCGAATTTGCCGAACGCTACAAGCTCACCGACGAGGAGCTCTCGCTGCCGAGCTATGAGGTGCTCGAAAGGATCGCCGCGCACCGCGGTATGCTGGTCTCCGGCGGAGAAGCGGATACCGAACGCGCCGCCTACACCCTGCTCGACGAATTCCGTGCCGCGAAATTAGGACGCGTCACACTGGAAAAACCGTAAAATGAGTAGGGGAGGGGCTTGCTCCTCCCGAAAACGATTGGCTAAGAGCCACTGCTTGTCGACGTACCGAGAATGACGGGCGCAGAAAAAGCCTTCCCCCCGAGGGGAAGGCTTTCCTAACCCCCTAATTACCATTGGAGGAAAAGATGGACTGGTTATTATACGAAAAAGAAGCGATGGCAAAAGGCTATCATCATATCTGCGGCGTCGATGAAGCCGGTCGCGGTCCTCTCGCGGGACCCGTTTGCGCCGCCGCCGTGATCCTGCCCGAGGGCTGTATCATTGAGGGTGTGAACGATTCCAAAAAGCTCACGGAGAAGAAGCGTGACGCGCTGTTTGATGTGATTGTCGAGACCGCTGTTTCCTGCTCCATCGCCTTCGGCACGGTGGAGGAGATCGAGCGCGACAATATCCTTGCCACCACGATGAACACCATGAAGCGCGCTGTCGAGGGATTGTCGGTCAAGGCGGATTACGCCATGATCGACGGCAACCGTCTGCCGCCGCTGGGTATCCCTGCCGAGTACATCGTCAAGGGCGACGCAAAGTCAATGTCCGTCGCCGCCGCGTCGATCCTCGCCAAGGTCAGCAGGGATCGCCTGATGCTCGAATATGCCGAAAAATATCCGCAGTACGGCTTTGAAAAGCACAAGG
>DGUQ01000054.1:0-2877 GCA_002394725.1 Ruminococcaceae bacterium UBA4306
CCGTCCTGCTCAAGGGCTACCTCAGGCGCCTCGGCGTGGAGGTGATGCAGGCGCTCATGCTGATCCAGCACGCGGACATTTTGGCGCAGTCCAAATATATGCGTGAGGAAAAGCTCCGCAATCTGTCGGCGGTATCGGATGAATTGAACCGTATCATCGCGGCAGGGGAGTGCTACAGCCTGCGGCAGCTCAAGGTCAACGGCTCCGACCTGCTCCATATCGGGGTCAGCTCGGGCGTGCAGATCGGCAAGACGCTCGATCTCTTGCTCGACAAGGTGATCGCGGGCGCGCTGCCTAATGAGAAAGAAGCGCTTTTAGCGTATGCCGAAAGCATGATTGACAAAGAGAGCTAAACTGATTATAATAAGGCACGAGCAAGTCAGGCAGTCGCGGACGAGCGCCGAAAGGCTCCGCCCGAGGAAAGTCCGGGCTTCACAGAGCGAGGATAACGGCTAACGGCCGCCGGGGGCGACCCCAGGGATAGTGCAACAGAAAATTACCGCGAATCGTCACGATATCATAGGGGAGGGGCTTGCTCCTCCCACATTCGCCGACGACGCAAGGGTGGAAAGGTGAGGTAAGAGCTCACCGGGGTGGCGGAGACGTCACCGCCGTGTAAACCCTATCCGAAGCAACACCGCGGAGGGACAATATGCTTGCTCGGCAGTCCCGTGGAGGTGGCACCGAGCCGCTGCGGCAACGCACGGCCAAGATAGATGACTGCCCAATACAGAACCCGGCTTATAGATTTGCTCGCCTGAAAAGCTCCCTTCGGGGAGCTTTTTTGGTGAATAGTGAATGGTGAATAGTGAATGGTGGATGGAGGGCTCCGCTCTCACCCGATAAAAATATTATAATCCAAATAAGTATGAAGAATAGAAACATATCAACATCTCATCATAGAGCATCGAGCGTATTCGCTTAGAGCTATTATACCAATCCAAAACGCGTCAGCGTTTCCCGACACCATTCACCGTTCACCATTCACCATTCACCCAAATCAACATCTTGTATGTCACTTTTTGTCAACAACAAGCGACATGAAAAAGTTTACAAAAATTGATACATTTTCTTGTGCAGAAATTAAAGGTTTGTAACGAAAAGAAGAAAAAAGTATCAAAAATTTAAATTTTCTTACAAAAAAGGGTTGTTTTTTTTCGAATAACGTATTATAATACAGATACATTAGCTTTTTACGTTTAAAGAATTTCCATGCGGAATTATTTAAAAGAAATAACTAACAGATTTTGGAATAGATTTGGGGAGATAAAATGAGACTTCGTAAACAGGAATTAGGCGATCGTAATCTTGTAGGCGCGCGTGTTGAAGCGGCACGTAAGAAAAAGGGTATGAAGCAAAAAGAGCTGCTCGCGCAATTGCAGGTCAATGGCGTTGATATGAACGCGTCGGGCTTATCCAAGCTCGAGGGTCAGATCCGTTTTGTTACCGACGTCGAGCTGGTAGCGCTGGCGGATATCCTCGAGGTGAGTGTCGATTTCCTGCTCGGACGCGCTCCGCAGTAATGTTCAATTTGATATTTTCCAAGCATTTTGGTTTCTGTTTTTTCAGACGGCAGGCTCTTTTTAGGGCCTGTCGTTTGAATTTATACGAAAAAAGTCATACAATCAAGAAGGCTCCTTTTGGTAGACAGAGCACAGCTGGAGAAAAGAAAAACTTTACACTCTTTGCATGATTGATCTTTAGGATCAGCAAGCCCCTCATCCGACTTGGCTTGCGCCAAGCCACCTTCCTCCCCGAGGGGAAGGCTTTTTAATGCTTCCTACACCTCACTTCTCATGATGGGTTATATCATCCCGTCATGGTCGAATAAATCCGTCCGCGTCACAAACACTAACCTCAGGTTGGTGATGATATGAAACCCCGTTTTCTCAGCGGCAAGCCTCGGCTCGTCTTTTTCCTTTGCTATACATTATTATTCGTCCTCGCGGTACAGGCGGCGGCATTCGTCCTGCCGTTTGTGCTGTCGCTCCTTCTCGCGGTGCTGATGAAGCCGCTGTATGATTATCTGCGCGCAAAATTCAGTTTTCGATCTTCCTTTGCCGCGACAGCGCTCACCCTCTTGGTGTTCGGCGTTGTATTCGCCGTGATCGGGATCATCCTCTATCTCGCAATCACTCAGGCACTCACTCTGCTGGAGGATTATCGCGCTATACTCGCTGAGCTGTTCCAATCTCCTCAACTGTTTGACACAGTGAAGGAGAGTATCTTCTCGGGCAGTTTACTGCATACCGTGACCTCGGTCGCGGCAACGCTGTTTCAGGCGGTGCCGCTCGGGATCACCTTTGTGATCGTGACCTTTGCGTTGACGGTCTATTTCCTGCATCATTTAGGCAAATTGCGCGATAGCTTGCTGGATAGGGCAGGGGAGTATCACAGCGTTCTCGGCAACGTCATGCACATTACCGCCGATACCCTGCGCCGCCTGATCCGCTCCTACCTGATCCTGTACGCGATCACCTTCGCCGAGGCGGTCTTTATCTTCTATCTGACCGGCGTTGATTATCCGATCGCGTTCGCGTTTGTGACCGCCGTAGCAGATGTACTGCCGATCTTAGGTCCCGGCGTGGTCTATGTGCCGTTTGCTGCTTCTTTTATTCTGCAAAAGAATTATATCGGCGGCGTGATCCTGCTGGTATACTTTCTTTTGACCGTAGTGCTCCGCCAGATCCTCGAGCCGCGTATCGTATCCGATCAGGTCAAGGTGCATCCGCTGGTGGTGCTCTCGGCGATCTATTTCTCCATCGTCAGCATGAATATCTGGGTGCTGTTCTACGTCGTCAGCATCTTTATCGCCTATCGCATTTTAAACGCCGCCCACGTATTTGACGCTGATCTCATACTAAGTAGCAATAAAAA
>DGUQ01000054.1:3058-7606 GCA_002394725.1 Ruminococcaceae bacterium UBA4306
GTGTTTTATTGCTACTTAGTATTAAGCGGAATCGGTGATATGTCTTGATATTTTTTTATAATATAGTATAATACAATTATCATACTATTATAATAGATAATTCTGTGCTTTTGGAGGAATACAAATGAAGCAGAGTATCGACAGTTTTTTTGAATCGATCCGCGGCAAACGCATCGCGCTGATCGGCATGGGCCGCAGTCATATGCCGCTGATCCCACTGTTCACCAAATACGGCGCGACCGTCATCGCCTGCGACAAGCGTGATGAAGCAGCGCTCGGCGAGATTGCGCGGAAGGCGAAGGCGGACGGCGCTCAGCTTTCACTGGGCGAGCATTATCTCGACGATATCGACGTCGATATCGCCCTGCGTACCCCGGGTATGCGTTTTTGGTGCGATGAGCTCAACGCCCTGCGCGAGAAGGGCGTGACCATCAGCTCCGAGATGGAGATCTTCTTCGACATCTGTCCGTGCAAGATCTACGCGGTGACAGGCTCCGACGGCAAGACCACGACCACCACCGTTATCGCTGAAATGCTCAGAGCCGACGGCTATAACGTGCATGTCGGCGGCAATATCGGCAAGCCCCTCCTGCCCGAGATCGAGACCATCTCGCCCGATGATGTGTGCGTGGTGGAGCTGTCCTCCTTCCAGCTGATCTCCATGCGCCGGAGTCCCGACGTCGCGGTCGTGACCAACCTCGCGCCCAACCATCTGGACGTCCACAAGGACATGGAGGAGTACATAGAAGCAAAGCGAAATATTATTCTTTATCAGAATGAAAATCAAAAAGCCGTTCTCAATTACGATAACGAGATCACCCGATTGTTTGACCTGAGCTGTAAGGGAGAGACCGTCTTTTTCTCCCGTACCAAAAAGCTCCGTCACGGCGCGTATCTCGACGGCGACACCATCGAGTACGCGGAGGAAGGCAAGCTCTTTGACGTACTCGATATCCGCGAGATCAAGATCCCCGGCATGCACAATGTCGAGAACTATATGACCGCGATCTGTGCCGTGTGGGGCGACGTCAGCGTTGACAGTATCTGCAAGGTCGCCCGTGAATTCGGCGGTGTGGAGCACCGTGCCGAGTTCGTGCGTGAGCTCAACGGCGTCAAGTATTATAACGACTCCATCGCCTCCAGTCCGACCCGTACCGCCAGCGGCACGCTGTCGCTCTATGACTTCAAGCTGATCCTGATCGCCGGCGGCTACGATAAGCACCTCGATTACACCGAGCTGGGCGACAAGATCTGCGACAAGGTCAAGCTCGCGATCCTGATGGGCGCGACTGCCGACAAGATCGAGACCGCGATTCGTCGATCGCCCAAATATTCCGAGAATAACCCTGTCATCATCCGCGTCAAGGACATGGAAGAAGCGGTAAAATGCGCTTATGAAAACGCGGTCGAGGGCGATATCGTTTCCATGTCGCCGGCGTCCGCGAGCTTCGATCTGTACAAGGATTTTGACGCGCGCGGCAAGCACTTCAAAGCGCTGGTCAACGCCCTATGATCCGAGCTATTCAGGCTCCCTTTGGTAAAGGTGCCCCCGTTGGGGAAATGTCCGAAGGACAAGGGGGGAGCCGCTTCCGGCGAGGAGGCTGTCACCGGACACGTGTGTCAAAGGTGACTGAGGGATTGTATAATTGTTCGAGGCAAAGCCGAGAAACCGATTCAGAATTATACTCCTTTCACTCAAACGATCCGTTTTATACCCGTATCCTCTCGCTGTACGAAAGCTATGGCGGAGGATATGATTTTGTCGGCTTTTGGGTGCAGGAAACGGACGGCAAGCTCACCGCGGCGATCTCCCGATTTGAGGACAAGTTCAGCCTATATCTCACCGACGCTTCCGATCTGGAAGAGATCAGCTCCTTCCTGCGTTTTCAAGGCGCCGGAGCGGTGATGTCCGCAAGCGGTTTTTCGCTTGATTTGCAGGCGGATCGTGTGATAAAAGGACAGGTCTTGCGGTATGTCGGCGAACAATATAATTCTAAATTAGAATTATACTCACCCGAGATCAAGCCGTTTTACGCGCTGTTGCAAAGCTGTGCGAGCGAGGTTTTTCTCGTGCCGGAATATATGACCTTTCTGTCTGACGTGACCCACCGACGCAATCTCGGCAAATGCACGCTCCTCGGCACGGATATCGACGGGACACTTGTGTCCGGTGTAATGACGGTTTCAGAAACGTCATCCGCGGTTATCCTCGGCGCGGTGGCGACCCATCCCGATTATCGCCGCAGGGGATTGTCGCGTGAGCTGGTACGCACACTCGCGTCGCAAATCAACGCGCAGGGTAGAGAGGCTTACGTTTTCAGCGCCAGTGAAGCGAACACCCGATTTTATCAGAATTCGGGCTTCGCGGTCTGCGCCGAATTTGCAGAAACTATCAAGCCCTTTCAATGATTCGGAAAGGCTTTTTACATCCACCATAGGGAGAGAATATGAAGAACTTATTTGAATTCAATGACAAAATCCGCTCCGCCGCCGATCAGGCGATGGTGCTGTGCCGCGAGCATTTTGAGGAGATCGAGCGGATCAAGGAATACAATCAGCAAAAGATGCTCAAGGCGTTTCAGGAATATCACGTCAGCGAGGCGATGTTTGCCGGATCGACGGGCTACGGCTATGACGACCGCGGCAGGGACACGCTCGACAAGATCTACGCTTATGTTTTCGACGCGCAGGACGCCTTGGCGCGTCAGCATTTTTTGAGCGGTACCCATACATTGACTGTCGCCTTGTTCGGCGTACTGCGACCCGGCGACGAGATGCTCAGCGTGACAGGCACGCCCTACGACACCATCCAGCCCGTGATCGGCATCACCGAATGCTCGGGCTCGCTGGTCGATTTCGGCATCCAATACAGTGAGGTCGATCTGCTCCCCGACGGTACCGTTGACCTTGAGGGCATCAAAAAGGCGGTAGCCGAGAAGAAGCCAAAGATGGTCTATATCCAGCGCAGTAAGGGCTACGCCCGACGCCCCTCGCTGAGGGTAAAAGAGATCAAGGAGATCTGCGATATCGTCAAGCCCCTGTCGCCCGATACCGTCATCATGCTCGACAACTGCTACGGCGAGTTCACCGAGCTGGAATCGCCTATCTCGGTCGGCGTCGATCTGATGGCAGGCTCCATGATCAAGAATGCCGGCGGCGGTATCGCGCCCACCGGCGGCTATATCGCGGGCAGAGCCGATCTGGTCGAGCTGTGCGCTTATCGCTTGTCTACTCCGGGAACGGGCAGGGAACTCGGCTGTACGCTCGGTACCCTGCGTGAGATGTATCTCGGCGCGTATCATGCCCCTGTCGCGACCGCCGAGGCGATCAAGACCGCCGTTTTCGCGTCGGCGCTCTTTGAGGTTCTCGGCTATGACGTTGAGCCGCATTACCAAAAGCGCCGCGGCGATATTATCGACGTGATCACTCTCGGCTCGCCCGAGAAGCTGTGTGCCTTTTGCCGCGGTATCCAGAGCGGCTCGCCCATCGACAGCTTTGTCACACCCCAGCCGTCACCTATGCCGGGCTATGACAGCGACGTCATCATGGCGGCAGGAGCGTTCACGCTCGGCTCATCCATCGAGATCTCCGCCGACGGACCGCTCAGAGAACCCTACGCGGTCTATTTACAGGGCGGTATCTCCTTTGCTACCGCCAAGATCAGCGTCATGCTCGCCGCGCAGGAAGTGGAAAAAGAATAGCAATAAGTAAGCGCCTCGGAATACCGAAGCGCTTTTTCTCTGTTTATTCCGCTGTGATATAGAGGGCGATTTTGCGGTAGGTCTTTTCGCTGATACCCTTGATATCCTTGATATCTTCGGCAGAATGAAATCTACCGTTTTCATTGCGATAATCAACGATGCTTTGCGCCTGCCGTTTGCTCAGTCCCGGCAGGACGCTCAGTTCATCGGCAGAGGCGGTATTGATGTTGATCGGCTCGATCTTCATCGCGGCGATCTCCTCCGCCGTAACTCCCTTCGGTGGCTGTTCGTATTTGTTGTGCGCGTACAGCTCCGATCCGATCACGGCGAGTAGTCCGATCACGCCGATGATGAGGATGATAGTTCCGTTTTTGATCAGTTTCATCATATGTTTTTATTTCAAATGTCCATTGCGAAGGCTTAGCCCGTGGCAATCTCAACCGATTTCTTGTTTTAAATTATCTCAATCGCTTGAAAAAATCGCTCAGCATCCGGCCGCATCTCTCCTGCATCACGCCGCCTTGATAAGCCGGATGGAACGCGAGCGGCAGATTCAGCACATCCGCCACTGAGCCGCAGCAGCCTTTTTTCGGATCATACGCGCCGAAGTAGACTTGCGGGATCCTCGCGTTGACGATCGCGCCGGCGCACATGGGGCAAGGCTCTAGGGTGACATACAGCTCACATTCCCACAGCCGCCAGCCGCCTAAGCGCTTACAGGCGTTGTCAATCGCCTCCAGCTCAGCGTGGTACAGGGCGTTTTTGCCTTTCTCACGGCGATTCCTTCCCTCGCCGACGATCTCACCCTTGCGGACAACAACAGCGCCTACCGGCACCTCGCCGTCGT
>DGUQ01000054.1:7767-17783 GCA_002394725.1 Ruminococcaceae bacterium UBA4306
ATGATCATCACCGCGGCGAACGCGATCAGGGTGGGGGAGGTAACGGCTGTCTTGATCTTATCCTTATACGGCAGTACGGTGTCGCCGTTTTTGAGCGTGAAGAAGCTGCCGTCATCCTTGCTGACAAAGCGCCTGATAAAAATGAAAGAGAGGACGCCCAGGATCACAAAGAGGATCCCGTAGCACAGATTGGCTGTCATTTCGTTGATAACCTTGTAGGAGATCAGGATGTCTGACAGCACGGAAAGCCCGTTGTTAAAAAAGTGCACGATGATCGACGGGAGCAGTGAATTCGCCTTGATGTCAATGAACGCGAATACCAGACCGCAGCAGAAGGTGAACGGCAGCTGTACAAAGTTGCCGTGCATCAGCGCGAATAACGTGGACGATACCAAAATCGCCAAGCCCTCCGAGAACGGTCTGAGGATCCCCATAGCGATACCGCGAAAGGCGAATTCCTCCGCCAGAGCAGGCATGATCGCGACGACCAGAAAGTACAAAAGGATGTTCGGCTGATCGCCTACGTCAAAGTTGCCTCCGGTATTCTCTACGCCGAACAGTCCGAAAACGCCGTTGACCAGCGATACCACGTTGTTGCTCATCAGCGAGAAGCACAGCCCGACGACGCAAAGCTGCGCCAACAATCCCGCGCCGATTTTCTCAAAAGGGAAAATACCGGAAAAACGGATCTTTCGGATCAGGCAGTAGACAGCGCCGACAAGAAAGAATACGACCATCGAGATCACGCCGTTTTCAAGCAGCAGGAATTCTCCCGACGATTGATCGATCCCCTTTGCCATTACCGCAATTGACAGGATCAGACTGAATACCAGCTCAAAGCCGAAGAACAACAGCATGAGCAAGCCGATGCTGTTGGCGTTTTTTCTGAGGTTGCGGCGATAGGTATTTTGTCGCTGTATTTCGGGGTCGGGCTGCAGCGGATAATACATCGGCTGCATATATTGCGGCTGCGCAGGATACGCCTGCTGTGTCGGTTGGGGATAGTATTGCACGTTTCATTCTCCTAATAAAATAGTTTCTTTCTCTATATCGATGATCGGATAAAATAATCCTTGACAAATATCGATGAAGATATTATAATACATTACGAAAACAAAGTAAAGCGGAATTCCGTAAAACTTGCGGATAAGGCTTTCACCTGTGGGGTGTCGTCTGCACGGGTCAATACAATCGGGGGAGATTTCCCTTATCCTTGTATTGTGTGCGGACGGAGTTATCTGTCCGCTTTTCTGTTTGTTTAAGAAACTTTGGAGGTGCTTACACATCGCTAAACAGGAACCTCAAATCAATGAGGAAATTCGTGACAGAGAGTTACGCGTAATCGGATCTGACGGCACACAGCTCGGCATTATGTCGGCTGCCGACGCCCAGCATATCGCGGACGAAAAGAATCTCGACCTCGTCAAGATCGCTCCCCAGGCAAAGCCGCCTGTCTGCAAGATCATGGACTACGGCAAGTATCGCTTTGAACAGGCGAAGCGTGAAAAAGAGGCGAGAAAAAATCAGCATACCGTCGAGGTCAAGGAGATTAAGCTCTCCCTGAATATCGATACCCATGACTTTAACACCAAGCTCAAGAACGCGAAGAAATTCCTGACGCACGGTGATAAGGTCAAGGTTTCCATCCGTTTCAGAGGACGTGAGATGGGACATTCCGAGTACGGCTACGATATCATGAAGCGTTTTTCCGACGCTTGCGCCGAGGAGGCGAATATCGAACGTCCGGCGAAACTGGACGGCCGCCAGATGATCATGTTCCTGGCTCCCAAGCCCACCAAGTAACAAACCAAAGTCATTGCCTGTGTTCGGCGTTCGCTGAACTACGGCAAGCTCAACCGATTAAAAAGGAGGATTTTTAATATGCCTAAGATCAAAACACACAGCGGCGCGAAGAAGCGCTTCAAATTGAGCAAGAACGGTAAGGTTATCCGCGCTCATGCTAACAAGAGCCATATCCTGAACAAGAAGACCACCAAGCGTAAGAGAGGTCTGAGAAAGACTGCTGTCGCAGACAAGACCAATGTAGCTCAGGTTAAGCGCCTGATCCCCTACAAATAATCAACGCTTATTGACTATAGAATTATCGGAGGTAAAGATAAATGGCACGTATTAAAGGCGCGATGATGACTCGCAAGAGAAGAAAAAAGACATTAAAGCTCGCTAAGGGCTATTACGGTGCAAAATCCAAGCATTTTAAGATGGCGAAGCAGCAGGTGATGAAGAGCGGTAACTACGCTTACATCGGCCGCAAGCAGAAGAAGAGAGATTTCCGCAGACTGTGGATCACCCGTATCTCTGCCGGCTGCAAGGCTAACGGCACCAACTATTCTACCTTTATGAACGGTCTGAAGAAAGCCGGCATCACCCTGAACCGCAAGGTTCTGTCCGAGATCGCGATCGCCGATCCCGCCGCCTTCACCGCTCTCGTAGAGCAGGTTAAAAACGCATAAAAAGCTATAACTGCGTTTGGGTAACCCCCAAACGCTTTTATATTGTCCGCCGCCATAAGGATCGATTTCTTTTTTCGTAGGGGATGACGCTTGCGACATTCCAAAACGCATGTCAAGATGACACCCAATCGCGGAGCACATCAAACGCTCTACCGTGGGTCGTCATAAATGTCGACCCCTACAAATCCTCTGCAACATTTATTGTAGGGGAGGGGCGTGGCACGCGTGTCTGCTCCTCCCGAAACGTCCGTCAAGATGACACCCATATGCGAAGCAAATCCAACGCCCCCAACCATAATATTTTAACCACAACAGGTAACCATATGGAACAAATTTCTTCAAAAGAAAATAAACGAATCAAAACCATCAAAAAGCTCTTGTCCTCCGCGTCCTTTCGCAGGGAAGAGGGCGTTTTCGTCGCGGAGGGACTGCGGCTGTGCGGCGACGCAATCAAAAGCGGCGCCGAGATTATCTCCGCTTTCTTTTCCGAGAGCTTTTACAATAAGAACGAATCTTTTGTAAAGGAAGCCGCTTCAACCACACAACAGACATTCCTGCTCAAAGACAACGTCTTTGCCGCTGTGTCCGATACCAAAACGCCGCAGGGCGTGTTGTTCCTCATAAAAACACTTGACAAAACCATCGACTTTGATAAAATTAAGAATAATGGAAAAGTATTGGCTTTGGAGACCGTACAGGATCCCGTCAACCTCGGCACGATCCTGAGAACCGCCGAGGCGCTGGGCGTTGATCTGGTCATTCTGACCCGTGATTGCTGTGATATTTACGCGCCCAAGGTAACGCGCGGCAGTATGGGCGCGGTATTCCGAATGCCTTTCCATATCACCGACGACCTGCCCGAACTGATCGGACGCTTCAACGCGTTCGGCGCCTCCTACGCGGCAGTGCTCGACGAAACCTCCGTTTCCTTGAATGACTGTACCTTCGGGGGAGCGGTATTGACCGTTGTCGGCAACGAGGGCAACGGCATCACGCCTAAGACCGTTGAGGCGTGTACCCATCGGCTGTATATTCCGATGCGCGGCGACGCGGAATCGCTCAATGTCTCCGCCGCCGCAAGTATCATTCTCTGGGAAATGACAAAATGACCAACGCGACAAAATACTATATCTGGCTCAGCCTCGCGCTCGGCTACAGTACGCCCAAGTGCAAGGCGCTCGCGTCAATCTATCCGAATATCACCGTGTTTTATCAGGGCGGCGTTATGGAGTGGCGATTATCCGGCGTTTTGAACGACAAGGATATTGCCGCTCTTGAAGCTACGCCCCTCGAAAAAGCCTATGAGGTGATCGCGCGGTGTAATGAGCTCGGTATCAGTATCCTGTCGCTCGACGATCCGAGTTATCCCGAAAAGCTCAAGGAGCTCTACGATCCGCCCGCGGTATTATATATGAAAGGGCGTTTGCCCGATTTTACGCGGCATCTGAGCATCGGCGTCGTCGGTACGCGCAACGCGACCGCCTACGGCAAAAAGACCTCTCATGTGCTCGCCGGCTCTCTCGCAAAGGTGGGCGTGATCATCATCAGCGGCGGCGCTCTCGGCATCGACAGCCTGAGCCATACCGCGGCGCTGGAGACCGGCGGCGTGACGATCTGTGTTTTGGGCTGCGGCATCAACTATCCCTATCTGATGGGCAACGCGCGCATGCGTAATACGATCGCCGAACGCGGCGCGCTCATCAGCGAGTATCCGCCCGATTATCCCCCGGGGAAATACACTTTCCCCGAGCGCAACCGTATTATCTCGGGATTGTCCGACGGCGTTCTGGTAGTTGAAGCAGGCGCGAAGAGCGGCTCTCTGATCACGGCGCGTAACGCGTTGGAGCAGAACCGCGATGTGTTCGCCGTGATGGGCAACATCACCTCGCCCTATTCGCAGGGCACCAACGCGCTGATCAAGGACGGCGCGATCCCCGTCACGGATTATACCGACATCCTCTCATATTATCCGCAGTTTCATCTCGTGGGTGATCCCAACGATATCGTCGAGGACATCCCTGTACATAAATCCGATATCGACGTCAGCGCGGACGCCGTGAAGGTATACCGTGCCGTCACCGCTGAGCCTGTCCACATCGATACGATCACATCCGCTGTCAAGCTCCCAGTCAATGTTGTGTTGCAGGCACTGACCGAGCTGGAGCTCGAGGGGCTGATCCAAGCAGAAAAAGGCAGGATGTACCGGTTGATATAGTGAGATCTGCTTTTGTAGGGTACGGCGCTTGCGACGTACCGCAACGCGTGATAAGCTCTCTTTTATAAGCGGAGCAAATCGATCCCGCGCTCCTGTTCGATCACCTGAAACAGTCTATTACTACATTTTATATAAAAACAGAAAGCAAACCATTTGGAGGACGAATAATGTCTAATCTTGTCATCGTGGAGTCGCCTGCCAAGGCGAAAACCATCAAAAAATACCTCGGTAAGGATTATGACGTCGTCGCGTCTATGGGCCATGTCAGGGATCTTCCCTCGGCACGCCTGAGCGTCGATGTCAACAATAACTTCACGCCGAAATATGAGGTCATCAAGGGCAAGGAGAAGCTGGTAGACGAGTTGCAGAGCAAAGCAAAAAGCTCTGACAAGGTCTATCTCGCGACGGACCCCGATCGAGAGGGCGAGGCGATCTCATGGCATCTTGCCTACCTGCTCAATCTGCCGCTCGATGAAGTGGATCGTGTGGAGTTCAACGAAATCACCAAGACCGGTATCCAAAACGGTATGGCGTCACCGCGTACCATCAATATCGATCTGGTCAACGCGCAGCAGGCGCGCCGTATCCTCGACCGTCTGGTAGGCTACAAGCTCAGCCCCTTTGTGTCGCAGAAGATCCACCGCGGTCTTTCCGCCGGACGTGTCCAGTCCGTCGCGGTACGCATCATCGTTGACCGTGAGAACGAGATCCGCGCCTTCAAGCCCGAGGAGTATTGGTCGATCGACGCCAAGTTCATCCCCAAGGGCTCGCGCAAGGCGTTCTCCGCCGCGCTTTACGGCGACAAAAACGGCAAGCTCAAGATCAAGAATAAGGGACAGGCGGATCAGATCCTATCCGATCTCGACGGCGCCGATTTCATCATCACTAAGGTCAAGAACGGCACACGCAAAAAATCCCCGGCGCCGCCCTTCATCACCTCCACCCTACAGCAGGAGGCGTCCCGTAAGCTCAACTTCCAGTCACGCCGCACCATGAAGGTCGCGCAGGAGCTGTATGAGGGCGTGGAGCTCGAGGGCATCGGCGCGATCGGTCTGATCACCTACATGCGTACCGACTCCCTGCGTATCTCCAATGACGCGATCGCCGACGCGCAGACCTATATCCGCGATACCTACGGCGACAAATACCTACCTGCAAAGCCTCGCTTTTTCAAATCCCGTGCAGGCGCGCAGGACGGTCATGAAGCGATCCGTCCCTCTACCCCGTCGATCACCCCTGCTCAGATCAAGGGCAGCGTCACCAATGACCAGTATAAGCTGTATAAGCTGATCTGGGAGCGTTTCATGGCTTCTCAGATGGCGGATTGTATCCAGAAAACCACGCAGGCGGATATTGAGGGCAACGGCTATGTCTTCAAGGCGGCAGGCTACCGCGTCGACTTCGACGGCTTCACGACCCTTTATGTCGAGAGCAAGGACGACGAGGACGATAAGGATAACCGTATCCTCTCCTTGGAGAAGGACACTCCCTGTAAAGTAAAGGAGCTCTTAGGCAATCAGCACTTCACTCAGCCGCCTGCGCGCTTTACCGAAGCGTCGCTGATCAAGGCGCTTGAGGAATATGGCATCGGCAGACCTTCTACCTATGCCGCGACCATCTCCACCATCACCTCGCGCGAGTATGTCAAGCGCGAAGGCAAGACGCTGATCCCCACCGAGCTCGGCGAGGCGCTGGCAGGCTTGATGAAGGAGCGCTTCCCCAAGATCGTCAATGTCAAGTTCACCGCCCAGATGGAGCAGGAGCTCGATACCGTCGAAAGCGGCAAGACCGCGTGGGTCGAGCTGCTCGACGGCTTCTATACCGATTTTGATAAGACACTCAAAAAGGCGAAGGCCGATATGCAGGGCGTCAAGATCGAGCTTGAAGAGGATAAGACGGACATCATCTGCGAAAAATGCGGCAGACAGATGGTCGTCAAGGTCGGACGTTACGGCAAGTTCATTGCCTGCCCCGGCTATCCCGATTGTAAAAATGTCAAAAAATATGTGGAGAACGTAGGCGTGAAGTGCCCCAAGTGCGACGGCGACGTTATTGTTAAGCGCACCGGCAAGGGCAAGATCTTCTACGGCTGCTCCAATTATCCGAACTGCGATTTTGTGTCATGGTATGAGCCGGTCGATGAGCGCTGTCCCAACTGCGGCGACATCCTCTTTAAGCGCAAGGGCAAAAAGGGCGGCTTGTTCTGCCAGCATGAAGGCTGCGGCTATAAAAAGTGAACAGTTGTGAGAATGATTGTAAAGCCTTCCCCTTGAGGGGAAGGTGTCGCCGCCGATTGTGGCGGTGACGGATGAGGTGGAAGCGGTTCCACTTTATCCCGTTGATAGATAGATTGGTAAGGTTTTTACCTCATCCGACCTTTTCGGCTTTAGAGCCGAAAAGCCCACCTTCCCCTCAAGGGGAAGGCTAATGACTTGTATTATGCAAAAAGTAACCATCATCGGCGCAGGGTTGGCCGGCTGTGAGGCGGCATATCAGCTCTCTAAGAGAGGTGTGCGCGTCGACCTTTACGACACCAAGCCGCAAAAGCTCAGCCCTGCCCATCATTCCGAAAAATTATGTGAGATCGTCTGCTCCAATTCCTTTAAGGCTAAGCGAGTCAATTCCGCCGCGGGACTCTTAAAGGAAGAGATGCGTACCCTCGGCTCGCTCTTGTTGCGGTGTGCCGATCAATGCGCCGTACCGGCAGGCGGAGCGCTCGCGGTCGACCGTGAGCAGTTCTCCTCGCTGGTAACACAGGCGATCCTGAACGATCCGAACATCACCTATATCACACGGGAGATCACCTCGATCCCCGAGAGCGGCGTGGTGATCATCGCCACAGGGCCGCTCACCCATGACGCGCTCGCTAAAGATATCGCCGCGCATTACGGCGAGAGTCTGCGCTTTTTCGACGCGGCGGCACCGATCGTCGCGGCGGACTCCATCGATAGGGAGCACGCGTTTTATGAGTCGCGCTACGGCAAGGGTGGGGGAGAGGACTACCTCAACTGTCCGATGAACAAAGCCGAGTACGAGGCGTTTCATGAGGCGCTTGTCAGCGCCGAACGCGCCCCCGTGCACGAGTTCGACGTGATGAATCCCAAGGTCTATGAGGGCTGTATGCCTATCGAGGTGATGGCGCAGCGCGGTATCGACACCGTGCGTTTCGGCCCGATGAAGCCCGTCGGACTGCGCGATCCGCGCACCGGTCACCGTCCGTGGGCGGTGCTGCAATTGCGCAAGGAGAATGCCGCAGGTACCATGTACAATCTCGTCGGCTTTCAGACGAATCTCAAATTCGGCGAACAAAAGCGCGTGTTCTCCATGATCCCTGCCTTGCACGACGCGGAGTTTTTGCGCTACGGCGTGATGCACCGCAACACCTTCATCAATTCTCCGAAGATCTTGAATTCGGATTATTCTGATAAAGAAAATAAAAACCGTTTCTTCGCCGGTCAGCTCACCGGCGTTGAGGGCTATATGGAGAGCGCCTCGTCGGGACTGCTCTGCGGTATCAACGCCGCGCGCCTGCTCAGCGGCAAAGCAACGATCACCCTGCCGCCGACCACCATGATGGGCGCAATGGCGCGGTATATCAGCGACAGCTTTGTGACCGAGTTCCAGCCCATGGGCGCGAACTTCGGCATCCTGCCCGCGCTCGAACATCGCCCTCGCGATAAGGCGGAACGCGGACAGGCATACGCCGACCGCTCGCTTTCCGATTTGAAGCGCTTCATGGAAGAGAATGAAATAGCCTCCCTCTCCTAAGGTGCCCCCGTTGGGGGAATGTCCGAAGGACAAGGGGGGAGCCGTTTCCGGCGAGGAAGGTGGCTCGAAGAGCCGGAAGGTTGAAACATAACCATCATCACTTAACGAAAAAGCAACCCCCAGTCGCCTGTGGCGACAGCCCCTTAGGAAAGGGGGTCTTGAGAAGTTTGTTGATTATTATTGATAAGGATTTGGTAATATGAAAATCATTGTAGACGCATTCGGCGGCGATAACGCTCCGCTCGAAATCATCAAAGGCGCGGTAGACGCCAAAAACGAATACGGCGTAGATATCCTTCTCGTCGGCGCTGAGGATACGATCCGCAAGGTAGCGGCTGACCATCAGATCAGCCTCGACGGCGTCGCGATCCATCACGCGCCCGACGTTTTCACCAACAACGATTCTCCCTCCGCGATCCGCACCAAGGCGATGGCGAACACCTCTCTGGCGACAGGCTTCAGACTGCTTAAGGAGGGCGAGGGTGACGCGTTCCTTTCCGCCGGCAACTCCGGCGCGATCGGCGCGGGCTCCATGTTCATCGTCAAGCGCATCAAGGGCGTCAAGCGCGTTGCGTTCGCGCCCGTTATCCCGACCGCGAGCGGCAAGACGATGGTCATCGACAGCGGTATCAATACCGACGTCCGTCCTGCCGTTCTCCAGCAGTTCGCGATCATGGGCTCCGTGTATATGAACAAGGTCATCGGCATTGAGAATCCCCGTGTCGGACTTGCCAACGTCGGCACCGAGGAGCACAAGGGCGACGAGCTTCGTCAGGAAACCTATCAGCTCTTAAAGGAAACTCCCGTCAATTTCATCGGCAATGTCGAGGGGCGCGATATTCCGCTCGACGGCGCTGACGTCGTGGTATGCGACGGCTTCACCGGCAACATGATCATCAAGACCTATGAGGGCGTCGCGCTGGCATTGCTCGGCAAGATCAAGGGCATCTTTACCAAGAGCCTGAAGAATAAGATCGCCGCGGCACTGGTGCTCGGCGATATGAAGGCGTTCAAAAAGGAAATGGATCTCGATGAGTTCGGCGGCACGGCGGTGCTGGGTTGCTCCAAGCCTGTGTTCAAGGCGCACGGCAACGCCAAGGCAAAAACCATCAAGAACGCGATCCGCATCTGCAAGGATTATGTTTCTGCCGATATCATCGCGACCGTGACCGACGCGATGAATCAAATCACCGATGCCGAAGGTGGGGATGTATGATGAAAGACCTGCAGGAAGCCATCGGCTATACATTCCGCAATCCGGCTCTGTTGACCGAGGCAATGACCCACTCCTCGTACGCGCATGAGCAGCATAAGAATATGAAATACAACGAGCGCCTTGAGTTCCTCGGCGACGCGGTGCTGTCGATCGTCGTGTCCGACTATATCTACAAGCATTGCCCGAACCTGCCCGAGGGTGAGCTGACCAAGCTCCGGGCTTCACTGGTGTGTGAGAAGAGCCTGTTTGATTTTGCCAAGCAGATCGATCTGGGTTCCTATCTGCGCCTTAGTAACGGTGAACGTCGCAACGGCGGCGCCGGACGTCCGTCCATTGTGTCCGACGC
>DGUQ01000054.1:17845-20724 GCA_002394725.1 Ruminococcaceae bacterium UBA4306
TTTGAGGCGCTGATCGCCGCGATCTACCTCGACGGCGGCATGGACGCCGCCAAACGCCATATCCTGCGTTTTGTCGTTCCCGAGATCGAGCAGCACAAGAACCACTCGTTCAAGGATTACAAGACGAAGTTGCAGGAGATCATCCAGAAGAACCCCGGCGAGAAGCTGGAGTACCGTCTGATCAGCGCGACCGGCCCCGATCACGACAAGCACTTCAAGGTCGAGGTGTGCCTGAACTCCAACGTCATCGGCAAGGGCGGCGGCCGTTCCAAGAAAGAGGCGGAACAGCAGGCGGCGCGTGAAGCACTGGAGCTGATGGGCTATTAAGGGCAATCATCAACACGCGAATGTCGCTCTGTTCATCCCGTTCAACGGCTGTCCTCACCGATGCTCCTTCTGCGATCAGACAAGGATCACCGGCAGGGCGTATCAGCCGACTCCGGAGGATGTCAGGAGCGCGATCAAAACCGCTTTAAATTCTTTAAAAGAAAATTCAATCCATAGCGAGATCGCCTTTTTCGGCGGCAGCTTTACGGCGATCGACCGTGAGTATATGCGCTCACTGCTCGATGCGACCGTGCCGACTATCGACCGCTTCAAGGGCGTCCGCATTTCTACCCGTCCCGACTGTATCGACGATGAGGTGCTCAATCTGCTCAAAGCCTATCATGTCACCACCATCGAGCTCGGCGCGCAGAGCATGGATGATACCGTCCTCTTTGCCAACGACCGCGGTCATACCGCCGAGGATGTGCGGCGTGCCGCCGGGCTGATCAAAGCTCATGGTTTTGATCTCGGCTTACAGATGATGACGGGACTGTACCAAAGCACCCCCGATTCAGACCTGCAAACGGCAAGGGAGTTCATCGCCTTACAACCGTCCTGCGTGCGTATCTATCCGACGATCGTCATGAAGGGAACGCGCCTCGGCGCATATTATGAGCAAGGCTTATATCAACCGCAGACATTGGAAGAAGCCGTCGCGCTATGCTCCCGTCTGATTCGGTTTTTTGAAGAAAAAGACGCGCGCGTCCGCGTCATCCGCGTCGGCTTGCACGACAGTGAAAGCCTGAAAGAAAACCGCCTCGCGGGGCCTTATCACCCTGCGTTCAAGGAGCTTTGCGAGAGCCGTATCATGCTCGATCAAGCAATCATTCTTTTAATGAACAAAAAGCCCGGGGCGTATACACTTCGTGTGTCGCCGCGGTGCCGTTCCAAGATGACGGGCAACAAAAAATCCAACCTTCTCGCCCTCAAAGAACGGGGCTATGAGATACAGATCAAGGAAGATGATCGATTGTCTTATCTTGAGGTATCAGCCGACTGAGCGGATACCTCGAAAATCGATTCTTCCGACGCAATCAGCACAAACAGAGGTTCAGAATGTTATTAAAATCTCTCACATTACAGGGATTCAAAACCTTTCCCGATAAAACAAAATTGACCTTCGACAAGGGCATTACCTCCGTCGTCGGCCCCAACGGCTCCGGCAAGTCCAATATCAGCGACGCGATCCGTTGGGTGCTGGGTGAACAGAGCGCCAAATCCCTGCGCTGTTCCAAGATGGAGGACGTTGTCTTTAACGGCACCGACCGCCGCAAGCGCCAGGGCTATGCCGAGGTCACCCTGACCATCGACAACTCCGACCGCAGTCTGCCGTACGGCGGCGATGATGTAGCGGTCACGCGGCGCTATTATCGCTCGGGCGAGTCCGAGTATCTGATCAACAAAGCGTCCGTCCGACTCAAGGATATCCATGAGCTGTTCATGGATACGGGTCTCGGGCGCGACGGCTACAGCATGATCGGTCAGGGCAAGATCGATTCCATCGTTGCCTCAAAATCCGAGGATCGACGTGAGATCTTTGAAGAAGCCGCCGGTATCTCGCGCTATCGTTATCGTAAGACCGAGGCGGAACGCAAGCTGAATCATACCGAAGAAAACCTCCTTCGCCTGCGCGATATCGTCACTGAGCTTGAGGACAGGGTAGAGCCCCTGCGTATCCAGTCAGAAAAGGCGCAAAAGTTCCTCGAATACAGTGGTGAAAAGCGTGGTCTCGAGATTGCCCTCTGGCTCGATACCCTCGACAAGAGCGCCGCTATTTTGCGCGACCATGAGGACAAGATCGCGATCGCCAAGAACCAGTATGAAGAAGCCGACGCCGCCCTGCAATCGATCGCGTCACAGACCGAGGAGATCTATATCAAAAACGGCATGATGTCCTCGCAGATCGAGCAGGAGCGCAACGCGTCCTCGTTATTTGAAGCCCAGATCGCCGGCAAAAATGCCGAGATCTCCGTCGCTGAGAACGACATTCTCCATAATAGGGAGAACATCGAACGCATTTTAAGCGAGATCGAAAAGGCGGAGAGCTCCACGATCGATATCAAAAAGGTCGTCGAAAGCAAGCTCGCCGAGATCGAAGCCCTGCGCGAGAAAACGCTCGCAAAGCAGAGTGAGTACAATGCCCTTTCCGACGAGCTGAACAGCATCAATAACGATACCTCGCGCTCAAATGATGAGCTCCAAAAGCTCAGCGCGATGATCGCGTCCCTGTCCCAGCGTTTGGCGGATGTTCGCGTCACGGATATCACCGGCGCGACCGCGATCGAAGAGCTCGAGGAGCGCGCCAAAGCGCTGAATGAATCAAGCGAGTCCAAGCGCGTCCAGCGTGACGAGCTTATTTCGATAAAAGAAAAATACGAAGAACAGATCAAAACGGCGGAGCAGAAGATCGCCGCCTTCGGCAACTCGATCGAGGGGCTGGAGATGAAGTTGAGTTCCCGTGCCAACAAGCGTGAGGAGCTCAGACAAACTGCCGAGACCCTGCGGCTTGACGCGGAGGAAAAGTCACGACGCGCCAAGATCCTGTCCGACCT
>DGUQ01000054.1:20791-25782 GCA_002394725.1 Ruminococcaceae bacterium UBA4306
TCCGCGAACTTTGAGGGCTTCTACAACAGCGTCAAGATCGTGATGAAGGAAGCAAAGCGCGGCGCGCTGGGAGGCGTCTGCGGCCCTGTGACCACCCTGATCAAGGTGCCGTCAGAGTACAACGTCGCGATGGAGGTCGCCTTAGGCGCTAAGATGCAGCACATTGTCGTGAATAATGACGCTGACGCCAAGCGTGCCATCGAACTGCTCAAAAAGCGTGACGGCGGACGCGCGACCTTCCTGCCCATTACCACCATCAAGCCCCGTTCTCTGGACGAAAAAGGGCTCGACGACTGTTACGGCTACATCGGCGTCGCGTCAGAGCTTTGCTCCACCGAGCCCAAGTACGCAAACATCCTCTCGAATCTGTTGGGACGGATCGTCATCGCCGAGGATCTCTCCGCGGCGTCCGCGATCGCGAAGAAATACGGCTACCGCTTCCAGGTCGTGACCCTCGACGGTCAGGTCATCAACGCAGGCGGTTCCTTTACCGGCGGTTCACGCGCCAAGAATTCGGGTCTGCTGTCCCGTGAGAGCGAGATCGACAAGCTCCGCAAGCAGGCGGCTGAGCTGAGCGCCAAGGCGAAGAACGCCGCTGAAAAGCTGACCGATGCGGAAAGCCAGTACGCCAAGGTCGAGGCGGAGCTACTCGGCACCCGTGCCGATCTGACCAACACGCAGAACGACAAGGTGCGCCTGAACGCCGAGTACAACGCCTGCCTGAGCGAGCTTGCCGGCGTAAGCCGTGATCTGGAGGATATCGACCGAGAGCTCAAGAGCGGCGCAGAGAAGATCACCGAGGCGAAGGCGTCCCGAGAGCTCGCGCAAAAGGATATGATCCGCTTCAACGCCGATATCGAGTCGACCGAGCTCAAGATCAAGACTATCACCGGCTCGCGCGATGAAATGGCGCAGAAGCGTGAGGAATACGCCGATCAGCTCCAGCAGCTGCGGTTGGATATCTTAGGCTTTGAGAAGGATATCGACACACGCAAGGCAGAGATCGAGTCCGCCGAGAGCACCGGCTCCGATCAACAGCTCCGTATCAATGAGCTGAACAGCGAAAAGCAGAATTATGAGCAGAATAATTCTGAAATAGAAAATAAAATCACCGCGCTCCATGCCGAGATCGACGCGCTGACCGAGAAGCAAACGCAGTCAGCCGCCAACATCGAGCGCTTGAATAACGAGAAGCTGGAGCTCGAAAAAAGCTCCGTATCGCTGAGACAGCTCGAGCGTGACAAGACCGCCGAGCGTGAACTTGCCTCCAACGAGTTCTCCCGACTCGAGGAGCGCAAGGCGAGCAAGCAAAAGGAGTTTGACGACATTATCGCAAAGCTCTGGGAGGAGTACGAGCTGACCCGTCACGAGGCGGAACAGCAGGCGGTCGAGATCGAGAATCTCACCGAGGCGCGCTCACGTCTGAGCTCCCTCAAAAACAAGATCAGAGCGCTCGGCTCGGTCAACACCGGCGCGATCGAGGAATACAAGGAGGTATCCGAGCGATACACCTTTATGAAAACGCAGGTCGACGACGTCGAGAAATCCAAGAAGGAGATCGAGAACCTGATCACCAACCTGACCAAGCAGATGAAAGAGGTGTTCGTCGATTCCTTTGCCGAGATCAACAAGAACTTCACTTTGACCTTCAAGGAGCTCTTCGGCGGCGGCGAGGCGCACCTCGAGCTCTCCGATCCCGAGAACATCCTCACCTCGGGCATCGATATCATCGTCCATCCGCCCGGCAAGATCGTTGTCCATCTGGAGGCGCTCTCCGGCGGTGAGAAAGCGCTCGTCGCGATCGCGCTGTACTTTGCGATCATGAAGGTTCGTCCGGCGCCCTTCTGCGTCATGGATGAGATCGAGGCGGCACTCGACGAGGTCAATGTAGACCGCTTCGCGGCGTATCTGCGCAATCTGACCGAGAGCACCCAGTTTATCCTGATCACCCACCGCCGCGGTACGATGGAAGAGGCGGACGTCCTCTACGGCGTGACCATGCAGGACGAGGGTATCAGCAAGCTGCTCGAACTGCGCGCCAGCGAGGTAGCGGCAAAGCTGGGAATGCAGACAAAATAAAAAACGTCATAGAGAATTGTAGGGTACGGCATTTATGACGTACCGCATGACGGAAACGTCTTTGTTCTAGCTACTGTTCCCGATAGCGGAAACACTCGTCATTCTCGGTACGTCGACAAGCGCCGTACCCTACATAAAATCGTTCACCTTAAAGGAGAAAACTATGGGATTTTTTAAAAAGCTAAAAGATGGATTAAAAAAGACACGAGAGAGCGTTGTCGGTCAGATCGACTCGATGCTCCAGGCATTTACCGTCATTGATGACGAGCTTTTCGACGAGCTTGAAGAGCTGCTTGTCATGGGCGACGTCGGCGTAGAGACCGCCAACAAGATCTGCGGTATGCTGCGTGTACGCGTGCGTGAGAAGGGCATCACCAAGCCCGCGAAGATCATGGACGAGATCGCCGAGATCAGCGCCGACCTCCTTTCGGGCGGCAATGAGCCGGTGCTCAATACCAAGCCCTCGATCATCCTCGTGATCGGCGTCAACGGCGTGGGCAAGACCACCTCCATCGGCAAGATCGCGAATTATTATGTGCAGCAGGGCAAGAAGGTCACCCTTGCCGCGGCGGACACCTTCCGTGCGGCGGCGATCGATCAGCTCAGGATCTGGGCGGAGCGCAGCGGCGCCGATATCGTCGCGCAGGGCGAGGGCTCAGACCCTGCCGCCGTTGTTTTTGACGCGATCTCGTCGGCAAAGGCGAAGGGTACCGATATCATCATCGTCGATACCGCCGGCAGACTGCATAACAAAAAGCATCTGATGGACGAGCTCGCCAAGATCCGCCGTATCATCGACCGTGAGCTTCCCGACGCGGATAAAGAGGCGCTGTTGGTACTCGACGCGACCACCGGACAGAACGCCGTCAATCAGGCGGCGGAATTCGCCAAGGCGACCGGTATCACCGGTATCGTGCTCACCAAGCTCGACGGCACCGCCAAGGGCGGCGTTGTGCTGGCAATCAAAGAGACCCTCGGCATCCCCGTCAAGTTCATCGGTGTGGGCGAAAAGGTCGACGACCTCCAGCCCTTCGATCCCGTGGAATTCTCCCGTGCCCTGTTTGTAAAGGAAGACCAATGAAAGAATTTATCATAGCCACCAACAACGCGCACAAGGTGGTGGAGATCGAACGTATCCTGTCGCCCCTCGGCATCACCGCGGTAACGGCAGGGGAGAGGGGGATGGACCTCGGCAGCGTGGTCGAGGACGGCGATTCCTTTGCCGCCAACGCGTATATCAAGGCTAAGCACGCCTTTGACCTCTGCCATACCCCTGTGATCGCGGATGATTCGGGACTTTGCGTCGACGCGCTCGACGGCAGACCCGGCATCTATTCCGCGCGCTACGGCGGCGAGGACGCAACCTATCGCGAGAAGATCGCACTCTTGCTCGACGAGCTCCGGGACGTTCCCGATGAAGAGCGCTCCGCGCACTTTACCTGCGCCGTCTGCTGTATCCTCGACGAGAACACCGTGATCGAGGTCGAGGGCAGATGCGAGGGCACGATCGCTCAAGCGCCTGCCGGTGAGGGCGGCTTCGGCTACGATCCCGTGTTCGTCGTAGACGGCAAGAGCTTTGCGTCCCTGTCGGGCGATGAAAAAGACAAATACAGCCATCGCGGCAACGCCCTCCACAGTCTCCGTGACGCGTTGAAAGGCTCCCTTTGGTAAAGGGAGCTCCCACGGGAGTGGGTGAGGGATTGTATAATTGATCGAGCAAAGCGAGATCCCATGAATTATCATATCACGATCCATTCGGAGGAAATACCATGTTAACCAGTAAACAGCGCGCTCAGCTTAGAGCGCTTGCCAACCCGATCGACACCGTTCTGATGGTCGGTAAGGGCGGCTTTTCCGAACAGCTTTATAAAACCGCCGACGAGGTGATCACCGCGCGCGAGCTGATCAAGGGCAAGGTGCTCGAAGCGTGCGAGTATACCGCGCGTGAGGCGGCGGATACCATCGCCGAGCAGATCGGCGCCGACGTCGTGCAGGTGATCGGCTCCAAGTTCGTGCTCTATCGCAGGAATAAAAAAGAGCCCAAGATCAAGCTCGTCAAATGAGGCGCGCGATCTACGGGGGCTCGTTCAACCCCATCCATAACGACCATATCAAGCTCGCTTTGCGGTTCGCGGAGCAGTTTGAGCTCGACAGGGTCACGCTGATCCCGACCCACTACACACCGCTCAAGGATAATTCCCACATCGCCGACGGCAGGCATCGTTATCAGATGTGTCTGCTTGCGACAGAGAACTATCCCAAGCTCGAGGTCAGCGATATCGAATTGCGAAGAGAGGGTCCGAGCTATACCGCCGACACCATCGCCCGGCTGATGAACGGCGAGGATTCGCTCTATCTGATCGTCGGCGCGGATATGTACATGACGCTCGACAAGTGGCACGATTGTCAGTTCATCTTTGACCATGCCACGATTCTGGTCGCGCCGCGTGATGAAGTCGATTATGATTCTTTAAACGAAAAATACTTATTCTATCGGGAGCAGTATAACTGCCGCACGCTGATTGCCCATCAGGCGATCGGGGAGCTGTCCTCCACGCTGGTGCGCGAGGGCATCGCCACCGGCGCCGACGTCAGTTATATGCTCGACCCCCACGTGCTCGACTACATCCAAAAGCACGATCTGTACCGATAAAACGACGTTTTTTGTTGTTATGCCGTTAAAGCGCGAAGCAAAACAACTCTTCCGTATGGTACGGCATTTATGACGTACCGAGAATGACGGGCGTTTCTGTTATCGGGAACGTAAGATAGGAAATAAATGGTTCTGCCATAAGGTACGTCGACAAGCAGTAGCTCTCAGCCAATCAGCGTTCGCAAGTATGCTCCGCTTCTTGGGAGAGCCTTGCATGGGAGTTGTTAGCCAAATCATAGATTTGGACAACTCCTCAAGC
>DGUQ01000172.1:0-32655 GCA_002394725.1 Ruminococcaceae bacterium UBA4306
CAGCTTGCACCGATGGATGAATTGGTCTATAATGATGGAGAAAAGCCATGAAAGGAGTCCCGTTATGAAGAAATATCTTCCTGCCCTGATCATCTTCGCCGTATTTGAGGCGATCGCGGTCACACTGTGGTTGACAATGGATAACCTGTTCTATCTGATCAACTTCTCCTATATCGGCACCTGTATCGCGGTAGGAGTGGGACTTTACACCGCCGGTTGGCGACACGCGCGGCGATTCGTACAGTTCGCGGTCGGCAGCTATATGCTGATCTATCTTGGCTTGATCTGCAACGAAAATATGCAGATCGAGGGTTTTTGGTACTACCTGTTCACCGGCGTATTTGAGGCGGCGACCATCCACTATGCCGTCGCCAAGATCTTCGGTCCGCTGCTCTTCGGACGCGGATGGTGCGGCTACGCCTGCTGGACGGCGATGATCCTCGACCTGTTGCCCTATAAGACCCCACAGGCGCCGCGCAAAAAGCGCGGCTTCATCCGCTACCTTACCTTCGCCGCGTCTCTGATTCTTGTCGCGGCGCTGTTCCTGACGCACGTCGGCAATCTCGAACGCGTCATGTTCTGGCTGTTCCTCGGCGGCAACCTCCTGTATTATGCCGTCGGCATTATCTTAGCGTTCGCCTTCAAGGACAACCGCGCTTTTTGCAAATACATCTGTCCGATCACGGTTTTCTTAAAGCCGATGAGCTACTTTTCTTTGATCCGCGTCAAATGCGACGAGAGTAAATGCGTGCACTGCGGCAAATGCAAAAAGGTCTGTCCGATGGACGTCGAGGTCGACAACAACAGCCGCAAACGCAAAAACGCCACCGAATGTATTTTATGCTACGAATGTACCAAGGTATGCCCGAAAAAGGCATTGAAATAATTGACCAATTCCATAAACAAACAGGAGGTTGTCCGCCGATCGGATAACCTCCTTTGTTTATGTCTGTTCGTATTTTGGGGATCAAATGATTTGATATAGCCAAATACCGCCCTTATTCATGCCAGTATTTTCTGTCGAGGGAGCGGTACTGGATCGCCTCGCTGATGTGCGGCGCGCGGATAACCTCGCTTTGGTCGAGGTCGGCGATGGTACGCGCCACCTTCATGATGCGGTCATAGGCGCGCGCCGTCATGCCGAGCTTATCGAATGCCGCTTTCAGCATCCGATCCGCCTTGTCGTCGATCTGACAGACGTCCTCGAACATCGCCGCCTCGATGTGGGCGTTGCACTTGGTCTTTGACTGCTGAAAACGCTCCGTTTGGATCGCGCGCGCGGCATTGACGCGCCTGCGGATATCGGCGGATTTTTCCTCGCCGCTTTTGGCGGTCAGATCGTCATACTCCACCGGCGGCACCTCGATATGGATGTCGATGCGGTCGAGCAGGGGACCCGACACGCGGTTGAGGTATTTGTGCACCGCGTTATCCGAGCATGAACACTGCTTTTTCGGGTGGTTATAGTAACCGCAGGGGCAGGGGTTCATCGCGGCGATCAGCATGAACTCGGAGGGATAGGTATAGGTGCCGTGAGCGCGAGAAATCGACACCACGCCGTCCTCGAGCGGCTGGCGCAGCACCTCCAGCGCCGTGCGCTGGAACTCGGGCAGCTCATCGAGGAAGAGCACGCCGTTATGCGCGAGCGAGATCTCGCCGGGCTTAGGCGTGGTTCCGCCGCCCGTCATGCCCACGCGGGTGATCGTGTGGTGGGGCGAGCGGAACGGCCGCATCGTAATCAACCCCGAGCCCTTGGGCAGGGTACCGGCGATGGAATGGATCTTGGTCGTTTCGATGGTCTCCTCAAAGGTCATCTCGGGCAGGATGGTCACCATGCGCTTGGCGAGCATGCTTTTGCCGGCGCCGGGCGAGCCGATCAAGAGGACATTGTGTCCGCCGGCGGCGGCGATCTCCAACGCGCGCTTAGCCTCCGCCTGACCCTTCACCTGAGAGAAATCGAGCGTGCTGTCGGGCAGCTGATCGCTGTTTTGAAAGACAGCAGGCGCGATCTGCCTGCGCCCTGCCAGATGGTCGATCAGCTCAAATACATGGGTCACGGGATAAACCTGAAGCCCGTCCACCACCGCGCCCTCATTGGCGTTGACGGCAGGGACATAGAGCTTCTTCAAGCCCTGCTCACGAGCGGCGATCGCCATCGGCAGCACGCCGTTGACGCCGCGCAGCTCGCCCGAAAGACTCAGCTCACCGATGAACGCGCTGTCATCGGTATTGGCGTTGATCTGCCGCGTCGCCTTGAGCACCGTGATCAGAATCGGCAGATCATACAGCGGTCCTTCCTTCTTGATATCGGCAGGAGCGAGGTTGAGGATCAGGCGCGAATTCGGGAATTCAAAGCCGCAGTTTTTCATTGCGGAGCGCACACGATCCCTGCTCTCCTTGACCGCCGTATCGGGCAGTCCGACAATGTCGAACGCAGCCATTCCGCGCGAGAGATCCGCCTCGATCTCGATGGCGTAGGTATTCAGTCCGAATAATCCGAGGCTGTTGCATTTTACTACCATAATCAACCCTTCTTTTTTACCGCTTGTTGACAAATAACAACGTCTATTTTGTCAATACTAAACCCGAAACAACACCTAAATCGGTTATCGCCTTTATGTTCGAATAACTGTGATTGTATTATAACATACTTCTTCAATGTTGTAAACCAAAAATTGTTAAAAAATACTGTTTATTATGCACAAAATGTGTTATATTGTGAATAATTTGTCATTCTTTCGCCCCACTGATTTTGAAAAACCTGTTGACTTTTGGCAGCATATTTATTACAATTTACTCTAGATAATCTATTGTGAGGTGCTATATCTGAACGAGCCTACCGTCAACCGTGAAACACGGCAATCCGACGAAGAACTTCTGCATGATTTTCTGTCGGGAAACGACGACGCCTTCGACTTGATCGCGTCGAGGTATTTGGGGCTGATCTCAACAGCCGCCAAAAAATACCGCGGTATGGCGACGGATATAGACGACAGTGATATGATACAGGAGGGCATGGTAGCGTTGCTGTCCGCCTGCCGCACCTATGACGGCAGTAAGGGCATGAGCTTTAAGAACTACCTGATGACCTGTGTCGAGAACCGCTACCGCTCCATGATGCGCGCGTCATCGCGGCAGCGAGCTGTCCCCACTCGCAATATGATATCCCTTGAGGATGACGCGGAGGCTGCCTTTGATCCGACCGTGACCTCTCTTTCCGAGATGGTCGAGACCAAGGAATACATCAACTCTCTGCACCGCATCCTCAAAAACAGCCTCTCAACCCTCGAGTACAAAGTAGCGATTTTGCACCTTTCCGGCTATACGTACAAAGAAATAGCACAGCGGCTGAACATTTCCCTAAAATCAGTTGACAATGCACAGACCCGTATACGTCAAAAGCTTTCAAGGTAATACACCCCGAATAGAATTCAGACGGTGCAACTCCGCCGCGGGGTAAAATATATACCAAAAAGTGAGGTACACGCTATGTACGAAGACAAGATTCTCCGTTGCAAGGACTGTGGAAACGAGTTCGTATTCACAGCCGGCGAGCAGGAGTTCTACGCAGAGAAAGGTTTCGTCAACGAACCCCAACGCTGCAAGGACTGCCGTATCGCCCGCAAGAATGCAATCAGGGCTAATCGTGAGATGCACACAACCGTGTGTGCAGACTGTGGCGGCGAAGCAAAGATCCCATTTAAGCCGATGGAAGGCAAGGATTACTATTGCAGCGAATGCTTTGCAAAGCGCAAAGAAGCCGAAGAAGCGGCACAAGCTGAATAATAGACGAATAATTGCTTACAGCGTTCCGATTTGGAACGCTGTTTTTCTATGCTTTTTTACTGTCATTGCGAGGGAATAGACTCCCTTTCCCAAGCAACCGAGAACAGATCCATCCATCGTCAGTCATAAGTCACAACCTGCGCTCTCTCATTTTGTACAAAATTTTATCAAACATCCACATAATTGTAGATAAATACTATATAACATTCACATAATTTGGTTGTTATGTGCATGGATTATTCTTATATTACCTGTTATAATATAAACTAATTAGATATACAATTTGCAGGTGATTTATTTAGCAATACTGGGAACCAACTCATTTCACCCTTTCTCAATCTTGAAATCTAAATACTTGCGCATTTATCTTGACCGTTAACACATACATACACCTTTTAGAACGCTACATATTAAAAGCGATGAAACATCAAGATCAACTGTGCGCTTATCAATCGGAGCGTAATGGTATATTATGCTCCTTTTTTAATAGAGCGGCAGTACCTGCATTGTAAAAAGAGGAGGAAACGGTATGACGATTCACGGGTTACATACTTCAATCCATCGATCTGCCCTTAGGCTGATCGCGCTTGTGCTGACCGTCGTGATGCTCTTTACCATGGATGCGATCGCTCTCACGACGGACAGTCTGAGGGCGGTATATGAGCTTTCACAGCAGACCTTCACGCTCACACCCGAGCAGGGCGTGACCGTAGAGCTGAGCGGTATGCTGCCTGTCAACGGATCCGCGGACGCAAAGACTGTCGACGCGGACGGCGAGGATGTCCTGCACGCCTATGATATCACGATCCGTTATCAGAACGGCAGGGAGTTCGAGCCCTCCGACGGCGAGCCGATCAGCGTCAGCTTTCAGAGCGATTCGATCGCTAAGGCGAACAAGGACAGCGGCACGACGCTTGAGGTCGCGCATATCCCCGACAACGGCGAGGAGGAAGAGGTCGAGCTGCTCTCGGCAGAGGGCGACACCGCGTCCTTTGAGGCGGAGAGCTTCTCGGTCTATTTGATCCGCACCCATACCGGCGATACGGTAAACCACAATCCGCGCCGTATCTATCACTTCCTGTCTCCCGAATTCTCCACAGTCGAGCGCGAGGGCGTTCTGGATCACTACCGCGCGCCCGTGTATGAATTCCCCAACAAGCTCAATGATAAGGTGACCACACAGGCGATCCGCTCCGGCGAGAGCTTGCAGGAGATCGTCCTGCCGCAGAACAGCAACTCCGGTCTGTTCTACGGCTGGTATGTCGTACAATGCAGCGGAGAGACGGAGGAGGTCACGGATGACGAAGGCGTGACGCGCACGAATTACATTTACCATTGGGGCAACGGCGCGCCCGAGCACGTGGAGTTCAACGAGCCGATCAGCTTCCCCGACGCGACACAGGACGAGGATATCTACCTTGCGCCGCTGTTCGGCCGCTACCGCTTTTTGACCTTCCATCAGGATACCAAGGGCAGTGAAAACGCGAATATCATCGTATCGCGTAAGCTGATCGCGCTCGGCGACGACAGAAAATGCACCCTGTCGATCAGCGACGTGCGCGCTCCCTCTACCGACCCGAACAAGATCATCTTCTGGGGCTGGGAGTTCACCCATGTCGACGGCGACACGCTTAAAGGAGAGACGGAAGTTAAGCAGACCGTCACCACCGAGGGCGAGGAGATCCCCGAGACGATCACCATAGAGGATAAAAATATCATCAACGGCGTCCAGCCCACCAGTGAAGAAATGCGCCACATGATCTATGATATCTGGCCTATCTTTAAGGAGGCGCGCTGGGTCGAGTTTGAGGTCGGAGGACACGGAGCCTCTTACCGACCGCCGCAGTTCATCCTGCTTGACGAGGATACGACCGGCTTTCATAACGTGCCCACCCGCCCGGGCTATGACTTCGACGGCTGGTACTTCGGCAGCGAGGAAAATATGGTGACCGATGAAAACGCCGATATCCTCAACGTCACTAAACAGCTCAGCGACACCATGTCGATTCAAGACGGCAAGCTCATCATCACAAATGAGGCGGAGGGCAACTCAGCGTCGCGCGTTTTTCACGCGAAATGGACGCCCAAGCAGACGGCGGACTTCACTGTCATCGTCTGGAAGCAGAAGGTGACCGATACCAAGCACTCCGGCGAGGAGGGCTATCCCGAAAAGACCTATGACTTCGCCGGATATTACCCCGAGGAGGGACGCACCCTCTCCGGCAGTACCGACCTTGATCCGCGGCAATGCCCTGACTACAAGAATTACGAGGGCAATAACAAGGGCTTTGAGGACTTTGCTTCGACCCAAAATGACATAACCGCCGATAACAACTTTGTCGGCTTCCACTTCTCGCACGCGGATATCTCCGACGACGGCTATAACCACCCCGAATACGAGAATAAGATCAACCCCAACGGCTCCACGGTCGTCAACGTCTACTATGACCGTGACCTGATGCAGATCACCTTCCACTATAAGTCCTCGGCTGTTTCCGGCAGCACCACCAGCGGCGACTATGTCTATCTGCGGACAACCGATAATACCGGCGAGCAGTATGGACTTGTGAACGGCGAGTATGTTCCTTTGGCACTGACTTCGGAGATCAGCGCCAACAGCTATAGCTTCTCGACGAAATATTCCCTGTCTACCGCGCAAGAGCAGATCATGTACGCCCTCATCGGCGGCGAATACGTGGAGCTGACAAGTCAACCGATCTATCAATGGCAAACAAAGGTAACAAGCCCGGGTGGATGGTTCTCGTCAGATAAATACGGTTATTATCTGCCAGCTACAAGCAATAGCGGTACTCAGTACGGTATCTTTAACGGGAGCTTTAACGAAATATATAAAAGCGGTAATAGATGGTATCAAAATAAGTCCGGATGGATTAATCCGACTTACAGCAACGAATATACCGGCACCCGTTACTCTCTTAATGAAACGGAAACCTCTTCAAAGGCGTACTCCGGAGCCCTTTATACGATCACGAACAACCAATTGACAGAAACATCCGCTACGTCAGGAACTTTGTACGGTATCTTTGATAACGGACGTATCTATCAAATAGAGAAATCCGATACTATTATCGGCTATCAATACACCTATAACGGCGCAGCATATACCGGAGACCGTTATGCGGCTGACTTTGATAATACTTCCTACAGCGGTACGCTGTATAGGAAAACCGCGAACGGTTTTGTCGAAACGACCGACGACAACGGCGAAGGCGACATCTATGGCAGCCGCACCGAGGGCATTTACGAAGTGCTGACAAGGCAGGACGCGGAGCGAGTTTATACATGGAGAACGGAAAACGGCAGTGAATATACCGGCAATCGTTATCTGCGGTTTCACAGATCCTCCGACAGCTCCTATCCTTACGAGGTCGTATGGGAAGGATTGTACGGAAGAACCTTTGCCCAGAACGGCTACTCTTTCCCGGCTGAATACAGGTGGGAGGAATCCTCCAGCGGCGGTCAGGGACAAACACTGCTTTCCGGCTTTACCAATTTAAACGATTCCAATACGGCGACAAATCGGGATTATCATCTGTATCATGTTGGCGCGGCTGCGGCAGGTACCATGTATCACATGCGCCAAAAACTGGACGGCACCTATTCTCGTGACGAATCCAACAGCAGCTTGGCGCATGTCACTTCTACAAATAGCGTAACATTTAATTTCTCTAATAAATTCCCCGGATTCAGCGTAATCGGCTACAGCACCACTCAGCTTACGTCTGTTTCCGAAAACGGCGGTACAGTGGGCTTTCATGCCGCTGTAGCCGGCGACAGCGCATCCATCAATACACAAAGCTATACATACTACGTCTATCACAAGCGCCGCAAGGACCTTACGCTGAATTTCAATGATAACTATACGGGAGGAAGCTACCGCGAGGTTCAGGGGCTGTGGTATGACCAGTCGATCGCCGGTTATGCGAACGTGTATACTCCCGCGCCGCGGCCGCATTATACCTTTGAGGGCTGGTACGAGGACAGCACGTGTACCAAGGAGTTCAACTTCAACACAACCATCACCGCCTCAAAGATCATCTATGCCAAGTGGACGAAGGAACGCTATCGCGTGATGGTAGACCCCAACGGCGGCGAATTCCCACTCGGCGGCAGCTCCTCCACCTTTTTCAATATCGACTACGACGAGCTGGTCGGCGAATATGCCAACACCCGCTGCCTCTATGTGCCGTCCGATCAGGGCGAATATGTCTATGCGAACTTCCAGTATGACAAGGTCAATTCCTTCCCCGGGGTAGCGGCACAGCCCAAGGGGCTCGCCTCCGTATACCGCAAGGCGTTCTATCTCCATAAAAACGATATCGACAATTTTTATGAACGGTCGTTCACGGTAGACGGCGTAAGCTACTGCTACAAGGACTCCGGCATGACGCTTGAGGAGTTCAAGTCGTGCATTAACATGAACGAGCTGTACAGTCCTGTCAGCGGCGATATGAGCTATGAGCTGGTGTCATGGCACAAGGTCAGAGCCGACGGCACCGAGGAGCGAATCCCCTTCAACTTTAAGAGCCTCATCACCGAGGACACCACCATCCGCGCCCACTGGGTACAGCACGGCGGCTACGCGCTGACCTACAGCCCGACGATGACCTCCACCGGCATCACGGGCACCATGGCGCGCTATAACGACCCGATGGACGATACCCGAAAGTACGCCGATAAAGCGCCCGTCGTTATCCTTGCCGAGCCGAGCAATATCACCACCACCGGCGCCGGCGGACATGAGGGCGACGCGGAGGACTATATCTTCCGCGGCTGGCGTATCGTCGACGGCACGACCCGTGAGCCGCTCGAGAACAACGTCTTCTACGATCCCGGCGAGACGATGATCCTCAACGCCACCCATGCCGGTCCTCAGGGCGTTATCCATATGGAGGCGTACTATGAGAAGAGCGCCAACACCGTGCGCCGCACGGACGTTGCCGGCTTGACGCTGGACGCGAATTCCGATACCGCCTCTGTCAACGCGCAGGAGCTCAAGGGTGGCCGCACCGAATACGCCGATACGATCAACAATCGGATCAAAATCGAGCGGCAGATCAATAACTTTGATCTGAATTTACAAAAATATATCAAAAACTTCTCAAACTCCGACGGCAGCCTGCTGGTCGGCTGGAACACCACCCCCGACCCGGGCACCTATATTCCTGAGTTTTATGCCGACGGAGAGATCGGCGTGAACAAGACCGCCGCCGCTTCTCCGCCGCAGAACATCAACACGCTGTACGCGGTGTGGGAGCCGATGATCTACCTCACGCTGAACAACACCACCTCTCAGCCCGTCAACTTCAACCTGAAGTTCAAAAACTACAACGGCTCGGTCTATGAGGGCTACGCCAACACGATGACGACCGACGAGCTGCAGCGTACTCCGTTCAGCGACGAGAGCTTTGTCACCAAGAAAAGCTCCGGCGACTTTGACGTTCAGCTCCCTGCCAAAACCCTGATCAAGCTGGTCATCCCCGAGGGCGTTCTGGCTGACGGCGCCGGCAGCTATACCGTTACCGGCACCTACGAAAGGTCAAACACAAAGGATCTGTTCGTCTACAACTCCGGCTCCGATACCGGCGTGTCCGTTGAGTGCAACGGAGGCAGCTGGAAGCTCAACGGCTCAGCCGCGCCGACAGGCGATCCGATCACCTACACCACCAGCGGTACGCTCGTCAAGGGCGCTCAGGGTCGATTGGTACGTTTTGTAGAGCAGAACTCCGGCGTTGATCTGCACCTCCAATCGCGTTATTATGATCTGGAGCATAAAGAGTGGACGGACGTGACCGACGGCTGTGACGTCAATGAAAAAATCCGCTTTGTTCTCAGCGGCAGTTCATCGCCCGATGCGACCGCAAGCCACAGCGCGGACGCGACGATGAAGATGATCGACGATGATAACCACACCATCACCTTCGGTATGGCGGTCACCGAATTCAACAGCGATAAATACAAGTTTATCGGCTGGTATATGACTCCCGAGGCGGCGCCGAACGCCTATTCGGTGGATCGTCACGCGAAGGATTTCGGCGCGGAGACGGTTGATCCGATCCTCGCGGTACCGCCGCAGGAAACCACCTACTACGCGCTGTTCGTGCCCTATATCAAGGGCAGCCTGACGCTCACCCACAGCCAGCGCGCCGACTCCGCCGGCGACTGCGCAGGAGGAAACGGCGTGGGTCTGAGAGTGCAGTATTATACAAGCGACGCGCCTGATTCGTATAAAGTAATCGGCAGCCATCACGGCGACAAGAACTCTCCCGCGACAGTGACCCTGCCCGAACAATACATTGACGAAAAGAACACCACCGGTCACCTGAGAGTATCTGTCCGCGCAAAACCTGCCGAAAACAGCACCTACAAGGCGAGCTACCGCAACCAGGAGATCATCCCGGGTCGTTCGGTAGAGCACGATGATCTTGAGGGAGAGGGATTTTTCTACGCGGTGTTTGACAAACCCGTTTCCGACCGTTTTGTTCCCTCAGATACCGTCAAGGGACTCATGGAGCTGCGTACCGTCAATTACTACTCGATATTTTCACGCGCGTTTGACATCACCTACAACTATACCGCGCGCGACGGACAGAGCAAGGAATATAAGCTGGCAGGCAGCGTAGACTCGTTTGACGATTTTGAGCTGTATGTCATTGAGCATACGCCCTATGTGCGTACGCTCGCCGGCGACATCGTCTGGGATACCGATAATATGGTGATGAATGTCGATGAGCACGGTATGCACGCTGTGCTCAACGAGGTCGGCAACGTGCGTTCGCGCTGCACCGTAACGATCATCGAAAAGGGCGGCTACACGCCGACGGTGTTAGTACCCTACGGCGAGACCTTCACCGAGGCTCAGGCACAGGCTCATCTTGCTCCGTCTGTCAATGACACGGGTCAGATATTCGATTATTGGGATATCAAGAACACCGACACGGGAGAGCATATCGCGAACTGCTACAGCGAGAAATTCACCTTTGACGTGTGGAATAATTACACGATCACCCCACACTATGCCGACGCTCCGAGCACCATTAAGGAAGAGGGGCAGTCCATCACCATCGACTATATCGACACCTCGCGCAATCCGTGGGGTAACGCGGCGTATAACAACAATGAGGATACGACCGACAGATCGAATGTGACCGACAAGGTGGTAGCTGACCTCGACATCTCCTTCATCAATAACGGCGATAAAATACTCGATGCGGTCGATGAAAACGGAAACAATCTGTATAAGCTCGGTGTGATGTTCGAGATCTGCGGTTCTACCGAGGACGGCAGCTTTGAAACCTCCGCTTACCAAGACGGAGAAGACGAGAGGGCTTCACGCGTCGCAACGCTGGTCAACGCAAACAACATCAAGCCCTCGTCCTCCGCTACGATCGGCGGTGTGAGATGCTACTTCACGAAGATCGACATCAACGAAAACACGGTATCCACCTTCAACCGCTCCGAATTCACACGCAGCTTTACGACCGCAAGCGTCAAGAATAATGTGTTCAGAATGTATGCCTATATGATCACTCCCGAGGGCAAAACGATCCTCAGCGATCCGCATTATCTCACCCTGTACAACTATGCCGCACCTGAGTATGCGATTCCTACCCGGAGCAAATCAGCCGGCAACTGATGGGGGGCGTCTGACTTTGAAGAAAGAATATACTGTTCCCGAGCTGGAAATCATCGCCTTTACCCTCAACAGCGTGTGCGCCGATGTGATCCACTCAAGCTTTGAGAAAGGCGGCAATAATTTCGGTTGGAGCTTCGACAACGATGATGATGACGATGATTTTGGAGAACTGCCATAATGAAACGCTTAAAAATACTGATTTCGATCATACTGACAGCCGTGCTGCTGTGCGCGATGACGTGCACAGCGCACGCTGCCGGAAGCTACTTTCTGAAGGACGGATTCTATTTCGGCGTTCAGGATGGTGAAGCATATATCCACGGTACCGACGGCTCCGGCTGGGATATCGTGATCCCCGAGATGTTCCTCAGTTATTATGTTACCTCGATAGAGGAGTACGCGTTCCATGAGAACAACACGATCGAGGTGCTCTCGTTTTACGAGGCTTCTCAGCTGAAAAGCCTCGGAGACGGCGCCTTCTCGTATTGCCCAAAGCTCAAGAGAGTTCATATTACCGAGTCGATCGAGGAGATGGGCGTCGGCGTATTTGAAGGCTGTACCGCGCTGCGCTCTGTTCGCTTTCGCGACGGAGCCCTGACGGACGTCCCTGCCCAGTGCTTCTACGGATGCAGCGCCCTGTCGAACGTGATTTTTGATAACGAGATCACAAGCATCGGAAATCTGGCGTTTGCCGGCTGTACCGGTTTGACTGAATTGACGATCCCTGCGAGCGTTCACACGATTGCTGATAATGCGTTTAACAATTGCGATGATCTCGTGATTAAATGCTACACCGATTCCTATGCGCACCAATTCGCGGTAGAAAAAGGGATCGAATACGTCCTGCTGGACGCACCGGCGAAAGAATACTTTGTCGGCAGAAGTCTATCTCTCGATGGCGATATCGGGGTAAACTTTTATCTCGATCTGACGGCGGACGAGGCAAAAAGCGCTATGGTCAATTTCTCATGGAATGTGAACAACGAGGTCAAGACCTCGTCTTTTAGCCTGAGCAACGCGAAGAGACTTACCGCCGGCTACAAGGCGACCTGTCGGATCGCTCCGGCAGAGATGACCGGCAACATCCTTGCGGAGCTCCTGATCAACGACGAGAAGGTCGATGAAGAGCGCTATTCCGCGAAGCAGTATGCCGACGTGATCCTTTCCGACAGCTATCAGGCCGCCTATAAGGGCACCGGGGCAAGGTCGTATGATAACTTGAAGAATCTGATTTTGAATATGCTCAGCTTCGGTTCTCGCGCGCAGACCGCCTTTGCGGTCAACTTGGATACGCTTGCGGATAAGGGCTCTGGCTATACGCCCGATGAGGTGAGTGCGGAGGATATCCCTGTCGCGAACGCCAATATGACCGAAGGGCTTGACAATTACGGTTTATCGTATGTGGGCTCTACACTGGTTTGCCTGACCGAGACGACGATCCGTCACTACTATAAGGTAACAGATCAGAACAAATTCGACGCTGTCAAAAACAGCATCTTTATCGAGGGTAAGCCTGCCTCGGCTGTCGAGAAAAACGGCTCGATCTACTTTGAGATCAACAATATCCCCGCCGCCGACCTTGACAGAAACTATACGTTGAAAATCGGAAACAATGAATACCAATATTCCGCTTTCAATTACATCAAGACCGCTTTGCCGTCCAATAAGGTAGAGGATAATGTAAAAAAACTCATTCAGGTACTCTATCGCTACAATCAGGCTGCCAACACCTTCTTTGCATAGTTAGGAGGTTGCTCTATTTAGCAGTGATGGAAGCGGTGAGCTTGTAGCCGCTGATCAATGAACGTATCTCAGCCGGATACGTGTGATACAAAACATAGACTTTATATTTCTCCCCACGTTTTTATAGGAAAGGAAGCCTCCCGATTTGTTGCACAGCAATCGATCGGGAGGCTTCCTTCTGTATTTTGAAGTGATGATTGGTATCCGTTCAAGGATTTTGACAAAGATCGGTTGTTCCGCTATTGTATTTTTGTGATCGGTGTGTTATAATCGGCTTGTCACTGTACAGACTATATTTGATTTGCGACGGCAACCCTCCGGCTCTCCGAGCCACCTCCCTTAGGAAAGGGAGGCTCGGTTCCTCACAATGACGATTTATTTAGGAGGTAATATTATGATCACAAAAGAAGCTATCATCGGCGATGTTCTGGACAAATATCCGTCTACCGCTCCGCTGTTTTTACAGATGGGCATGCACTGTCTGGGCTGTCCCGCGTCACGCGGCGAGAGCATTGAGGAAGCGTGCATGGTACACGGCGCCGACGCGGATAAGCTCGTAGAAGCGCTGAACAAGGCTGTCGGCGCGTAATGCCAATACTCAAACCACAGGGGCGGCTGTCGCTTTGCGCCGATTACGCGCGCGAAGGCAGCCGCCTTGCGGATATCGGAACAGATCACGGCTATCTGCCGATCGCGCTGTGCCAAAGCGGAAAGATCCCCTCGGCGCTCGCTTGCGACGTTAATCCTCTTCCTCTGCGATCTGCGCAGGAAAACATTGCAAAGTTCGGATTGTCAAAAAAAATACAAACGCGTTTGTCGGATGGGCTGAAAGAAGTGTCCTCCGACGAGGTCGATGACATCGTAATCGCCGGTATGGGCGGCGAGCTGATCCGCGACATTCTGATCGCCGCGCCGTGGGTGAAGGATAAAGCAAAGCATCTTGTGCTGCAACCGATGACCCACCATGACGACCTGATCCGATGGCTGTATGAAAACGGCTTTGCCATCCTTCAACAGGCGGCAGTCCTCGACGACGGAAAGTATTACACCGTCCTATCCTCACGATTCACGGGAAAGATTACCCCCTGTGATCCTTACACCGCTCTTATCGGAAAGCTCGATCTGCATGAGGAAAACAGCCGCGGATTCCTCAGCCGCAGTCTGCAAAATCTGCGTAACAAAAGCAAGGGTGAAAAATCGCTTTTGCCTGTCGTACAACAACTGGAGGAGGCGCTCTATGAAGCTGAGTAACATCGTCGCATTCGCGCAACAGATCGCGCCGTTTGAAACAGCGGCGGAGTGGGATAATGTCGGGCTTTTGGTCGGCTCACCCGAGTGGGAGACTGACCGTGCTCTGCTTGCGCTGGATATCACCCCCGATGTTGTGGAAGAAGCGTGTGATAAGGGCGCAAAGCTGATCATCAGCCATCACCCCGTCATCTTCTCTCCCCTGCATTCCCTTCGCCCCGATCACGCGGCGTATCTGCTCGCCAAATACGATACCGCGGCACTGTGCCTGCACACCAATCTCGATCGCGCCGAAAAGGGCGTGAACACGGCTCTGGGAGCGGCTTTAGGACTGAAGAACACCATCCTTTATCCCGATGATTTTTTATTAGTCGGAGAGCCGGTTGAGCCCTGTTCCGCCGAACGATTCGCCGCGTTCATCAAAGAAAAATTGCGCGCACCGTCGGTACGCTACACCGAGGGCACGGTCACGCGCGTCGCGGTATCCTCCGGAGGCGGAGGCGAGGGCGTGGAGCTAGCCGCACAATACGGCTTTGACGCCTTTGTCACGGGGGAGATGAAGCATCATCAATACCTCTACGCAAAGCAACACCGTATCGCCGCGTTTGACGTGGGGCATTTCTCGACAGAGGATGTGGTGATCGCACCGCTGAAAGACAAATTTGCCGCGGCGTTCCCCACAGTCGAATTCCTGATTAGTGAAGCCAACCCCTGCCCCTATCGGGCGGTATAGCACTCCGCATATTATGAGCGTATTCTTTGTGAATACGCTTTTATTTTTCGCCATCGGAATCGAAAATTTCCTTTACAGTTTTAACAAATTGTAAATTTATCGCGAAAAAATTTAAAATGATGCCATATATATGTAAAAAAAGATTGCAAAAAAAACAAGGGTTTGTTATAATGTTGTAGTATCTATAACTATATCATGTGATAGTATGGGGATTATGGGGTCTTGACGCAAGCAATGCTCCCTGCCGCCATACATCCGGACAGGAACCAAAAGGCTTATGAGGATCAGAAAGAAAAAGTGGGCGGAGCCGGAGCTTGCCGAGTGCCGCTACTATATCAACGAGCCCGAGCGATACCGCGGCCGCTGGAAGGATTTCTTCGGCAACGATCAACCGATCGAGCTGGAGATCGGCTGCGGCAAATGCACCTTCTCCGCTGAAAAGGCAAAGCGCGATCCCGACAAGAATTTCATCGCGTTGGATATCAAGAGCGATATGCTGGGCGTAGGCAGGCGCAATGTCGAGCGGATCTTCTCACAAGCGAATCGATCCCCCGACAATATCGCGCTGGTGCGCTGTAATGTCGAGCAGATCGACAAGGCGTTCTCCGCTGACGATCATATCGCGGTGATGTACATCAACTTCTGCAATCCGTGGCCGCGTGAAAAGCACAAAAAACGCCGCCTGACCTATCCGAAAAAGCTCAAAATGTACCGCGATTTCCTCACCGATGACGCGGTGATCTACTTCAAGACCGATGACGACGAGCTGTTTGAAGAAAGCGTCGGCTATTTCAATGAAGCCGGCTACACCATCCGCTATATCACACGTGACCTGCACCACAGCGAGGTCACGGACAATATCATGACCGAGCACGAAAAGATGTTTTCCGACGAGGGCATCCCGATCAAATATCTCGAAGCGACGGTGTGATATCGCGTCGGGCGACGCATCCAAAAACCGACAAGGAGGCAATCGCAACATGAGGCTACAGCGTATCTTAGCCGCCGTCATCATCACGGCGCTGCTTGTGTCAGGCTGTTCCTCAATGGGGCTCGGCAAATCCGAGATCCTGACCCCTCCCAAGGCGTCGGGCACACGCGCCGAGGTACAACGCCTGATCGAGAATGACGCCGGCGGCAGCTTTTCGCTGATCTACCCGACCGACGGCTCCAACAAAAACGGCTTGACGCTGCATGACATCAACAACGACGGCATTGAAGAAGCTGTCGCGTTATACTCCACCGCCGATCATACGCCGCGCATCCTGATCGCTCAGACGCACGACGACGCCTTTCAGCCTTTGGGCAGTGCCGATCTGGTTTCTGCCAATGTCTCGGGGCTGAGCTTCATCGACTTTGACGGCAACGGCAGAGAGGAGCTCCTGCTGAGCTTCGATATCGGCACCCCCCACGCCGCGTTGCAGACCTTTTTGATCGGCGATAGCGTGGTCGCCTCAAATACGGAAGAAAACTTTATCAATTATGTCACAGGCGATTTTGACAAGGATTCCTCCATCGACCTTCTCCTGATGACAGCGCAGGATGGCGAATCCTCCGCCAAAGCCAAGCTGCTCACCTTCAGTGAAAAGGGCTTTCGTGAAAAGACCTTTTGCGAGATCGATCCTGCCGTCACCTCCTATATCAGCCTGCGATTCGACAAGATCAGCGGTGATCTGAGCGGCGCGGCGGCTGACGGAGCGCTCGCCGACGGCGGCTGCACAACACAGCTGATCTACTACGATTCAGCGGCAAATATTCTTGTCAATCCGCTGTATCTCAACAGCAATTATAAACGCAGTATCCGCAATTCTTCCGTCACCTGTCTGGACATCGACGGCGACGGCGCGCTCAATATTCCCCTGAGCTCTGTGATGGATCACGCAAAGGACGAGGTCGAGAGCACCGTGTGCAGCGTCGCGCGATGGAACGACTACGATCCCGAGCATATGAGTCTGTCTTTTAAAAAGGACTCCGTGCTCTGCGAAAAGCTCGACTTCATGCTTTTGTTTGATACCGACAAGCTCAAGAATGTGACAGCCCGTTATTCTGCCGATAACGCGGTGACCCTATACAGCGTCACCTATAAAGAGGATGAACCTGTATTGGGCAAGGAGCTGCTCACCGTCTACCGCTATGATAAATCAAGCTACGACAGCAGCCTGACGGCACAGGCAAAGCTGTTTGACACAACCGATTATACCTACACCTATATCCTCAGTGAGGACGCACCCTTCTCCCATGATGATATCAAAGAGAGCTTTATGTTACTCTCGGGCGATACTTCTTCCAAACAGAAATAATCGGATACACGACTGTATATCCGGTGATTGATATCCTGTCAACTACATCCTGAACGGAGGTTACAATTATGAAAAAGATTCTGGTATGCGAGGACGAAGCCGCGATCCGCGACTTTGTGGTAATCAATCTCAGAAGAGCCGGCTATGACGTAGTCGAGGCAGACTGCGGCGAGATGGCGCTCCAAAAGTACGAGGAACAGGGCGGCGACTTTGACGTAGCCATCCTCGATATCATGATGCCCGGCATCGACGGTCTGCAGGTCTGCAAGGAGCTGCGCAACAAGAACTCCGGTATCGGCATCATCATGCTGTCGGCACGTACTCAGGAGATGGACAAGGTCACCGGCCTGATGCTCGGCGCCGACGACTATATCACCAAGCCCTTCTCCCCCTCGGAGCTGACCGCGCGTGTCGACTCGCTGTATCGCAGAGTATCCCTCTCCGAACAGCGCAGCGAGAACAACTTCAAGGAAGAGCTGCAGAGCGGTATCTTCACCCTGAATCTGAGGAACCGTGCCTTAATGAAGAACGGCAAGATGATCGAGCTGACTCAGGTCGAGTTTCAGATCATGGAATACTTCTTCTCTAATCCCGGCGTAGCGCTCGACCGTACCGATATCCTCAACCATGTATGGGGAGAGGCGTATGTCGGCGAAGAAAAGATCGTCGACGTCAACATCCGCCGTCTGCGCATGAAGGTCGAGGACGAGCCCTCAAACCCCAAGTACATCGTTACCGTATGGGGTCTGGGTTATAAGTGGGACACGGTGTAAACCGTATCGCGGTTTACTAATGAATACTGAAGATTGAAAACTTAAGAATGAAGAATAAAGGGAGGGCTGCGCCCTCACCCGATTAATAATTGATCGAGCGAAGCGAGTAACCTTCATTATTCATTATTCAATTTTCAGTTTTAAATAATCCAACAACAGGAGGTGGCAGCGATGTTCAAAGGAATCAGTAAGCGGTGGTTGATCAACACCTTTGGTGTGGTATCGGCGATCGTAGTTTTACTGATCATTTGTGTATCCGTCGCTGTTCACTCTATCTGCTATTCTACGGTTGAAAAAGAACTGCTCAACCGCGTCCAAAAGATCAATACCCTTTTTCCGGACGGTATTTGCGAGAGCGCCGAGACCTTTGAGGAACGCGCGTCCGCTTATGCCACCGACTTTATCGACAAGGATGAGATGGAGGTACAGATCCTCAACGCCTCGGGCAGGGTGATCACGACCTCCGCAGGCTTCGGCGCGGATTCGGAGAACATCCCCGACTATACGCAGGCGCAGTCCTCCGACACGGGCTTCGGACGCTATTCCGGCCGTTCCGATGCGGGCGAGCGGATCATGGCGTTCACCACGATCATCAAGAGCCCTCAGGGCACCGAGCTGGGCGCGGTACGCTTTGTCACCTCACTGCGCAAGGCGGATTCCCGGGTGTTTCTCTACACCGTCATCGCCATCATCGTCGGGCTGCTGATCATCACGGCCGTCGCGGTATCGGGCTACTATTTTATCCGTTCGATCGTCCGACCTGTCCGCGAGATGACCGAGACCTCGCGGCAGATCGCGCAGGGCGATTTTACCGCCAAGGTCGATAAGATGTATGACGACGAGATCGGTGAGCTCAGCGACAGTATCAACGATATGGCGAAGGAGCTCGACGCCAACGAAAAGCTCAAGAACGACTTTATCTCGCGCGTATCTCACGAGCTGCGCACTCCGCTGACCGCTATCAAGGGTTGGGCGGAGACCATGCAGTACGGCGTACCCGACCGCATCACGCTCGAAAAGGGCATGAGCGTCATCGTCAAGGAGAGCTCGCGCCTGACCTCGCTGGTCGAGGAGCTGCTCGACTTCTCCAAGCTCCAGAGCGGCAGACTGACCATGCAGATGGAGCGCATGGATATCCTCGCCGAGATCGACGAGGCGGTTTATATGCTCAAGGAACGCGCTCTCTCCGAGGGCAAGCACCTATTGTATGACGATCCCGAGGAGATGCCCATCATCTACGGCGACAAAAACCGACTCAAGCAGGTGTTCCTCAACGTTATCGACAACGCCCTCAAGTATACCCCCGAGGGCGGCATGATCGGCGTACAGGTCTATCAGGATTATAAGGAACACACCATCAAGGTCGTGGTCGCCGACAACGGCTGCGGCATCAAGGCAGAGGATCTGCCCAAGGTCAAGGATAAATTCTATAAAGCAAATCAAAAGATCAACGGCTCCGGTATCGGACTGGCGGTAGCCGACGAGATCATCAAAATGCACAAGGGCTCGCTCGATATCGAGAGCTCACCCGAGGTCGGCACCACCGTCACCATCACTATCCCGATCTTTAATGAAGCGGCAGCGCTGGATGACGATACCCAGCCCCTAGGCGGAATGAATCCGCCCTTACAGCCGCCCACCGCATAAATATCGCATTCAAATATACAGGAGAACGATATGAGTTCCATGAAAAAACTGCTGATTGAATGCCTGATCGGTATCCCGATCGTATTCGGCTTAGCCACCTTGTTTGACTATCTCTTCCAGACACTGATCCGGCAAAACACCTACACATTCAGCCCTGCCACACCGCTCCTTTGCGTCGGCGTATGGGTCGTGGTCGTCATCATCACCAACTCCATCAGTAAGAAAAAGAATGACAAATAGCTTTATCCATATCATTAAAATGCTGCCGCAGAGCAGCTGAGGGTTGGATCGTCAAAGTAAATCCCTATCTGCAACCCTCCGACCGATTCATCTAGGAATCGTCCGCCTCCTTTGAGAGTTGAGGAGGCTATGAAAGAAGGTATTATATGAAAAAACAGGACAAAAAACAACAAAAGCGCATCACCTCCATCGGCGGCTCCGCCCTGATCGAAGGCATCATGATGCGCGGACCCAAGCGCACCACCGTCGCGTGCAGGGTCGATAAAGACAATATCTACACCGAGGACATTGAGATCAAACCGCTGTTCAAGGCAAAATTCTGGAAGCTGCCTTTGATCCGCGGACTCGCCGGCATGATCGACAGCATGCGCCTGAGCTACAAAGCGCTCGGACTGTCCGCCGACAAAGCGATGGAATCGGGTCTGGTCGAGGAAGAAGAACCCTCTAAATTCGAAAAGTGGCTCGACGACAAGTTCGGCGACAAGCTGATGAACGTCATCATGGTCATTGCGTCCGTTTTAGGTATCGCGCTGGCGATCGGACTGTTTGTCGTACTGCCGTCGATGCTGTTCACGTGGTTGATCAAGCCGCTTCTCGGCGGATGGAACGAATCCTCTGTCAGGATCCTGCAATCCGCCTTTGAGGGCGTATTAAAGATCGCCCTCTTCCTGAGCTACCTGTCTTTGGTATCTCTGATGAATGACATGAAGCGCGTGTTCCAGTATCACGGCGCTGAGCATAAAACCATCTTTTGCTATGAAAATGACGAAGAATTGACCGTTGAGAACGTCCGCAAGCAGACACGTTTCCATCCCCGCTGCGGTACCTCGTTCTTAGTCGTCACATTGCTCGTGAGTATTTTTGTCGGCCTGTTTATCCCGACCTTCCCGAATCTGCCGATCCTGCGACCGGTCCTGAGATTACTCCTTGTTCCCGTAATGGTCGGTCTGGGCTACGAGTTCATCAAGCTGTGCGGCAAGTATGACAACAAGCTCACCCGTATCCTCGCTACACCCGGACTTTGGGCACAGCGCATCACCACCAGAGAGCCCGAGGACGAGATGATCGAATGTGCGATCAAAGCGATGAAGGCGGTCATCCCCGATGACGGCTCCGATATCATCAATGATTGTTCCTGCGCTCGATAACGCCGTCAAAAGCCTGCTCATGCGCGCAGGGGTCGAGAATCCCGACGGTGACGCTAGAGAGATCCTTTGCGCGGTACTGGAATGTGACCGCACCCAACTGATCCTGCGAGAAGAGGACGTCCCCGAGCAGCTCTGCGAAAAAGCCATCGCGATGGCACGCCGCCGCGTCAGCGGTGAGCCCATCCAATACATCCTCGGCTCATGGAGCTTTATGGGGCGCGACTACACGGTCGGCGAAGGTGTGCTGATCCCACGTGACGATACGGAAGTGGTGGTCACAGAAGCGTTGAAGCTCTGTGAAAGTATCCCCCATCCCGTGATCGTCGATCTGTGCGCCGGCTCTGGCATCATCGCGATCACACTGGCAAAGGAACTGCCGAGCGCTACCGTGTATGCGGTTGAGAAAAGCGATATCGCATTCTCCTATCTGACGGAGAATATCGCGCTCAATCAGGCGAAGGTCAACGCGATCCACGCCGACCTGCAAAATTGCGTCAATGACTTTGAGGACGGCTCACTGGATATGATCGTATCCAATCCGCCGTACATCCGATCCTCCGAGATCGCCGAGCTGCAGCAAGAGGTGCAGTATGAGCCGCGGCTTGCCTTAGACGGCGGTGAGGACGGCTATGACTTTTATAAAATGATGATCTCTTTATGGACGCCAAAGCTCAAAAAGGGCGGCGCCATCGCCTTTGAGATCGGCGAAGGACAATTCGATACCATTGCTGATATGCTGAAAACCGCAGGCTATACCGCTGTCAGCGGCACCCCCGATATCCAAAACATCACCCGTGCGATCACGGCAAAAAAAGAACACGCCTTGTAGGGTACGGCACTTGACACGCGTGTCTGACGTACCGAGAATGACGGGCTCCTATGATGCTCTAAACGCGAGATAGGATTATGATGTATCTGCTATACGGCACGTTGGCAAGCGCCGTGCCCTACCACTCTTTGAAAAATACAACAAGCAAAAATAGAAAATCTGTTCGAAAAACGCTTGCTTCTTTCAAACATATATGCTATAATAAACCCGTAAATAACAGAAACCAAAGGAGAAATAATTATGGCTCTTGATAAAAACAAAGCGCTGGAAACAGCGTTATCACAAATCGAAAAGCAGTTCGGCAAGGGCGCCGTCATGAAGCTCGGTCAGAACACCCATATGAACGTCGAGCACATTTCGACAGGCTCACTGAGCCTTGATATCGCGCTGGGAATCGGCGGTCTGCCTCGCGGCAGGATCGTCGAGATCTACGGACCGGAAAGCTCCGGTAAAACCACCCTCTCCCTGCACTGTATCGCCGAGGGTCAGAAGAACGGCGGCAACGTCGCCTTCATCGACGTAGAGCACGCGCTTGATCCCGTCTATGCCTCCGCGCTGGGCGTCGACGTCGACAGCCTCTTGGTATCCCAGCCCGACACCGGTGAGGACGCGCTCGAGATCGCCGAGGCGCTGATCCGTTCCGGCGCGATCGACGTCATCGTCATCGACTCCGTCGCGGCGCTCGTTCCCAAGGCTGAGATCGAGGGCGAGATGGGCGACAGCCATGTCGGTCTGCACGCGCGCCTGATGTCGCAGGCACTGCGCAAACTCGCCGGCGCGATCAACAAGAGTAACTGCGTCGCCATCTTCATCAACCAGCTGCGCGAGAAGGTCGGTGTGGTCTACGGCAACCCCGAGGTCACCACGGGCGGCAGAGCGTTAAAGTTCTATTCCTCTGTCCGTATCGACATCCGCCGTATCGAGACCTTAAAGTCCAACGGCGAAATGGTCGGCTCACGCACCAGAGCGAAGGTCGTCAAGAATAAGATCGCTCCCCCCTTCAAGGAGGCGGAGTTCGATATCATGTACGGCGAGGGTATCAGCCGCGTCGGCGAGCTGATCGATCTTGCTGTCAAGGCGGACGTCATGCAAAAGAGCGGCGCATGGTTCTACTACGGTGAGACCCGTCTGGGACAGGGTCGCGACAACGTCAAGGAACTGCTCAAAAACGACGACGCGCTGCGTGAGAAGATCGAAAAAGAGCTGTGGGAGAACGTCGATAAGCTGACCTCCCGTCCCAAAAAGACCGCCAAAGCGGCGGCAAAGGCGGCTCCTGCACCTGCTCCTGCTCCCGAAGCCGCTCCCGATAAAAAGAAAAAGAACGCTAAGATCGACATTCTTGTCGAAGACTGATGCGGATCACCGCGATTGAGCCCCGGCGCAAGGGGCTCTCCGCTCTCTATATCGACGGCGAGTTTGCCATGAAGCTCGACACCGAGGTGATCCTCGCCCACCGCTTTGACGTTGGGCGTGAGATCGACGATGAACAGCTCCACGCCTGTGTTCTCGACTCGGACAGAAAGCGCTGTAAGGACAAGGCGCTGTGGCTGATCTCCTATCGCGATCACTCGCGCCGTGAGCTGTTTGACAAGCTCAAAAAGGATTACGGCGAAGAAAGCTGCGACGCGGCAATCAGCCGTCTGGAGGAGCTCGGGCTCATCGATGACGGCCGCTACGCTCGCCGTTATGCCAACGATCTGTTCCACATCAAGCACCTGTCGGAGCGCGGCGTGCGCCAAAAGCTCTATGAAAAGGGCATTGACCGCGACCTGATCGACGAGGTACTCGACGAGTTCACCGTTGACGAGGATGAACAGATCCGAGCGATCATTGAAAAAAAGTACGCGCGCTCCCTGACGGATGACAAGGGGCGCCGTCGTTGCGCTAACGCGCTGGCGCGGATGGGCTTTTCTTACAGCAGCATCCGCGGCGTGATGCGCGAATACACAGAGATTGAGGAATACTGATATGCCAAGTGTAGGAATCGTTTCCCTCGGCTGCGCAAAAAATCGAGTAGACGCCGAGATGATGATGTATCAACTGAATCAGGCAGGTTTTCAGCTCAAGGAAGACCCTGCCATGGCTGACGCCGTGATCGTCAACACCTGCGGCTTTATCGAATCCGCCAAGCAGGAAAGCATCGATGAGATCCTCGAGCTTGCCATGCTGAAAAAGGAAGGCAAGATCAAGGCGATCATCGTCACAGGCTGTCTTGCCGAGCGCTACAACAGCGACGTCATGAAGGAGCTCAGCGAGGTGGATGCCGTCATCGGCATCGGCAAAAACGCCGACATCGCCGCCGTGGTGCAACAGGCTCTTGCCGGACAAAAGGTAGAGGCTTTTCCCGACAAAATGCTCCTGCCCATGGAGGGCGGCCGCGTACAGAGCACCGAACCCCACTGGGCGTATCTCAAGATCGCCGACGGCTGTGACAACTGCTGTACCTACTGCGCGATTCCGCTGATCCGCGGCTCCTTCCGCTCACGCAAGATGGAAACGATTGTCGAAGAAGCCGAACGCCTCGTGCATAACGGCGTCAGAGAACTCAACGTCATCGCGCAGGATACCACACGCTACGGTGAGGACAATTACGGCAAGCTGATGCTTCCCGAATTACTCCGCCGCCTGTGCAAGATCGAGGATCTGCGCTGGATCCGCGTGCTGTACTGCTACCCCGACCGCCTGACCGACGAGCTGCTCGACACGATCCGTGAAGAGGATAAGATCGTCAACTATATTGACCTGCCGCTCCAGCACTGTAACGGCAGGGTGCTGCGCGCGATGAACCGCCGCGGCGATAAAGAGAGCCTGATCAAGCTCGTACAGCATATCCGTGAGAAGATCCCCGGCGTGATCCTGCGCACTACTTTGATCACGGGCTTCCCCGGTGAAACGGAGGAAGAATTCGAGGAACTGAGCGACTTTGTCGCACAGACGGGCTTTGAGCGCCTCGGATGCTTCGCGTACTCGCAGGAGGAGGATACCCCTGCCGCACTGCTGCCCGACCAGATCGACGAGGACGTCAAGAAACGCCGTGCCGAGATCATCACCGAGCAGGAAGCGCTGATCATGGACAAATGGTGTCAGAGCATGATCGGCAAAGAGGTGGAGGTGCTCACCGACGGCTTTGACCGCTATGCGGACTGCTTCTTCGGGCGCTCCGCCTATGACGCGCCCGAGGTCGACCCCTGCGTATTCTTCACCACCCCTGAGCGCAAGCCGCATTCGGGCGAGCTCGTACGCGTGCGCGTCACCGATCATATCGACTGCGATCTGGTCGGCGAGATGATCGATTAACAAGTCATTTCAACCTTGAATATACGGAGGACAATCTCCTCCCCTACTCTTTCACTCTGAAAGGTTTTATTATGAAGAAAATGAACCTACCCAATAAGCTGACGCTCCTGCGCATTATCTTGGTTCCGGCGGTCATTGCCGCGATCCTGATCGATTTTCCGTTCCACTTTTTGGCAGCGGGAATTCTGTTCGGCGCCGCCGCGATCACCGACGCGCTGGACGGCAAGATCGCGCGCCGCGACAATCTGATCACCGACTTCGGTAAATTCGCCGATCCGCTGGCGGACAAGATCCTCGTGATCTCCGTGATGGTCTGCTTTGTCAAGCTGAACCTATGCGGCGCGATCCCACTGATCATCATCATTTTCCGTGAATTCGCCGTCACCTCGATCCGCCTTGTCGCCGCGGCAAAAGGCAAGGTCATTGCCGCCAACATGTGGGGCAAGGTCAAGACCGTGACCCAGATCATCGCGATCGTATCGGTATTTTTGATGCAGTTCATCTACGAGATCCTCGAACGCACCATGACCGACCCTGTCGCATTGACCGGCATTTATGACGTCTTCAACACCATCGGACAGGTCATGTTCTGGATCGTTGCCGTTATCACCGTCATCTCCGGCGTCATCTATCTCAAGGATAACAAGGACGTCATCAGCGATATGTAAATCTGTTACTCACCGACTTTTGTCGGCTCAAACATCGATACATTCCCTCAGTCGCCGGAAGGCGACAGCTCCCGTTACCAAAGGGAGCCAAAAAAACAGTTGCAAAATCGCAAGCAATCGTATATAATAGGATAGATATCAAAAGGCTGTGAACAGGAAAAGTAGCTTTACGGATGCTAACAGAGAGGACGGCAAATGCTGGAAGCCGTCTTAGCAAAAGTTCAGTGAAATGCGCCTGTGAGCTGACTGCAGGAAATGGCAGTCCGTCAGTCCGCGTTAAGGACAATGGCTTGTTTTGAGCCTTAAAGAGCGTAATTTACGCTGAATTTGGGTGGAACCACGGCGCTGTCGTCCCTTCGGATGACAGCGCTTTTTATTGTGAAAACACTACCAATCGGGTGTGGGCAGAGCCCACCCTTCACCATTCACCGTTCACTATTCACCATTCACCGAAACAAGGATTTGATTATTATGTTTGACACACTACGAGCCGATCTGGACGCTTACCTGCTGCGCGACCCCGCGGCGCGCAACAAGATGGAGGTATTCTTCCTCTACTCGGGCTACAAGGCGGTGCGCAAATACCGCCGCGCGCACTGGTTCCAGATCCACAACATGAAGTTCATCGCACGCTGGCTGAGTCAGCGCGCGCGCCATAAAACGGGCGTCGAGATCCATCCCGGCGCGACCATCGGCAAGGGGCTGGTGATCGACCACGGCATGGGCGTCGTCATCGGCGAGACCACCGTGATCGGCGACAACTGCCTGATCTACCAGAACGTCACCCTCGGCGGTACGGGCAAGGATCAGGGCAAGCGTCATCCTACCCTCGGCGACAACGTGATGGTCGGCTCGGGCGCAAAGGTGCTCGGACCGTTCAAGGTCGGCGATAACTCCCGTATCGCGGCAGGCGCGGTCGTCCTCACCGAGATACCGCCCAACTCCACCGCGGTCGGCGTACCGGCACGTGTCGTGCGCATCAACGGCGTACGTCCCGATCTGCTCGACCAGATCCACTACTCCGATCCCGTGGCGCAGGAGCTCTGCCGTATGCACAACGAGATCCAACAGCTCAGTAACGAGGTTCGCTATCTGGAAAAGAACGTCAGTCAGGCAGTCGAACTCGCCGCGACCTCACACAAAGATCAATCGCAGAAAGGAAGTCCATCATGATTTTATACAACACCCTCGGCGGCACCCGACAGGAATTCATCCCCCATGAGGAGGGCAAGGTGAAGATGTACACCTGCGGCCCCACCGTCTACCACTACGCCCATATCGGCAACCTGCGCACCTACATCATGGAGGATGTGCTCGAAAAATACTTCCGCTACGTAGGCTACGACGTACTGCGTGTGATGAACATCACTGATGTGGGACATCTCAGCTCCGACGCGGACACAGGCGAGGATAAAATGCTCGCGGGCGCCAAGCGTGAGCACAAAAGCGTCATGGATATCGCACGGTTCTACACCGACGCATTCTTCTCAGACGCCGAGAAGCTCAACATCAAAAAGCCCGATGTCATCGAGCCTGCCACCAACTGCATTCCCGAGTTCATCGAGATGGTACAGACCCTGATCGATAAGGGCTATGCGTACCTTGCCGGCGGCAACGTTTATTTTGATACCAGTAAGCTCGACAATTATTATGTTTTCGGCAACATGAACGAGGACGAATTGCAGGTCGGCGTGCGTGACGACGTCAATGAGGACAGCAATAAGCGCAACAAAAACGACTTTGTTCTCTGGTTCACCCAGAGTAAGTTTGAGGATCAGGCGCTCAAGTGGGAATCCCCGTGGGGACTGGGCTATCCCGGCTGGCACATCGAGTGCTCCGCGATCTCCCTCAAGCACGCCGGCGAATACCTCGACATCCACTGCGGCGGCATCGACAACGCTTTCCCCCACCACACCAACGAGATCGCGCAGAGTGAAGCCTACCTCGGTCATCAGTGGTGCCCCTACTGGTTCCATGTCCTGCACCTGCTCGACAAGCGCGGCAAAATGAGTAAGAGTAAGGGCGGCTTTTTGACCGTATCCCTGCTGGAGGAAAAGGGCTATGATCCCCTCGCCTACCGCTTCTTCTGCCTGCAATCCCACTACCGCAAGCCGCTGGTATTCTCCTTTGAGAACCTCGACAACACCGTGCAGGCGTACAACAAGCTGGTCGCGAAGATCGCAAAGCTCAGCAAGGACGGCGAGCCCGATCTCGACGCCGCAAAGCCGTATCAGGAGAAATTCAAAGCGGCGCTCGACAACGACCTGAACACCTCCCTCGCAATCACCGCGCTCTATGATGTACTCAAGGGCAAGCTCGACGACGCGACCAAGCGTTATCTGATCGCCGACTTTGACCGCGTGCTGTCCCTCGGACTGATCGAGGCGGCTGACGCGGAGCTCGAGAAGGCAGCAAAGGCAGAAGCCGAGAAAGCGGCACAGCAGCTGGCATATCTCGAAGAAAAAGGACTGTCCAAGGACTGGGTCGACGAGCAGATCACGGCGCGCGCCGCGGCAAAAGCCGACAAGAACTGGGCGGAGGCCGACCGCATCCGTGACGAGCTGTTAGAGAAAGGCATCGTCATCAAGGACAGCAAAAACGGCGCTACCTGGGAAATCAAATAAGCAAAAAATCATGCCCTGTCCAATCGGATAGGGCATTTTTTCGTCTGCTGCCGCATATGCTGTATCGGTGATAATATGACGTTTGTGGTATTGACTAAGAAAAAGCTGATGATCCTGTTCTCCTGCGTGCTGATCGGCATCATAGCGATCACAGTTGCCTCCGAAACGGCAGGCAAGGCGGTCTATACCGCGACGGAACCGCGGCAGATCCCGATCTACTACGTTGACGCCAAAGAAAAGGTCTGCGCTATTTCCTTTGACGCGGCATGGGGCAACGAGCAGACAAACACCCTGCTCGATATCCTCGACCGATACGAGGTCAAAAGCACCTTCTTCCTCGTCAAGCAGTGGGTCGATCACTTCCCCGACGACGTCAAGGCGATCGCCGAACACGGTCACGACGTCGGCAACCATTCCTCCACCCATCCGCATATGGCACAGCTCAGCTCCGATGAGCAGCAGACTGAGATCACCGACTGCAATAACGCGATCGAAGCGCTGACAGGTACCGCTCCGACACTGTTCCGCGCCCCCTACGGTGAATATAATGATGATCTCGTCAACAACCTCAGATCACGTGATATGTACTGCGTGCAGTGGAACATCGACAGCCTCGACTGGAAGAACCCGACCCCCGACGAGATGGTCAGCCGCGTCAAAAGCAAGCTATGTCCCGGCTCGATCATCCTGATGCACAACGGCGCGACCAATACGCCGGAGGCGCTCCCGAAGATCATCGAGATGATCCAAAGCGAGGGCTACACCATCATCCCCATCTCACAGCTGATCCCCGAGGGTGACTACTACACCGACCACGAGGGTAAGATGATCCTGAGCGAATAGCGTCCCCATTCTCTGATAACAAACAAGAGCAGCGGATTTCCGCTGCTCATTTCTTTCTTTATATTGGCTCAGCCGCCGTTCATTACAGCGTCAAGCACCTGTTCCTTCAACCGATCCAGAGGGCTTTTGTCGGGGATGAGTTGTGTCGGGTCCGGCTTATGCTGCGGCAAACAGGACGCCGAGCTGAAGCTCTTCATCTGAATGACGATATGTTCGTTCTTGACCAGCTCAAACAGCTTGTCGATCGTCGGGCAGGTCTGCACCGCGCGAATGAGCTGTTCCTTGGTGTGTCGGGGCGCGTTCTTTCGCGCCGCGTCCATGACCGCCTGCCGCACTTGGATCTTCAGGCTTTCCAGCGGCGAGAGATCGGGGATCTGCTTGGGCGCTTGTTTGGGGAGGGATGAAGCGGAGTGAAAGCTCTGCATCTGTATCACGATATGCTCGTTTTTAACGATCTCAAAGAGCTTGTCGATCGTCGGACAAGTCTCGATCGCTCTGAGGATCTGCTCGGTCGTATGTCTTCGATAACCCTGTTTTGGCAAGAGACTTCCTCCTTTCCCCTGTTTTGCGGCATGATTATTGCCGCCGACGTTCTCACTAAAGTGCATTATCGGTTCTATTATAATCGAAAGCTGACGGATTTTCAAGTAAAAGTAAACTTATTATGAAGTTTATTTACAATATCCTCGTTTTGTGCTATTCTATGAGGGACTCAAAAAGACACAATCCATTGTCATTGCGAGGGCGGATACGTCTGTCCATCCCACGACGATCGAAATCACAGGAGAGAACATGGCTTATTTAGACGATAATCATGATCATTTATACACAGCAGACGATCCGCTTGAGGAGCTCGACCGCGAGCTTGCCGAGCTGAAAGCGTCGCTCGATGAGCTCGACGGCATGACCGTCCCCGATCAAGAAAAACATCCCGAACACGAAGATAACTGACAGAAACCGAGGCACATATGAAGCATTCAAAAACTCCCACCCCCTCCGGCGGCAAGCGTGCGATCATCATCATCGCGGTGATCGTCCTCTCCGCCGCGCTGATCATCGGCGTCGGCTACGGCGCGATGCGCATATTGAATCCGAAAAGCACGACAGACCCCACCTTAGCGACCGCCGCAGGTGAGGTCGTCACTATCAACGACTCCGTCATGGGCGACATCGAGCTGCAAACCGTCAAGGGCGCCGAGGTCAACACCTACACGGCGGACAACCTTGTCACCGATGAGAACGGTATCCCTGCCTATTATGAAAACGGCAAGAAGATCTCGCATCTGGGCGTCGATCTCAGTGAATTCCAGGGCGACGTTGACTTTGCGGCAATGAAGGAAGCAGGTGTCGAATTCGTCATGCTGCGTATCGGCGGCCGCTATTACGGCGACGACGGCGTACTCTACACGGACAAGAATTTTGATACCAACTACGAAAAGGCAAAAGCCGCAGGGCTCAAGGTCGGCGCGTACTTCTTCTCACAGGCGATCAGCGCCGAGGACGCGAAGCAAGAGGCAAACTACACCCTCGAAAAACTCAACAAGCGACAGCTCGACTACCCCATCGCCCTCGACTGGGAGAATATCGCCGAGGAGGAAGCGCGCACCGACAAGGTGACGGGCGATCAGCTGACCGATATCGCCGAGACCTTCTGCGATACCATTGAAGCAGCAGGCTACAAATCGATCGTCTACTCCAACACCCAGCAGATGTTCATCATGTACGATTTTGAGACCATGAAGGATTATGACTTCTGGCTCGCCGACTACCGCGAATTCCCCACCATGTACTACAAGTTCGATATGTGGCAGTACACGATGACCGGCTCCATCGCCGGGGTGGAGGGAACCGTTGACATGAATATCAGCTTCACCGATTTTACCGATTGATCGCCGCATGACAACCGAAAACAAATCCGAACGGAGAAACAATATGAAAACCATCCAAAGCTTTACCGTCAATCATGATAAATTAGAAAAAGGCGTGTACCTCTCACGCGTAGACGGAGCGGTACGCACCTATGATCTGCGGTTTGTCAAGCCGAACACGCTGCCGTTCCTCGATCCAAAGGCGATGCACACGATCGAGCACCTGTGCGCGACCTACGCGCGCAATTCCGACAAAAGCGATCATGTCGTTTACTTCGGCCCGATGGGCTGTCGCACAGGCTTTTACTTTTTGACGACCGGGCTGAGCGACGCCGAGTCTCTCGCGCTGATAAAGGACGTTATCCGACAATCCATGAACCATCAGGGCGAGATCCCCGGCAACAGCCGTATCGAGTGCGGCAACTATCTCGAACACGACCTCGACCAAGCGCTCTCCGACCTCAAGGCATACTACGAGGTCATCAAGAACAAAACCGAGCAGGACATGAAATATAATTAGGAGTTAGGAATTAGGAATTGTGGGCGGACGCTGTCCGCACCTGATTGATAGGTTGTAAACAAACGTAACTACAAATCAAAAACGCGTCTGCGTTACTCCTCGTTCCTCATTTCTCCTGCCTCATTATTGAAACATATCCTTCGCGCTGTCGAACAGATCCTCCATCGCATCGGCGACCTTCCCTGCTTTCTTTTGCAGGGTTTTCTTACTGTTGTTCATCATCACAACGCTCACCGCGCTGACCGCGATCCCTGCCGCGACGCCGCCGAGGACGCCCTTCAGCACGCCGCCCTTTTTTTCGGCAGGCGCACTGTTACTCATTGCTTTCTGCATGATACCAACTCCTTTCTGTTTGGATAGGCTGATCAAGCCTTCCCCTTGAGGGGAAGGTGGGCTTTTCGGCAACGCCTTGCCGAAAAGGTCGGATGAGGTGAAAACGCTTCATTCAACTCTTTCTCATCAATAAAACGGAAAGGCTCCCAACCGCGTTCTTTTCTCAAAGACAATCTTATTTTTTGCGATAAGATTTCGCTTATTCCAAGATAAAAGAGGGAATTCAAATTGGAAAAATCTGACAACAAAGTATTGAATATTGTGCTCTTTGAGCCGGAGATCCCGCAAAACACCGGCAACGTCGCGCGTACCTGTGCCGCTACGGGCGCAAGGCTCCATCTGGTGCGACCCTTCGGCTTTGAGATCACCGACCGCAACCTCAAGCGAGCCGGACTCGA
>DGUQ01000172.1:32786-35561 GCA_002394725.1 Ruminococcaceae bacterium UBA4306
GGGCGGCGAATACTTCTTCTTTTCCACCAAGGCGCGTCATAAGCACAGCGAAGTGAGCTACCCCGACGGCGCGTACATCATCTTCGGCAAGGAGACGCGCGGCATTCCCGAGCATGTGCTCATGCGCTACCCCGACCGGTGCGTCCGCATCCCGATGATCGATGAGGCGCGTTCCCTCAACCTCGCGAACTCCGTCGCCGTCGGCTGCTACGAGGTACTCCGCCAGTGGGATTACCCCGAACTCCAAACCAAAGGCGAGCTCCACCGCCATCACTGGGAGGATACCGAACCGCCAAAATCCCTCTAAAAATACAATATCAACTGAAATTCAACCCCTATTTTGTTGCAGTAAACGATCCGTTCTGCTATAATGTGTCTGAGAACAATCCATATGGAGGACACATGAAAGAGAATGATTATCGTTTCGGCAATTTTGTTTGTCAGCTTCGCGAAGAAAACGGCATGACACAGGCGGAACTGGCTGAACAGCTGAACGTTACCCCTGCGGCGGTCTCAAAGTGGGAAAACGGCGAATCCAAGCCGCGCACCGAGAAGCTCTTTGAACTGGCAAAGCTGCTCGGCGTCACTGCCGAAGAACTGATAAACGGAGAGAAAAAGCCGCAACAGCCGATCATGCAGCCAACGATTCCATACCGTCCCAACGCACTGCCATCCAATGACACACGGTTCAGGCGTGTCGGAGCATTCTTTCTGGATGCGCTGATTTGTGAATTCGCGGGAATTTTGACCATCCCGATTTCCTTTGCCCTATCCTCCGATAGAGCTTCCCTTTCTTACAATCTATTCCTATCGGCTAATTTTGTCGCCATGATATTGATGGTGTTCCGCGATCTCATCATAAACGGCAGGAGTCTCGGCAAGCGTATCACTCGAATCACAGTTGCTAATGCTGTCGATGGCAGTCGTCCCGAATGGTACAAGCTGATCCTGCGTAATCTGCCCTTTTTCATCTACTTCATCGATTTCTTTGTCCTGATCATCAACGGAAGATCGCTGGGCGATATGCTCACCGACACCTTCACGCCGCCCTACATCAAATATAAAGGTATCGACGGACAACCTGTCACCTCCAACCACGTGTTAGCGCAAGGCTTTACCACTCCGCCGAAGAAAAAGCGCAAGGTATTCATCATTGTGATATGCGTGCTCATTGGATTTGTCCTTCTCTTCACCACCGTGTTCACACTGGGCTTTCATCATGCCAAGCAATCACCTGCCTATCCCCTCGCGATCGAATACGCAACAGTAAGCGACCGCCTGTCCCAATATGATCTTACGGAAAGTGATTTTACCCTGCATAGCTATCACTCTGTGAGGCAAAACGGCACACCCTATGAGATATTCGGCTTTTGGGTCAAAGGGCAGGATATCTATGTTACTGTCACCACACAAAACGGCGAAACGAAGGTCTTCTTTGCAAACAACTCATCCGAGCCGCCGTTATAACAACATTGTATATCCCACGCTCCGTCAGTCATCGTACAGTACGGGGCGTTTTCTTTGTGCTTTTTCACAAATAAACGCATTATTATTCCATTTTGCTATTGCAATAGGCTACTGCTTTGTTATATAATTAATGAGTAAAATTATGGTATTGTGCGTTTGCGGTTAGCTTTGAGCAACCGACAAAGATTATCAAGGCTGATACTCGTGAATGTTCAATACACAGAAAGGATGTTTTTATCATGAAACTCAACAAGTACACCGTTGATGACATCAACTTTGCCGGCAAAAAGGTTCTTTGCCGCTGTGACTTCAACGTACCGCTCAAGGACGGCGTGATCACCAACGATAACCGTATCACCGCCGCTCTGCCCACCATCAAAAAGATCATCGCCGACGGCGGTCAGCTCATCCTCTGCTCCCACCTCGGCAAGCCGAAGAACGGCCCTGAGGAGAAGTTCTCCCTCGCGCCCGTAGCCGTTCGCCTGTCCGAGCTGCTCGGCAAGGACGTTGTATTCGCCAATGACGACGAGGTCGTCGGCGCTAACGCCAAGGCAGCCGTTGCCGCCATGAAGGACGGCGACGTCGTTCTGCTGCAGAACACCCGTTTCCGCAAGGAAGAGACCAAGAACCTCGAGCCGTTCAGCTCTGAGCTGGCTTCTCTGGCCGAAGTGTTCGTCATGGACGCGTTCGGCTCCGCTCACCGTGCGCACTGCTCCACCGTCGGCGTGACCGATCACATCAAGTGCACCGCGGTCGGTTATCTGATGCAGAAGGAGATCGACTACCTCGGCAACGCGGTAGAGGCTCCCGTACGTCCCTTTGTCGCGATCCTCGGCGGCGCTAAGGTCGCGGACAAGCTCAATGTTATCTCTAACCTCCTCGAAAAGTGCGACACCCTGATCATCGGCGGCGGCATGGCTTACACCTTTGCCAAGGCGCAGGGCAAGGCGATCGGTACCTCTCTGGTCGATGACACCAAGCTCGATTACTGCAACGAGATGATCAAGAAGGCGGAGGATCTCGGCAAAAAGCTCCTCCTGCCCATCGACACCGTTTGCACCAAGTCCTTCCCCGATCCGATCGACGCTCCCATCGACACCGAGGTCTATGCCGCAGGCGAGATCCCCGCTGACTGCATGGGTCTGGATATCGGCCCCAAGACCCGCGAGCTCTATGCGGAGGCTGTCAAGTCCGCTAAGACCGTTGTATGGAACGGCCCCATGGGCGTATTCGAGAACCCGATCCTCGCAGAGGGCACCATTGCGGTCGCAAAGGCGCTGGCTGAGACCGACGCTACCACCATCATCG
>DGUQ01000172.1:35688-37353 GCA_002394725.1 Ruminococcaceae bacterium UBA4306
CCACCGGCGGCGGCGCTTCTCTCGAATACCTCGAGGGCAAGGTTCTGCCCGGTATCGCGGCTATTGCTGACAAAGACTAAGCATTTATTAATGAGGGCGGCATGTCGTCGCCCTCCATTACCATAAGAAAGGAATCAATTATTATGATACTTGACGCTTTAACAAAAGGTATGAGAAAAACCATCATCGCCGGCAACTGGAAGATGAACAAGACTCCCTCCGAGGCGAAGGCACTGCTCGAGGAGATCATCCCCCTCGTCAAGGACGCGAACTGCGAAGTCATCGCCTGCGTTCCCTACGTAGACCTTGCTACCGCGGTTGAGGTCACCAAGGACACCAACATCAAGATCGGCGCTGAGAACTGCCACTGGGCAGAGAGCGGCGCTTTCACCGGCGAGATCAGCACCGGTATGCTCAAGGAGATCGGCGTAGAGTATGTCATCATCGGTCACTCCGAGCGCAGGCAGTATTTCGGCGAGACCGACGAGACCGTCAACAAGCGCGTCAAGGCGGCTCTGGCGGCAGGCCTCAAGCCCATCGTTTGCGTCGGCGAGCTGCTCTGGGAGCGTGAGTGCAACATCACCAACGAGGTCATCGCGCGTCAGCTCAAGCTCGACCTGTGGGGCGTTACCGAGGAAGAGCTCAAGAACGTTGTTATCGCATATGAGCCTGTATGGGCGATCGGCACCGGCAAGACCGCTACCGCCGAGCAGGCGGAGGAGGTCTGCGAGATGATCCGTATGTGCCTCAAGACCCTGTACTCCCTGGAGGCGGCTGCTTCCGTTACCATCCAGTACGGCGGCTCCATGAACGACGCGAACGCGGCTGAGCTGCTGGCGAAGACCAACGTTGACGGCGGTCTGATCGGCGGCGCCTCTCTGGTACCCGAGAAGTTCGCGAAGATCATCGAAGCGACCAAGCCCAAGGAAGATTTTTGATCCCGACATTTGAGGAAGTATCACTCTTAAACTGAGAGGACTACAATATGAAAAAACCAATTGCATTGATTATTATGGACGGCTTTGGTATCGCTCCCAAGTACGGCAACGCCATCGACTATGCGCGCACACCGCATCTTGACCAACTGTTCTTCCAAAATCCCGTTACCATGATCGGCGCGTCGGGTCTCGACGTAGGTCTGCCGCACGGTCAGATGGGTAACAGCGAGGTCGGCCACACCAACATGGGCGCGGGCCGCATCGTCTATCAGGAGCTCACACGCATCACCAAAAGCATCGAGGACGGCGATTTCTTCGAGAATGAGGCGATGAACAAGGCGATCGACAACTGCAAGGCGAACGACAGCTCCCTGCATCTGTTCGGTCTGCTCTCCCCCGGCGGCGTTCACAGCCACAACACCCATCTGTACGGTATCTTAGAGCTTGCTAAGCGCAAGGGACTCTCTAAGGTCTATATCCACGCGTTCCTCGACGGCCGTGACGTACCCCCTTCCAGCGCGAAGGAATATGTCGCCGAGGCTGTCGAAAAGTGTGCCGAGATCGGCGTAGGCAAGATCGCTACCATCAGCGGACGTTACTACGCGATGGACAGAGATAATCGCTGGGAGCGCGTTGAAAAGGCGTATGCCGCGATCGTCTACGGCGAGGGAGTACAGGAGACCGATCCCGTACAGGCGGTACAGAACAGCTACGATAACGGCGTGAC
>DGUQ01000061.1:0-403 GCA_002394725.1 Ruminococcaceae bacterium UBA4306
GCTACTGCGAGGACATTTACCGATTAATAAAACGTTATTATGATAGAACCCATAATCATACGAAATGAGGAATTGTTATGAATCACATCATGATTGCCGACACGACTTTATCCGATCCCAAATCGAATCTCACCTTCAAGCAAAAGCTCGAGATCGCGCGCAAGCTTGAACGGCTGGGCGTAGACGTTGTCGAGCTGCCCGAGGTCGGCACGGCAAAAGCCGACAGCCTTTTGGTGCGTACCGCGGCTTCCTTTGTCAAGAACTCGGTTTTGTCCGTAGCGGCGGCGTCATCACCCGACGCCATCGACCGCGCGGCTGAGGCGCTTTCTACCGCGGCGCGTCCGCGTATCCGCATTGAGCTGCCCATGACCGCGTCCATCATGGAATACACCCTGCACATCAA
>DGUQ01000061.1:513-6094 GCA_002394725.1 Ruminococcaceae bacterium UBA4306
GTCTGTGATGACGTCGAGTTCATCGCCGTAGACGCGACCCGTGCCGAAGAAGCGTTCCTCAAGGAAGCAGTCAGATCCGCGGTAGAAGCCGGCGCGACAAAGGTCACCCTCTGTGATGACGCGGCGATCCTGCTGCCCGATGATTTCGCGGCATTTGTGATCCGTGTGACCGAGGGCGTGGATGTGCCTTTCGGCGTGAAATACAACAACAAAAACGGCGTCGCGACTGCCGCGGCGATCCTGGCGGTCAAAAACGGCGCGGCTTGCGTCAAGACCTCCATCGGCGGCGAGGCAACGCCACTGCGTGAGTTCGGCTCGCTGATCAAGGATATCCGCGAGAACTACGGCATCACTGCCGGTATCCGCACCACCGAGCTGCTCCGCACGATCGACCAGATCGAATGGATCATCAACGGCAAGACCCGTTCCGTCACCGCGCGAGAGATCGTGGACGACGGCGTGCGCCTTTCTGTCAACGATACCGTCGACACCGTCCGCGAGAGTATCGAAAAGCTCGGCTACGACCTCTCCGACGAGGATATCAAGAAGGTATATGAGGAGTTTTGCCGTATCGCGCGTAAGAAGAGCGTCGGTATCAAGGAGCTTGACGCGATCGTTGCGTCTTCCTCCTTGCAGGTGCCCGAGACCTACTCGCTTGAGAACTATGTTATCAACAGCGGCAACCGTATCAGCTCCTCCGCTCAGATCGCCCTGAATCGCGAGGGCAGGTCGGTACAGGGGATCGCGATCGGCGACGGTCCCATCGACGCCGCGTTCCACGCGATCGAGCAGATCATCGGCAGACGCTTTGAGCTGGACGATTTCTCCATCCAGACTGTCACGCAGGAAAAAGAAGCGATGGGTAACGCGCTGGTTCGTCTGCGTGTCGCCGGACGTATCTATTCCGGTACCGGTCTTTCCACCGATATCATCGGCGCTTCCATCCGCGCGTATATCAGCGCCGTCAATAAGATCGTCTACGAAGAGGAGTAAGGCACGCGTGCCTTTTTGTGAAGCACACTTAATGTAGGGGAGGGGCTTGCTCCTCCCGAAACGATTCTGTTAAATGATGATTAGTGCGAAGCAAATGATACTGCTCCTCAACTTAGACTCTGTATCAAGCAAAAGCAATACACGGGAGGAGCAAGCCCCTCCCCTACAAAGCACGACTTTAACGTTATATATTGGACGAAAGGTATGTGATTACCGATGAAATTTTCATTTTCTACCAAGGGCTGGCATGATATTTCTTTTGAAGAATTTTGCTCAGCTGCCGAGTATTTCAAATTTGAGGGCATCGAGCCCCATAATATCGATAATGCCGCGTTCTCCGAGAAGAGCGGCGTCTTTCAGGATTATTCCGCCGCGGCGACACTGCGCATGCTCTATGACCGCAATCTGACCCTGCCGTGTATCGACGTGATCAATGATATCGCGGACGAAGCGCAATATGACGCGGCGATCGCGGAGATCGAGCGCTGTATGCGGATCGCCGCCAATCTGCGTATCCCGAACATCCGCCTGCGCGCGGAGTCGCATGAGGATGTGGATAAGGCGGTCAATAACGCAAAGCACCTGATCGAGACCGTCCTCCCCGACGCGGAGAAGGAGAAGATCTCTCTTTTGATTGAGACGCGCGGCCTGTATGCGGATACCGCTCTCCTGCGTGATACGCTCGAATATTTCGCGTCCGACTATGTCGCGGCGCTGTGGAATATGTCCGCCGCCTACTTTACCGTAGGGGAGAGCCCTGCCAAGATCATCAGCAATCTCGGCGCGTATGTCCGTCATGTCCATCTCAACGACGCTGTCAAGACCGACGACGGTATCGAATACCGCCTGGTCGGCGAGGGTGATCTGCCGATCACCGAGACCATGAAGGCACTGCGCTCCGTCAATTATGACGGCTTTATCTCGCTGGTATGGGATCCCACATGGGAGCCCGATCTGGACGACATGGATATCATTTTCGCCCAGTTTATCAGCTATATGAAGCAGTTTGCCGATACCTCCAAGAATGAATCCGCGCTGTACTGGAACAACCGCCACACCGGTAAGTTCGTCTGGAAGAAGGAGACGCTGATCGACGCGACCTTCTCCGATGTGCTTGACCGCATGGTGGAGGAGTTCCCCGATCAGCTCGCGTTCAAATACACCTCTCTCGACTATACACGCACCTATACCGAGTTCCGTGACGACGTCGATGAATTCGCCCGTGTACTGATCTCACTGGGCGTCAAAGCAGGCTCCCATGTCGCGGTATGGGCTTCCAACGTACCGCAGTGGTACATCGCTTTCTGGGCGACCGTCAAGCTCGGCGCGGTACTGGTCACCGTCAACACCGCCTACAAGATCCACGAGGCGGAGTATCTCTTGAAGCAGAGCGATACCCACACGCTGATCATCACACAGGGCGCCAAGGATACCAGCTACGGCGAGATCATCGCGCGTCTGTGCCCCGAGCTCGAGCACGTCAAGGAGGGCGAACAGCTCCACGCAAAGCGCCTGCCGTTCCTTCGAAACGTCATCACCGTCGGCTTTGAGCAGAAGGGCTGTCTGACGTGGGAAAAGGCGATGGGCTATGCCGCCAAAACACCCAAGAGCGAGGTCTATCGCATGGCGGCGCAGGTGGATAAGGACGATGTGTGCAATATGCAGTATACGTCGGGTACCACCGGCTTCCCCAAGGGCGTTATGCTGACCCACTACAATATCGTCAACAACGGCAAGAACATCGGCGACCGCATGGATCTGTCCACTGCCGACCGCATGATGATCCAGGTTCCCATGTTCCACTGCTTCGGCATGGTACTGGCGATGACTGCCTCCATGACCCACGGCGCCACCGTACTGCCCCTGCCGTATTTCAGCCCCAAGCCGGCGCTCGCGTGCATCAACAACGAGCATATCACCGCCTTCCACGGCGTTCCCACGATGTTCATCTCCCTCTTGGAGCATCCCGATTTCCCGAAAACCGACTTCTCCTATATGCGCACGGGCATCATGGCGGGATCCCCCTGCCCGATCGATAAGATGCGCGAGGTCGTTGATAAGATGCACATGACCGAGATCACCATCGTCTACGGTCAGACCGAGGCTTCTCCCGGCTGTACCATGAGCTCTACCGAGGACTCTATCGAAGTCCGCGTCAATACCGTCGGCAAGGAGCTGCCCGAGATCGAGTGCAAGATCGTCGATCCCGAGACAGGGGAGGAGTGTCCCCCGAACGTCAACGGCGAGTTCCTCGCGCGCGGCTACAATATCATGAAGGGCTATTACAAGATGCCCAAGGAGACTGCCGAAGCCATCGATAAGGACGGCTGGCTCCACACGGGCGACCTCGCCTGCAAGACCGAGGACGGCTATTATAAGATCACGGGTCGTTTGAAGGATATGATCATCCGCGGCGGTGAGAATATCTATCCCAAGGAGATCGAAGAATTCATCTATACCAATCCCAAGGTCTCCGATGTACAGGTCATCGGCGTTCCCGATGAAAACTACGGCGAGGAGATCATGGCATGCATCATCCTCAAAGAGGGTGAGACCATGACCGAGCAGGAGATGAAGGACTATATCGCCGCGAACATGGCGCGTCATAAGGTACCGCGGTATATCGACTTTGTTGACAGCTTCCCGATGAACGCCGCCGGTAAGATCCTCAAGTACAAAATGCGTGAGGACGCGGTCGAAAAGCTCGGTCTGCAAAAAGCGAACAGCGTGGTGACGGCATGAGAAACGGTTTTACGATCATCGATTCCCACTGCCATATCTATCCCGAAAAGATCGCCGCCAAGGCGGTTGCCGGTACCGATACCTTTTATGACACCGTCGCCAAGTGTGACGGGACTGCGTCAAGTTTGATGCGGATCAATCAAGAGGTCGGGATCGATCATGCGCTGGTGCAGTCTGTCGCGACGACCCCCAAGCAGGTGCAGTCGATCAATCATTTTATCGCCGAAACCGTTGCCGAATCCGACGGAAAGCTCACGGGTCTGGGCACGCTCCATCCCGACAGTGAGGATCAGCGCGCGGATGTACGGCACTTAGTGGATTTAGGACTCAAAGGCGTCAAGCTCCATCCCGATATCCAGCAGTTCAAGATCGATGACTACCGCTGCTTGAAGATCTATGAGCTGTGCGAGGAGTTCGGCTTGCCCATCCTCATGCACACGGGCGATAAGCGTTATGACTACTCCAACACGAACCGCCTGATCCCGATTTTGGAGACCTACACCAACCTGACCATCATCGGCGCGCATATGGGCGGCTGGTCGCTGTGGGAGGAGGCGAGTCTGGCGCTTGCCGGCACGCCGAATCTCTATGTCGACTGCTCCTCCACGATGGCGTGGGTACCGCTCGACAAAACGGCTGAGATCATTCGCCGTTACGGTGCCGACAGGGTGCTGTTCGGCACGGATTACCCGATGTGGCACCCGAAGGACGAGCTGGAGATGTTCTTCAACCTCGGACTGACCGATGACGAGATGAAGCTGATCCTCAGCGAGAATGTCAAAAGAGTTTACGGTTTATCAATATAATTCTAAATTAGAATATTAAATGAAGTCAGCCGCTGCGGAACCTACCGCGGCGGCTGTGTTATATGTCTGTTTTCTTTGTGATCGATCATTTTCAAGAACGCTTTTTGATCGGGCGCCGAACATAATTGAGCGGTAAAGGCAGGATCGGACAAGAGCTTTTGCAGCTGCGCTTTGACCTTGATATGCTCGTCGCTGCCGCTTTTGCCGGCGATCATAAAGATGAGCTTGACCTTGCGCCTGTCGGGTGCGCCGTAATCGATCCCATCCTTGACAGTGACCGCACTGACCGCGGTTTTCGCTGAGCCGCTGTGCGCGACGTCTGAGATCGCGATCCTGTATCCGGCGGCGGTATTGCCCTTGCGCTCACGCGCGGCAATCTCGCGCTTCAACGCTCTCGGGTTATGGATCATGCCGCTCTTCTTTTGCAGGCGGATCAGCTCATCCAGCGCTTCCTCCTTAGAGAACAGCTCCGCGCCGATCTCGATCATGTTTTCATTCATTAATTCCCGTATCGTCATAGGAATATTATTTACCGTGATGATAGGTCTATGCATTTATTGTAACTTGACCTTTGAAGGGTTTTAGAGTAAAATAATAAGAAATTCTATGAGGGTTGCGGTTGGCTGTCGCGGCATTAAAACGCAGTCATACGATATTGCCGCACGCGGCAAAGGAGGTGTATCCGATGCAAACAAAAAAGCCCAGCCTGAAAAAGCAGCTGATCAATGTCGGCTTTCTGTTGTTGCTGATCGGATTTACCTTCTTCATCATCTTCCATAATAACGACGGCTTTTCTCTGCAATCACTGGGCGAATTCGTTCGAAAGATCCACTGGCCTTTCTTGCTCGGCGCGATATGCTGCATGGTCATGAACATCGGCTTCAAGGGAATGAGCATCGGCGTGCTGTCACGCGCGCTGGGCTATAAAAAGGGCCCGTTAAAGAACTACTCCTATGCCGCCGCCGACATCTATTTTTCGGCGATCACCCCGTCGGCTACGGGCGGACAACCTGCATCGGCGTATTATATGGTCAAGGACG
>DGUQ01000164.1 GCA_002394725.1 Ruminococcaceae bacterium UBA4306
TCCCCCGATAGGCTGTACACTGTCTTTCCAGCGGCATCTGACGGATCCTGTCATCATAGCGGAAAACGACCCTGTTTGAGCAATTATGGAAGGAATCATTCGCCTTCAGCATGGGACGGGCATTGACGATGTAATTACTGATAAGCGGCGCCTCGTGCTGCGGATGAACGCGCTCGACAGCTCTTGCCATCAATACTGACAGCATGATCCCCGGCGTACCGTCCATTTCTCTGGTAAACGGCAAAAAGGACTCCTCAGGAATCATCAGCCTGAGGATCAGCCCCTTGCTGTCCACATGTTCAAGCCCGGATGTCTTCATAAGATTCAACGCCTTCGGTGAAGGTGGGAGCTTGAGCTTGCTGAGATCAATCAGGGGCAGATCGTCTGTCGGGTCGTGGGTCTCCGCCTGTGTGATCTTTGTTTCCAGCGTCTTGATACCGGGAATATCCTCTTCATCGAAATAGTAGTAAAGCAGTGTGGCGATGAGGGAATACAAGCCTGTTCCGTCGGAGCGGCCATGAAAGAAATCGACATACAGGTTGTCCTCCTCATAGCACACCGCCCAGATATGGCCGTTTGTTTCCGGTGATCCGAGGTTTACCGCTTTCTTTGTGTGAAGCAGCGCGACAGGATCGCTGTTCACCTCATAATAGTATTCATGTGCGTTACGCTTGAGATAAACGCAAAAGTAGGGATACCTCTGCGCGGTCTTATCTACAGCGCTTCTCAGCTTCTCCCCGTCAATTATGTGATCGAGGCGCAAATGAGCACGAACCGTATAGCTTCCATGACTTGTTGCATAGAGCATTGTCGCGTCACCGCACGTTACCTTCAAAGAATGATCCTTCATTTTCCCTCTGTCCTTTTTCTTATTTGTTTGTCGCCGGAGCATATCTTGTTCCCAACTCTCTGTTGTAAATCATAGCATATGGAGATAAGAAAAACAAGAAGGAAGAAAAAGCAATGTAAAGATACTTAGGATTACCGGACAAACGAATTTTTATCTTAATCAGGCTAATTATAATATCCAGCGGCAATACCGACAAATAAAGAGAAAGATTTTTTGCTGAATGTGACAAGGCGCTGTTGCCGAGCGAGGGCTTTTCTTTGATAAGGCGTGGTAATATTTGCCGACTGTCTATTGTAAAGCGCGGTGTTTTATGATATGATTTTGCTGTACAAGTTAGATGCGGAGGACGGAAGAATGGTCAAAGAATTAGTGCATGATCCGCTGTTTTTGGGGATCAAATCAAAGGATGCAACAAAGGACGACATCCTCGTCGGGCGGGATCTTCTCGACACGCTCATGGCGCACCGCGAGACGTGCGTGGGCATGGCCGCCAATATGATAGGAGTCACCAAGCGCATCATCGCATTCAATGATAACGGCAGATACACTGTGATGTACAATCCCGAGATCGTGAGCAAGTCTGGGGTCTTTCAGACGGAGGAAGGCTGTCTTTCTCTGCTCGGAGGTCCGAGACCGACAACGCGCTACAAGACCATCCGCGTGAAGTTTCAGGACAACAGCTTCTCTTGGAAAACGGCAAGCTACTCAGGCTTCACCGCGCAGATCATTCAGCACGAGATCGACCACTGCAACGGAGTATTGATTTAAAGATACTGTCGGATAACCTGCACACAGTGAAAATCGGCGATAAACAGGCAGGCTGTACTCTCACAATGAGAGCACAGCCTGTTGGTGTTTCATTTATTTCTCGTTAAATCTCGACTTATCCAACGTCTTGATCACCCTTGCCGGCGAGCCGACGGCCACCGCGAAGTCGGGCACATCGTGCGTAACGACAGAAGCCGCGCCGACGATGGCGTATTTGCCGACCCGAACACCGGGCAGAATCGTTGCGCCCGCACCGATCCAAGCGCCTTTGCCGATCAGGACAGGCTTGCAGGTCAGGATCTGTCTGTCGTAGGGATCATGATTGCTGGTGAGGATCTGCACATTCGCCGCGATCATGGCGTCATCTTCGATCGTCACACCGCCGCGCGACATGGAGAGCAGATTGCTGTTGATATAGACGTTCTTTCCGATCTTGACCTGATCGGCGCATACCATGCTGATCGGCGGAGCGATATAGCTCCCCTCACCGATATTCTCGCCAAACAGCTCCTTGAGCAAAGCGTTGTATTCTTCCGTCATCGGCATCGTATGATTGAGCTTGAAGATCAACTCCGCGTCCCGCTTTCCTCTATCGGCTCCCTCGGGATTCGGAATCCTCATATCGACACGTATTTCTTTACAATCCATATATCCTCCTAATAATCATCAGTGTTTATGAGAACATTGTTGCGCCCATCTCGAAGGCTTTTTCACATTCCTTCGGGAACACGGTTTCGTGGCGCTTCTGCTTTGCCTTCGGGTTGAACATCGTCCACTCCCAGTCGGTCTTGCTGTAGTCCCTGAGCTGTAAGGTGTCGCCGCTGATCAAGGTCTTAGTCGGGCCGACAAAGCGGCTCAGCGTGTTTTTATAATTCTTCACAAGGCTTCTGTACATGGTATCCGGCGCGTTGCTGGTCATGATCAGCAGCACGGGGATCGGGTTCTGATTACAGCAAGGGGTTTCGAGATTGTAGGTCAGGCTCTGAAAAATCAGGCGTTCATACAGCGCGCGGAAAGAAGCCGTCATCTCAGACAGATAATTCGGCGATCCGATGATCAGACCGTCCGCTTCTCTGATCGCGTCGAGCACAGGCGTCAATCCGTCACGGCAGATACAATGACCCTTATTCTTTTCCTTTTTACAGCTGAAGCAGGAGATACAGCCCGTGTACCGTTCCAACCGAAACAAATCGAATTTTACTACCTCTGCGCCCTTTGACTCAGCGCCTTTGATTGCTTCGTTGATCAGCGTATCGGTATTATAGCCCTTTCTCGGGCCTGCGTTGACCGCGATCATCTTTTTACTCATATTTACCCTCCGTTATTTTATTGAATATATCAAAAGCTATCTTACTGAATCAGAATTTATCAATATATGCGGATACCACCTGACGAATCGGCGGAGAGATCTCGGACAGGTCGATCTCCTCGCATGAAAAGAACCTCAGTTCTTCCATCTCGCCGTCGAGCGACTTCGGCTCACCGTGCCATTTACGGCAAATATAGATGATCTCAAAGTTAGATACCTCGTCGCCGTTCGGATAGATATAATGCGCCTCGGGTCCCGAATTTACATAGAAGAATATAAGCTCCTCGGCGGTCAGCCCCATTTCCTCATACAGCTCCCGTTTCGCGCAATCCTCAACGCGCTCGTCAATCTCGACAGCGCCGCCGGAATAGCCCCACATCTTATTATCCGAGCGTTTACCCAGCAATATCCTGCCCTGTTCGTCAACGCAGATGATACTCGCCGCGCATTGTATGAGCGTTCTGTGTCCGACGAGCTTTCTCATTTCAGCAATATAACCTGTCATCTTTTGTTCCCTTCTCTCATTCTTCCTCAGGCACATCTATGAGCATCGTATTCCGTGAAAGGCAATGCAGCTTCACATCGTGGTCGGGCATGGTGAAACTCAGGACAAAGCCCTTCTCCCGATCATAGTCCCGCATCAGCTCAGCGCCGTCAAGGGTGAATGAATAGTTCGTATCCGTGGCGATCATGTCAAAGTACAACGTCACTTTCTCTCCGGCTCTGTACTCGTCCTTCGCGTTTGGATACGCCATCTTCTGACCGCAGTAGTCGATCTTGTATTTCTTTGCGAATAGTCCCATGTTGCACCTCGATATATACAGTGTTATTGTGTCAATTCAAAGATGATAACTGATTTGTCGTCTGTTCGTAGTCAGAATCGATCAGCTCGATCTGTTCACCAGCACATTGAAAGCCGTCGATGATACTCCTGTTTTCTGACTTCAAACCCTCTATCGTACAATCCGCATGGACTAATCGGGATTCTATATCTGACTCATGCGCAATAATTTCGCTGAAATGATTCTCTATATACTTTTCGCTCATAGCAAGACAGATAAATCGGATCGACGGTAAGTATCTCTCATCAAAATCCTTTCGCCAATCGAACGGGATATAACAGCCCTCCACGATCAGGTTTTGATCATTCTCGATCGCGGTCTTGATCATCTCGCGCACGATCGGCCATAGGTACGCTGTGAGCTTGTCATCGTCGCCCATCAGTGTAAGATCGGTATTGCCGCTGCGGATCAAGCCCATTTTCAGATGGTCGATCGACAGATATGGATAATGATATTTTTCGAGTAGCTTCTGCGCCAGAAGCGTTTTACCGGTGTGAGATGCTCCTGTGATCAGCACGATCATAGCCTTGCCTCTATTTCTTCCTTGACCTTCGTCAGATCACTGCAAGTCAGTATCGGGATCAGGTCGTTTATTTCGTCGATGCTTTTATCCCACCAGCGGAAGGACAGGAGCAAATCGATCAGCTCATCATCAAAGCGCTTTCGCACAACCTTCGCAGGATTTCCGGCGACGATGGTGTACGGTTCCACATCACTGCCGACAATGCTGTTCGCACCAATGATCGCTCCGTCACCGATATGAACCCCGGGCAGGATCACGGCGTTTTGCCCGATCCATACATCATTTCCGATGACGGTATCGCCTTTGAGCGGCATATCGGTCGCTGCCGGTGGCTCCATATCCCAACCCTCCAGCGTATAGAACGGGAATGTCGTCACAGCGTTCATCTGATGGTTCGCGCCGTTCATCACAAACTCCACGCCCGTGGCTATCTGGCAGAATCTGCCGATGATCAGTTTATCGCCGTTCCACGCATAATGATGTGTCACATGGCTTTCAAAATCAGAATCGGCGATATAGGAAAAATCATCGACAATGATATTAGGATTGGTGATCGTCGGCTTGATGTAGATCTCTTTGTCGTACCCTTTGATCGGGTGGATGACGTTCGGATTCGGTTGCTTTTCGTTTTTCATATCATGCTCCTGTTCCGGATCTTCACACACTCAACTCGAGATCCGCTTTCATCGTCTTGTTGAGGCACAGGCGTACATTCGGCATATCGCTGAATTTGACGAAGCGTTCCGCGTCCTCCCGCGTCATGCCTGTTTTCATCTTTCGCCCGATCAGCCGTTCACGGAGCACATCCGCGTCTGCAGTGAGGACGATCGTGTAGTCCGCGTATCGCGACAACTCGCGCCAGCCGTCCGCGTCGAGCAGAAGGTAATTGCCCTCGATCAGCACGATGTCTGCGTCGATGGTGATCGCGTCATCCACAGGATCGTGGAGCTGACGGTCATAGTGCGGCCATTTACAGATCTGCCCCTGAGCCGCTTCTTCGATCTTTGTCCGCAGCGCTTGCAGATCGAACGTGATCGGCGCGCCTTTGATCCTCGCCATGGGGATATTCTCACCGTCCAGCTCGACTGTATGCGTCAGCAGATATTCCTGCCTGAGGTGGAAGCCGTCCATGCCGACGGACTGCACTCTCTTATCCGGGATGGCCGACTTTGCCAAATGCTCCAGAAAGCTGACGAGCGTGCTTTTGCCCGTCCCCGGGGGTGCTACGAGCATCACGATAACGCGGCTTCCTTTCTCTGTATGCAGTTGTGATAAGTGTCGCAGCAGAGGGATCAGCGTGCCGTTGACCAAGGCGTCACTGTAGCTCACGCTGTATTCAATTCCGTTGATGTTGGCTGAGTAGTTCATAATCGTTTGTTACCAATTCTCATATCGGCGATTCTGATTGATCGCCGCGATCCGCTGCATCTCCGCGTCGCTCAGTTCGAAGTCAAAGATGTCGAAGTTTTCCGCAATGTGGTCGGGATTACTTGACCCGGGAATCGCGATAAAGCCCGCCTGCAAATGCCATCGGAGGATGATCTGCGCGGATGTTTTTTCATGCGACTGAGCGATCGCCGTGATCGTTTCGTTATTGAAGTTTTCCGAGGTGTGTCCTCTGCCGCCGAACGGATACCATGACTCGACCACGACGCCGTACTTCTTGACATACTCCTGCAGGGCGGTATTTTGGTAATAGATATGGTTCTCGTTCTGTATCACGGCAGGCGTGATCTCGGCATAAGACATGACCTCATCGAACGCCTCGGGTGTATAGTAATTCGAGATGCCGATAGAGCGCACCTTGCCGTCGCGCACTGCCTGTTCCATCGCCTTATACACGGCTTCATCGTTACTGCCGGGCTGGTGGATCAGCATCAAATCGACATAATCCATTCCCAGATCGGCAAGCGAATCGTCGATTCCCTGAGAGGCGCGTTCGTAATCGCTCGGCATGATCTTGCTGGTGATGAACACCTCTTCGCGTGTCACGATACCCTCGTTGATTGCCCGTCGAACGCCTTTGCCGACGCCGACCTCACAGCGATAATAGCGCGCCGTGTCGATCAGCCGATAGCCGTCTTTCAGCGCGTGATAAACGGAATTCTCCGCCTCATCGTTCGACAACGTCCATGTGCCCAATCCGAGTATCGGCATCGTATAACCGCTGTTGAGCCGAACGGTCTTGGAGGAGAAGTCAAAGGTATTGTCAGCCGTGACCGCATCGGTCGAGGGTGTCGATCCGCTTTCCGTTTGTGTGGGGGTTTCTGTCGTTGTTTCTCTCGTAGCCTGAGTGGATGCTGTGTCTTTCGGACTGTCCGCGCTGCACCCAACCAATGCCATCATCAGGCAAACAATGACGATCCATACAGTGATTCTTTTCATCTGTTATCTTCTGTGTAAAATGATGTGTTGCCGTACTCTGCCGCGATCCGCTCGTTGATCTCCTTGTCCGCAGGACAGAACGCGTAGTTCGGTATCTCGTCGGGTGTGATCCATGCGACGGCGTTGTGCTCCAAGAGCCTGATCTCACCGCTCATGATCTGAGCATGGAACAGCGTGAGGTGGACGGTGATGTCGGGGTATTCGTGGATGACATCCATGAATGCGTCGTCGTCCGCTGTGCTCGGTAGACATATCCGGTTGGTATGTCTTGACCTCGCGTCGCGACTCCTCCTTTCCCCACCGAGATTACATCTCGTCGGGGGCCCCTTTTCGACGGAGATCATCACATCCAGCTCTTCCTTGCACTCTCTGACGAGGGCTTCCTGTTTCGTTTCACCGACTTCAACCTTACCGCCGACATACTCCCACAACAGCCCTCGAGCCTTATTTTCCGGCCGCTGACAGATCAAGAATCGCTCCCCATCCCATATCAGCGCCGCTACTACTTCGATCATGATATTCCTCTCATTCGATCACGTTTCTATGAGTACAATTATAGCAGGGTTTTGCTTGCTGTCAATCATTCTTATGCTCGTTGTAATAGTCCTCTGCATCCTCATAGTCCCGGAAGTCATCACGGTTGTCATAATAGAAATCCTCCGGTTGAGCGTAGGATTTGGCGTCGTAGGGATCGGAGGATTTCTTTGCGGATGAAGATGATTTATATTTGCTTGAAGATAAAGATTTGGAGGTGTTGCTTAAGGCGTGCTTAATGCCTGATGAAGCGTTTGAATAAGATTTGGATGACTTGCTATGGATTGAGTAGGAGATGCCGTAGCTGTGATATGAGCCTGAATAACGAGATGAACTGCTCTTTGAGCAGGAGCCGAAAACACCGAGGATAATTATCGCAATGCAGATCAGCACCGCCCATGTTCCGCAGCCGCAGCCTGTATTCTTTTTCGGAGGCTTGCCGCCCGAGCCTTTCATACTGTCCTCAAAGATTCTGTACCCGATATAATCGTCTAAGAAATCATCATGTTTACTCATAACGACACCTCCAGTCAGCTGTTACAACAATTCTTGATATTCCACCCTGACACAGCTATCCGCGCCCGAGGCGAACTCGATCCGTCCGACCGAGCCGACATAGTTCATCGTACCGTCGGGATGGATCGCATAGAGGTCAGACCAATGGCGGTCGGTAGGATTGACGCCGTCGCCAAAGGTGAAGCCCTCCGACTCTGCTTGATGAAGAAACTTCATCGCCGTCTCTTCGTCCTTGAGGTGAACATACACGCGCTCACCCATGCTTGCTAACTCTTTGATTGTTTTCTTAAATGACACTCCTTTGTGATTTATCCGATTTGGAATGAGCCGTTCTGTCGGCTCATCAGCACCATGTTGCAGAATGCCGCTTTGTCGAGCTCCGCAAAGTATGATGCTTTCTGAAATTCATCGGCGTAGTTTTCCTCAATCCATTTCAGCTTGTGTCTAAGCTCAAACAGCGCCGCGATCTCATGCTCGCACATTCCTGCGCTGTAGCAGTCACAGGTGAGCTTGCTGACCTCGCCGTTCTCATAGAAGAACTCGACTGCATGATGACTCCTCCCCTTCACGATCGCTTTGCCTGCGCCGTTATCAAGGCTGAGATACACCACGCCGAGGTAATCGTCGATGTCCTCATACTCGCTCGGGTCGATGTCAGCCTTCCACGTTTCGGGCTTATCGAGAAGGATCGTGCTGTCATCCTCTCCGCTGACGATATCCTCGGGATCTGTCGGAGGGAAATACCATGACGCGATCTTTCCGAACGGAATTGTAGCGGGGTCGAATGAAACGACCCTTGTCTTGTGGAAATACAGCTGACCCTTCACGTCGGTATCGGCAACGCTGATGACGCGCTTGTAGTCGGACAGCTTGATCTTGAAATTGTAGGTGACGGCAACAATCCTGCCCGCGACTCCCTCGAGCTTACCGTCGACGAAAACGGTATCGCCCTCATGCAGGTCGAAGCGGTCGTTGTAATAGGTGTAGCTCTTGTAGATATCGGGGAAACGAATATCCACCAGCGAGGGCTTGGACTTGACCTCGGCTTTTAAATCCTTACGAACCTCTCGTGCAGTGTTCTCTTTCTTTTCTTCCGCGCTGAATCCGATTTTGAACTTCATGACATTTCCTCCTTTGTATTGATAGATAAGTTCTTTTCCTTATACCCAGCTTGAATGAAAGAGTAGATGTGT
>DGUQ01000052.1 GCA_002394725.1 Ruminococcaceae bacterium UBA4306
CACCTGAGGGTAAGTATAAGATTACTGTCAGCACAGAGGGCAGCGGTACCGCTACTTCCAGCACGATCAGCGTTGCCGAGGATGGCACAGTCACTCTGACCGCAACTGAGGGCGATGGCTATTTCACCAAGTGGATCATGACCGGTTCTTACACTAAAGTCAGCGGCGATGAGTATTCACCTGAGTTTACGATCAAGCCCACCACTGACATCACTGCGATTGCCAGCTTCTCTGTTGAGAAGGATTATCTGACAATTTTTGTTGATAACTCCGGCGACGGTTCCGTCAGCGCTAATCCCACCAAGGTCAAGAAGGGCTCCGGCGACACCGTTACCCTGACTGCTACCGAGAAGGACGCTCCCTTCACCGGTTGGGCTCTGGCATGCGAGTATGAGATCGTAGAGGGCAGCCTGACCAGCAAGACTCTGGTTATCAAGCCCCTCACCGACGTTCACGCAACTGCGTATTTCGGCAAGGATGTTCCTGCCAATAACAGCGGCACAAACGGCGGCAGCACCTCTCCTCAGACCGGTGACTACACCGTTGCAATGATCGCTCTTATTCTGATGGCTATGGGTCTCGGCGTATTCGCTGTAAAGAAGATCAAAGAGTAATTTGAATCAATAAGATAAAGCGGTGACATTGTCACCGCTTTTTGTTTTACAATAAAATGTCTGTTTTCGCAAAGGAACAAGGATTTGTTTGCCCGGTCATACCGGTTATGATTGAAAAGCTTGCCGATGTGCGGCAACGAATCGAAGTGTTGCCCAAATCTGTAATTTGGAGCACAGCACCCATACGCACGGGCAGGCTATGTGGGATTTGCACATATCGCGTATTCTTGTGCCATTCAGGCGCGGAGCTGACGAGGGGTTATGCCCCACGGAGGGGCTTTATCCTCCGCTTCACCATGCCTGACCGCGTGGCAGGCGTATGAGCTGATGCAGGTCGAGAAAGGCAAGACGATCTTTATCTCGGGAGGTACGGGGAGCGTCGGAGCGATGGCGATCCCGATCGCAAAGAGCCTCGGAATGACCGTTATCACCAACGGCAGCGCCGAGAACGAAGAGCGCGTTCTCTCGCTCGGCGCGGATCGGTTCATCGATTACCGCAAGGAGAACTACGCCGATATTCTGAGTGACGTCGATTATGTCCTCGACACTCTCGGCGACAAGGAACTCGAAAACGAGTTCAGGATCCTCAAAGACGGCGGATCGCTGGTATCGCTCAGAGGTCTGCCGAACGGCGACTTCGCCAAGCGCATGGGGATGTCGTTCTTCAAGCGACTGGCGTTCGGTATCGTCGGCAAAAAGTACGATAACCTTGCCGCAAAGCGAAATCAGCAGTACCACTTCATCTTTGTGCACGAGGACGGTGAGGGGCTTAAGAAAATCTCCGCTATCTTCGCCGAAAAGCAGGTGCAGACCTCTCTCGATGAGGTGTTCACCCTCGATGAAGTGAACAAGGCGATGAAGAAAGTCGCTTCGGGACGCTCAAGAGGAAAAACCATCATCAGGATCTCCTGACAGGAAGTCTGAATCACAAAAAACAGGCTGTACCTCCATCCGGGGGTGCAGCCTGTCGCTGTTGATTGAAGTCGTTTCAAATGATTCAAACATATCACTCCCAACGGATAAGTTACCTATATCCTAACACAATAAAGTCCGATTGTAAATATCAACGAGGTAGAATGTATATTCACCGAAGTCGCAGGTAACGAAGAAAATAATACTTGTTTTTGTCGACGGGGTTTTGTATAATAATGCAAAAGGAGGAGTAATATGGATTACAGAACAATGGTAAACCCGACGTATCTGACCGCCAAAAGCACCGTTTTTTTGCTCGCGGTCGCGGGAAATGAGGACGCAAAGCGGATGATCGCAGGCTTAGGTCTGGAGGATGCGCTCTCAAGGAGAGACCCATCTGATACTCTCGTCTCAGAGAATGACGCCAAAGCGCTGATGACAGGCGTTGCGGTGGCAATCGAGGCGCGGTATGCCGCTCTATCAAGAACGCTGAAAACTGACGGCTGCAAAAACCTGCTGGATGTTGCCTGCGGCTATACACCCCGATCGATCTTCTGCAAAAACAACGGCATATCCTATGCGGGCTTGGACGTCCCCGTCGTCGCTGAGGAGCTGCAGAAATTTGCCGACAAAGAGGGACTCGGCAAGGTCTATTTCGGAGGAGACGCGACGAACGCCGCCTCTCTCAGCGCCGCTGTCGAAGGCTTTGAGGGCGAGGTACTGATCTCCAGCGAGGGACTTTTAGGTTATCTTTCAACTTCGGAATTCGAACAGCTTCTTGACGGGATCCGCCGGATACTCGAGAAACACTCAGGCGCGTTTGTGACCTCGGATATGGGTGTGAATTATGAGCTGTTTGCAACAGCGAACATGAGCTCTCCGGAAGCATACGACGCGTCACGAAGAAGAACGATGGAGCAGTCGGATATCTACAACGAGGGCGTAGTACACATGGATCACGAAAAGGTGAAGGCGTTCATCGAAGCTCGCGGCTTCAAGGTGGAGATCCTGCCCTTCTACCACGGAGACGAGAACCTTTCGATGCTGCAGGCGATCCCCGAAAGTTGGCAGAAAAAGTATCTCGACCTTTTGAAGGATGCGCGCGTTTGGAAACTGACCCTCGATCCCCATTACACACAGAAAGCGTCTGTCAGCGGAGCCGAGAAGATCGAAAATCTCACCGTTGATTACAAAACCATCGGCGGTGTGCTTGAGATGACCGTCAACGGACGTATCGACACCATCAGCGCTCCCACGTTACTGAAAGTGTTTGACGAGTGCAGTGAGGGTATCTCCTCTGTCAGAGTGAAAGCGAAAGAACTGGAATATATCTCCTCCGCCGGTCTGCGTACGATGATGATCATGGTCAAGAAGCTCGGACAGGGCAACGTCACGGTAGAGGGCGCGTCGGATGAGGTCAAGGAGATCTTCACGGTGACCGGCTTCGACGGTATCATCCCTCTGCTCTGATAGCTGAGCAGGACGTTTGTCAACGCTTTATAATGAAATAAATAATTGCCGACAGAGCTGAACGATAGCTTTGTCGGCAATTTGTTTTCTGATTACAAAAGGAACTGATCGAAGCCGGTCGTCTCGAGGATCTCCCTGACCTCGTCGCTGATGTTCATCAGCTTGAATCTGTTTTTATCTTCAAGAGATTTGTACATGATCAACAGAACGCGCAGCCCCGCAGAGGAGATATACGCCATCTTAGCTGCGTCGATCTCAATAGCCTCCGCTTTTTCAGGAAGTTCGTTGAACTTTTTCATCAGCTCAGGCGCGGTGATCGTGTCCATTCTGCCCTGTATCGACGCCTTGAATACGCCGTCTTTGAATTCACTGACAACATTAAAGGGCAGGTGGGGATCAACGTTATGTTTCTCTTTCTTCGCCGTAAGACGCCACTCGATCATTTTCGAGTAGCTTGTTCTGAGCCTTTGCATCATATCCTCGTCTGCTGTACGCAGCTTCGGGAGCAGCTCGCTGTACGCGATCAATTCGACAACAAATCCCAGTTCTTCCATATATACCTTCAATCTGTCGGGATCCCATGCAACGAACGGGTTCTCGGAATTGTCAATATCCGATCGTGAGGCGGAACCGGCAACGACAGCTCGGCGGACGATCTCGGGATCTTTCTGAATAGCCGCCTCATAGCTGAGCGCCATGAGATCGATACTCATCGCGTCGGAGGTGTACCATTCGCCGCCAAAGTCCGAAAGCAGTCTGTGTACCGCGCGGCATACCTGATCCAGCTCGCTGCGGTTGAATAACGCAAGCATACCGTCTGTGATGATACAGATCCTGCCTTTTACATCACACAGCGCTTTTTTCATAGACTCGAAGTTTGTAGCGTCTACGGAGCAATAGTGTATCTTGTCTTTCTGCTCCTCTGTGCTGAGTTTATCTATCGCAGGCGCGATATCGTTGATGACAACAGGCAGATCAAAGCCGTAATAGGTTTTTCCCATTCTTGCTGCGGCAAGACCGTGCGGAAGATATCCGCAGGGCAGGTCGATGATGACATCGCAGTTGGATTGTTCGGCGATCCTGTTCCATACATTGTATCGCGCGTCCTGACCAACGACGTAGCTTCTGACGATCTCTCGTCTGATCTCGCTGTCCGGCATAGGGTCTCCTTGCTGCAGTTCGGAGAAGTCGATCGATTTGGCAAGCTCAGCAGCGTCGGGATCACCCGTGCTCATAAGCATAGCAAGACAGCCTTTACCTGTTGTGTAGCTTGGGTTGACGATCTGTTGCAATTCTTTGGAATCCATCATTATTATCCTTTCTATGCTAGTAGGCAAGCATTGGAGGAAAGGGGTTGAGTTCGACTCCCTTCATCCTGATGGTGCGCACTGTATTACCGATTGAATCATATCACAGCATATTTAGGATGTCAACTCAAAGCGAACATGCCTGATGTGCACGGAGTGTAATTTTTGGCTTGAATGAAAGAGAGAGTAAGGTAAATACACATTTAAGAGCAAAAGAAGCAAAGCAGAGAAAAAAGCAATATCATTAAGATAAGGCAACAATAAGTAATACCTCGTACTCAAATAAGGGTACGGGGTATTTTTTTGAAGATTATTTGAAAATTTTAGTACTGTTGTTTTCAAAATGCAGAAGAGAACCATTTGTACGTTTGAAATTCCTAATTCAGATCAATGAGATAGCAATTCAAAATGATTCTTCCTGCATGATATAATCCCTTCCCTTTGCAGCTTGCTCAGTTCATTCGAGAGTGCGGAGCGGTCAACATTCAGATAGTCCGCCAACTGCTGACGGTCGAAGGGGATATCAAACTCCGTGCTGTGCTTTTGGAGCGACACGGTGTTGAGATAGGATAAGATCCGCTCACGGATCGTCCTCGGTGAAATGTGAAAGCTCCTGCCCGAGAGCACGACGTTCTTGTGCGCGGAGATCTCGAGCATATTGCAAATGAATTTCATTGCCCACAGCTCATTGGATGAACGCAAGCTTTTCATACTGCCGATCCGGAAGAACAGGATACGGCAGTTTTCATTTGCGCGGACGTCGACGAGGAGCGTTTCATCTTCGAGCAAGGCGTAGGTCTCGGCGAAGAACTGCCGATTGCCGACGTGACTGAGGATCGTGCGGTTACCCCAGATATCATTGCTCTCAATCGTCGCGCTGCCCTCCAGTACCAGCCCGAAGCGTTCGGTGGTATCGCCTGCCATGAGGATCATTTCGTCCTTCTTGTATGCCTTTTCCGTGGCGCGGAGCTCCGTCAAGCAGGTTTCGATTTCTTCCTGAGTCATATCCTTAAAGATAACGGATTGATAAAAACTTTTCATATCTTCTCCTTTTGTTGTAATTACAACATATTTATCGAGTTCATCATAGTATAATGATCTCAGAAAGTCAAGGGAGGAATGAATATGATCCGCAAGATCATCCGTATTGATGAAGAAAAATGCAATGGCTGCGGCGCTTGTGCGAATGCGTGCCACGAGGGCGCGATCGAGATGGTGAACGGTAAGGCGAAGCTGATGCGTGAGAATTTCTGCGACGGCTTCGGTGATTGTCTGCCGAGCTGTCCGACAGGAGCGATCACCTTTGAGGAGCGCGAGGCTCCCGAATATGATGAAAATGCAGTTAAGAAAGCACAGGAGGATAAGAAAATGCAAATGCACCATCATCAGGGCGGCTGCCC
>DGUQ01000173.1 GCA_002394725.1 Ruminococcaceae bacterium UBA4306
GCAACATGATGAACGCCGCTGCCGATCTCGGGGTGGCAAGCTGTTGGGTGCACCGCGCAAAAGAGGAATTTGAGAGCGAAGAAGGAAAAGCAATCTTAAAAGAGCTCGGTATCGAAGGTGACCATGAAGGTATCGGTCATCTGATCCTCGGCTACGCCGCAAAACCTTTACCCGATCCCAAGCCGAGAAAAGCAAATTACGTTTACAGAGCATAATCACAATAGACGAACTATATGCATAAAAACTGCCCGACACGGAAGTCGGGCAGTAATCATTTGAAATAGCTATCCTTCGTAACATGCATTATAAAACGCCGGATATGATAGCACAAGCCATTGCAGAAATGGAAGAAACATTTGGCGAGTTTTCAAGTATTGAAGACATAAATCTTGCAGAACTCAGCCGTAGAACCGGTCTCTCGCGTTCAAAACTTCGCAGGTTGAAAGCAAATGGATTTCGTGAAACGCCGCACGGTCTTGCCGGACAACGCAAGGAGCAGATTCCGGATAGGTATACTGCTGTACTGGATAGTCTCCTGCGCAGCGGCGTCAGCAATTCCTCTGTCTGTATGGAACGTCTGCATAGCATGGGGTTTCAAGGTAGCCTGAGTATGGTTAGGATGACTGCAATAATCCGAACCTGACTTGACTAGTCGGCAACGTCCAAAACGGAATCGAAGCCGGTCTGCTCCAGTATCTCCCTGACAGATGGATTGATGGCGGTCAGCCTGACCCCGTCCGGACATCCTTTTCTCATGATCAGCAGCACACGCAGTCCCGCGGAGGAGATATATGCCAGCTCGCCGCAGTCAACCATCACGGATCGCAGCGTATGCGCCGCCTTGACGCGCTCATACAGCGCCAGCAGCTTGGGCGCGGTCAGGGTATCGACCCTGCCCTTGAGCGACAGGTTCAGGGTATCGTCCGTCACAGTCGCCTGCATATCAAAGCTCCCACTGCGCAGGTCGGCGGTGTCGACCGCTATATCCGCCTCCATCGGCGTGATCTTCCAGAAGGCGCATTTTTGCATATTGTGCCGGATCGCCTGCGCCTGCTCGGGGGTGACGTTTGCAAGGCTGTTGATCTCGGGCATATGCTCCGAGAGGATCATGCGCTCCGCCCTCAAGCCGTGGTGGGCTAAGAATGTCATCGCGTTCTTCATGTTCTCCGCCACATCGCCCATGGGGCTGACGTTCAGCGAATTGCCGCCCACGTTGACGTCCGACTTGTCCTCCGCGGTGGTCTTGCTCTGCATCATGATCTCCATGATGCGGTCGCCGGCGATAGGCTGCATCGTCAGGATGTACTGCATCCCGGTCTCTGTATCGGCAGTCAGCCAACAGCCGCCATGCTCTTTGAGGAGCATGCGGATATTATCGCACAGTGCGCCGACCTCGGAATCGGTGAAATACATCAAGAGACCTTCGGTCGTGATGCACAGGGGGCCCTCGGCGTCCTTGAGCGCCGCTTTCAGAGATTCGCCGTTGGTGGCGTCCACGCCGCAGAAATGTACCGAGGAGCGCTGATCCTCATCGATCAGGGACAGGATCGCGGGCTCCGCCTCGGTGATCGCGGCGGGAAGATCCAGTCCGTAGTACGCGATCCCCTTTTGCGCCATCTCTTTGGCGCGGGGCGTGTAGCCGCACGGCAGATCCACGATGGTCTTGCAACCGGTGTTTTCCGCGATCGCGGCACAGGTGCGCCAGCGCGTTTCCACTATGATCTTGTTGACTGTCATCTGTACGTCAGACACAGTCGTCGTAGCGCTGTTCTGCGTTTCCTCAAAGGACAGGTTCAACTTTTCAGCGACCAGAGCCGCGTCCTCGACGCCTGCCGACGCGAGCTGAAAGACCGTCATTTTTGCGGTATTGAATACCGGGTTGACGCGTTCCAATAGATTTTGATCCATCATTATCATCCTTTTCCGTTAGTTGATAAAAATACGGATGAAGGGGAGTAGAGCCCCATCGGTCGTTTGCGGCAGCCTTTCGCCTGTCCTTCATCCAAAGACATTCAATTGGATCATAGCATAGCGCCGTAAGGATGTCAATAGCGATCAAAACAAACATGATGATCCTCGATTTTTTATTGTCAACCGGTGCGATTTCTGCTATAATCTCAACAAAGGGACTTTCCCTGTCATGATTGACAGGTTCAAATGATTTTGATATAATCGAAAAGATAAAGGATCGACCCGATCCGGAGCAAAAAAAAGAAGGAGTAATGTCATGAAAAACAGCGTAAAAAAACTGACAAGCCTGCTGCTGGCGGTCATCCTGATCGTCGGCGTGTTCACGGCTGTGCCGATCTCGGCAGGCGCCGCGGACACAGCTGGATCCAAGATCCTCGGCGACGTTGACGGCGACGGCGAGGTCTCCATCCTCGACGCGACGATGATCCGCCGCTATGAGGTACAGTTGGTCACGCTCAGCGATCAACAGCAATTGGCGGCAGACGTAGACGGCGACGGTGAGGTCACCATCCTCGACGTGACATGGATCCAGCGTTATCTGATCAGTTTGAAGGCGCCCGAGGGCATCGGCAAGCCCATGGCGGAGGTCTACACGGTCAAAGCGATCCCCGTTCTGCGTGAATCGGTAGACAGCACCGAAACGGCTCAGGTTCGTATCTATGCCGATCAGCCCCATGTTCCCTATATGAACGTGAAAGACTTTTACGACCGCTTCTATCTGCTGGGTACCGACCTGACAGAGGGCATGACCATGACCCAAAGCGGCAGCGAGTACACCCTCACCAATATTGCAGATGTATCCGCGACCTTTGATGTTGCGAAGGATTCGATATATACTTCTAACTTCGAGAGCTTTACACAGCTCGCCTGCACTTTGCAGATCGCAGCAAGCGGCGGTGTAGATAACAACATTCCCTTTGCCAAAACAACCGACACAAACGAGCCTGTCGATCCCAACCCCCTGACGCTGGATCTTTCCGAATACGGCATCGACCTGCGCGGCGACGATACGGGTGTTTACGCGCCTGTCGCTACGCTCAGCGATATGTTCGCGACCGCCGAGAGCTTCTACGTTATGTACGTCGGCGATAAGTTCTATACAAAAGAATTCACCAGAGCGCACCAGACGACTGCCGCTTCGGATTCCGATCCTGAGTTCGCCGCGGCGATCAAAGAGGATCACCCTGCCGATCTGGCTGACTTCACCTACCGCGAGCTTTGCTTCAACCTCGATCTGTGGTACGGTCAGCCGGGTCAGGAATATGCTCACGACGATCTTGAAACAATGAAGCTCGACGAGATGCTGACAACGAAGTATCCCGAGATCAAAGCCAATCTGCAGTCTACCGACTTCAAGGCCTTCTTCGCAGGTTTGTACCATCTGATCAATGGTCTGCTGTTCGACGGAGGTCATACCACGATCGCTTCTGCCTCTTTGAACGCTGATGTTCCGCTCATCCAGGAGATGATACAGCCTTTTGTGCAGCAGGAGTACAGTCAAAAATTCCGCTTCGCGAACGTCACAAAAAACAACAATGCCGGTCTGCGCTCCAAGGCACGCGACGAAGTCTACCAAGGCGATTATTATATAGAGCAGGGCGACACCGCTATGATCCACTTCGACGCCTTTGCTGTCGACTATGAAGGCTGGAAGGCATTTTATGCCGGTCAAGGCGAGCGCCCGCTGATCTTTACGGACGCGGAAGGCACCAAGTACGATACCGTGGGCACCGTGCTCTCGGGTCTTGAGCGCGCGAAGCAGAACCCCGAGATCAAGAACATCGTCATCGACATGACCTGTAACGGCGGCGGCGACTCCACGGCGATGATGTGCGTCGAATGGCTGATCAACGGCAAGGGTTATATGCGCTTCTCAAATCAGCATACAGGACGCGTCAAGACCTCTTCTGTCGATTTTGACATGAACTTTGACGGTGTATTTGACGAGAACGACGTCAGCCCCTACACCGAGTATAACTTCGGCGTGCTGACCAGCAGCTTCGCCTTCTCCTGCGGCAACGCCTTACCGTGGTTCATGCACGAGCGCGGCGCGATCATTCTCGGCGAGAAAACCTCCGGCGGCGTCTGCGCGATCCGTTTCAACTCTGTCGCTGGCGTCGAGTTTGCGAATTCCTCTGCCGCACAAAAGATCGTCAGCGATTCCGGCGAGAACGTCGACTTCGGCTGTCCGATCGACGTTGACCTGATGACCGATGGCGAGACAAACTATGACAAACTCTATGACCTGTCGCTCATCAGCGAAAAGATGAACGAGTACTACAAATAAATACGAATAGCGATCGCCGTGATCGGCGGTCATGAAAGCTCCTCCCCTGTCGACTTTGACCCAAGCCAATCGGGGAGGATTCTTTTTTATACTAAGTATCCATTAAACGCTTTAACAAATTTGTTAGCGAGAAATTTCGCAGAGCAAGGCGGAGGACGCAGGCATACTGCCGTATGTCGAGGACGACAACACCGCTATGCGGAATTTAACGCAATAAATGTTAATGTGTTTTAATGATACTTAGTATGAGATTGCCACGTCGCTGAACACGCGTGTTCGCTCCTCGCAATGACAATTCTATAACAAACAGAGCCGCGGTTTCCCCACGGCTCCAAACGTTTATCTATCGCTTAAATTGACGTAATCCTTTTCCTCACAAA
>DGUQ01000198.1:0-1260 GCA_002394725.1 Ruminococcaceae bacterium UBA4306
GCTTTTTATTGCTACTTAGTATCAAGTCGCTGAAAAACCGAGACCGCATTGTTTCAAACACTTTGCCGCGGGACGTCGTAAACGTCGTCCCCTACAAAAAAGGCTACCACACAATCAATGCGATAGCCTCTGATATTTCTGTTATTATGCGTCCTCCAGCTCGGCGGTATCATATACCAGCGGCATGTGATACTCACGCTCATAGATCTCCTTCCACAGCGCGTAGTTGCGGTCGAGCATATCCTTGACGCTCTCGCGGTAGGAGAGGTCGGGGTTGGGATAGATCGGCTCACCGACATGGATGGTGTATTCCTGTACGAAGAAGCCGTCCTCACCCATGATATCGGAATCCTGCATGGTGATAAAGCACGGCAGGACAGGCACCTGATTACGCACCGCAAAGCTGTAGGCGCCGTTCTTGAGGGGCTTGGGCTTGCGGTAGTTCCACCACATGGACTGCTCGGGGTAGACGAGGATGAAATCTCCCTTTTGCAGCAGCATGTCGACGCCCTTCATGAATTTCTTCATGGTGCGCAGGTTGGAGGAGAGCGGCAGGGTGTTGCAGTTGCGCATCAAAAAGCCGTAGAAGCCCGGGAAGGAGGTATAGTTGCCCTCGCGGATCACGCGCCAGAAGGTGCGGTCGGGCTGCTTAGCCGCGTCATACGCCAGCTGGATCGCAAAGCTGTCGAAGGCGTTGAAGTGGTTGCAGGTGATGATCGCGCCGCTGTTCAGATTGCGGAAGTTCTCGATCCCCTTGATATCCTTGACGATCAGCTTTTTGTCGGCGATCAGTGAGTTGACGTAGCGGCGTGCCGCGGCAAAGGCTACCTTGCTCTTCATCTTTTTGGTGATACCGCGCTTGCCGTATTCGATCTCGTCGGGCATGAGAGTGCGTGAGGGCGGATCGTTCTCAACGTCAACGTCAAAGCGACCCTCGCGCTCGAGCTGGGCGATCTTTTCGAGTATTTCGACCCTGTCCTTGGCTCTAACGGAGCTGTCGAGCTGTTTTTGATAATTATCGTCACGATCGGTTTCAAATTTCGCCAGTGCCAGCAAGTTGTCCATGACCTCCGCATCATTTAATCTGTCTTCATCGGTAAAGCTGTCGAGTACCGCCTTGATCTCGTCATACACCTCGGTCTCTTTGGCATAACGCCAGAAGATATCGCCGCCGGTGCAGTCGGGATAGTGCCAGGGTTTACTGACCATGATATAGTGGATGATCTTTGCTTCCTCAATAGGATAGGGGAAGGAGCAGTA
>DGUQ01000198.1:1325-4699 GCA_002394725.1 Ruminococcaceae bacterium UBA4306
GCCTCGGTGTTCCAGCGCTGATCGAGCCACAGGATGTGATCCTTGCAGATCAGGTTGAGATAGTCCTCGTCCTGCGTGACGACGAACTGGTATTCCGCCAGACGCTCGGCAAAGCGCTTGAGGATCGCCTTCTCACGGAAGAGTCGGGCGTTGATCAGCAGCAGACCCGCGTTGAAGAAGTTGTGGCGCGAAACGCCCACGACCTTCTCGGCATAGGTGCCGTAATGGTCGGTCTGCACCATCGCCTGCTCGTGACACGCGCCGATCCACTTGTCGCCCAGCTCGGTGCGGTACAGCTCGCTGATATCGCCCTGCACGACGGTGTCGCCGTCGATGTAGATGACCTTGTCATACTCGGGGAACATATCCGCGATGAACAGGCGGAAGTAGGTGGTATTGCTGTAGTAATCACGCACGGGAAGCGTGTCGGTGATAGCGTGCAGACGCTCGCTGACGTCGGTGAAGATGACGTCAAAATGATCGTTGCCCTCGGCGAGCTTGGTCGCCTTTCTCTGTGTTTCGGCAGAAATACCGGCGTGCAGGATATAAATGCTGTAGTGATAATCGGGTGAGGCGTTGACCATCATCGAATGGATGGATACGACGGAGTACTTGATAAAGCCTTCGTCACACGCGTAAAATATCGGGATGTTTTTCTTCTGATTCATCATATCTTACTCCGTCTTTGTGGATTTGCTCTTGGTCATAATGGTGAGGTATTCATTGAGGATGTCATCGAATTCATAGTAGCCGAATACATTGTGTACCTTGTCCACCTGCCACTGCTTGATGTTCTCGGTGTGGGGGTAGGGGGTGTAGAACAGGCGCTTGGAAAAATGCCTGACCACCGTATGCGGGTGGAGGAATTTTTGATCGTTGAAGCGCTGGGGCAGGAGCTTTTTCTTTGTCGTCGCGTGGATCAGCGCCGTCTGATCGGCAAAAAGGAACTTTTTTCGCCGTAATTCGCGGCGCGCCTTTTCGAACAGACCGTTCTTTCGCGCTTCTTTCATATTGAACAGCACGACGCCGGCGTTGACATAGTTGGGATAAAGGAGATATTTGCCGTAATGATCACGTGCCGCGGCGTATTCGTAGCCTTCAAGCTCGATGTCATACAGCAGATGTACATCGCGCTGGAAGAGGATATCCGCGTCGAGGTACAGCAGCTTGCCGTCCTTGGGGATGTCATCGACCAGATCGGCGAGCAGCCGCAGCAGGGTGTAGGGGGAGCAGTAAGCGCCCTCGTTGGGACAATGGGCGAACTCCTGCTCGTACAGCTCGGTGACGTCGATGACCTTCAGGGTGTTTTCGGGATTATATTGTTGAACGGTCTTTCGGAGCAGCTCGACGCGCTCCTCGGGGATTCCGGTGTATTTGGGACTCAGTCGGGTCAGCTCCATGGTAAAGATCCGAAACGCGAAGGGCTCGTCGGATTTTGTGCGCTTCATCAGGGACAAGGCGCAGGTGAGAAATCCGTCGAAAACACCGTTGTTTCCGCAGAACAGTACGTTTACCATGATATACCTCCGTTGGTTGATGAATGATTTTTCGCAGACTGTTGTCTGCTTGGGCAAATGATGCAATCCCTACAGTGGCGCTTAACCAATCGCTTCGCTCTTGGAGCGCTTTTGTATGGGAGTTGTTAGCCAAATCACAGATTTGGACAACTCCTCATCAGTCACCGGACACGCGTGTCCGGTGACAGCCTCCTCGCCGGAAGCGGCTCCCCCCTTATCCTTCGGACATTCCCCCAACGGGGGTACCATTACCTAAGGGAGCCTATGGCTCTTTTTTGATGTATTTGATGACCTCGACGTTGGATAGCTCGGCACGCTTACACATTTGCGCATACACCTCGTCGCGCAGCTTTTTGCGGCGTTGCTTGAGGGGCAGCGCCATGTCGGGGTAAAAGGGTCCGTCGATATAGGTCGTCATGCGCGGTTTGCGCTTGTTGCCGCGCTTTTGATAGGTGTTGACAAAGCAGAACACCGGTGTGCCGTCCTTGGCGGGATAGCCGAAGGAGCCGTCGGGAAAGGGTCGGATATGGGTGTAATACGGCCAGATATGCGCCTCGGGATAGATCACGACGGCGTGACGCTTCTCGATGCGTCCTGCGATACATTCCTGAAAGTTGCGGTAAGCGTCCCGGGTATCGGGCAGAGGGATCGCGCCCAGCGAGGGGTTGATCCGACCGAGATACGGCATCGATACGTTGTTGGCATGTACGATGAAGGACACACGCTGAGGAAAGCAAAAGACGTTGGGCGTAAAGGGATCACCGATCGCCTGCGTGTGGTTGCCGTAAAGGTAAATGCCCTGCTTGCGAAAGGGCTTGAGCTTCTCTCGTCCGACGGTTCGCTGATGCAGGCTGAGCTTCGCGTAAAGATACGCGATCGGCGTCGCGACGACGCGATACCAGAAAAAGCGTGTGAACGCGCGGAGGGGACCCTTGCGGTCATAGACGTAGTCGCCGTCGATCTTCTTTGCTTCGATGACCGCTGTGGAAAATTCGTCGTTGAGTTCATCCTGATAGTATATGACCTTGCGGTTATCCACGAGCAGCCTCCTTCGGATTATTTCTGTCACCCTATGCGATATCCGTCGGTATGACGCGTCATGAAGCGGCGGATCGATTCTTGTTTAGCTTTGTTCTTTTGACCCGATTCATTATAGCAAAGTTGTGAAGCGTTGAAAAGAGAATGTCGCCCCAAAACCGTCTACAACTGAACGCGATTGTTCTACAATGTCCTCAACAGTGGGTAGAACAAGCTCTACCGACAGTAGAATGCGGCAAAAAAATCCAGTGTTTATGCGGTATTTCGGCAAACTTATCACTCTACCGACCGTTTTTGCCAAATTTGCCGTGAATGACAGAAAAAACGGCTCCGTGATGATCGGAGCCGTAATGTAAATAGCAAAGAATAATCGTGATCTATTGCAAATAATCCGTATCGCTGTATCGTAGAACCGTCGGGCATCCATCTCAAAAATATTATAACAATACAGAATATTAAAATCAATAGGTAAGTTCTAGGTTAGTTGAAAAATTTGGCGAAAAACCGATTACTTTTTATGACAGGGGTAGGGACAGCTGTCACAGGAGCAGGAACAGTTTTTTCCTTTGCGCCTGCGAAGGACGATAGAAACGATTGCCGCGATCACAGCCGCCGCGATCGCGCAGATGATCAGGATATCAATTAGATTCATCCTCAGCCTCCCATGCCGCACAGCACGCAGATCAGGTGGACGATCGTGGTGACGAGGTAGGCGACGATACATTGCCAGAGGACAACGCCGATTGCCCATTTATGTCCGAGCTCGCGCTTGACGGAGGCGATCGCCGCCACACAGGGGGTGTAGAGCAGGCTGAACAC
>DGUQ01000198.1:4854-6353 GCA_002394725.1 Ruminococcaceae bacterium UBA4306
ACGACGCTTTCCTTTGCCATCACGCCGCTGATCAGCGAGGTGACGATGCGCCAGTCCCCCATGCCGAGCGGCGAGAAGATCGGGGCGATCAAGCCTGCGATCTGCGCGAGGATGCTGTCCTGTGAATCGCTGACCATGTTGAATTGTAAATTGAAGTTTTGCAGGAACCAGATGATGATCGTGGAGATGAAGATGACGGTGAACGCGCGCTGGATAAAGTCCTTCGCCTTATCCCACAACAGACGGATGACGTTTTTCACGCCCGGCAGCCGATAGTTGGGCAGCTCCATGACGAACGGCACCGCCTCGCCCTTGAAGATGGTTTTCTTGTATAATAACGCGATCAAAATACCGATAATGATACCCAAGACGTACAGTCCCGTGATGATCAGCCCTCGGTATTGACTGAAAAAGACGCTGACAAAGAAGCCGTAGATCGGCAGCTTTGCCGAACAGCTCATAAACGGCGTGAGCAGGATGGTCATTTTGCGGTCGCGCTCACTGGGCAGGGTGCGCGTCGCCATAACCGACGGTACGGTGCAGCCGAAGCCGATCAGCATGGGTACGATACTGCGCCCCGACAGACCGATCCGTCTGAGCAGTTTATCCATAAAGAACGCGACGCGCGCCAGATAGCCGCTGTCCTCCAAGATCGACAGGAACAAAAACAGCGTGATGATGATCGGCAAGAAGCTGAGCACACTGCCGATACCCGTGAAGACGCCGTCGGTAATGAGCCCTGTGAGGATCGGGTTGACGTGAGCGTTTTCCAAAGCGGTTTTTGTGATTTTCGTCAGATCGGAGATGCTTGCTTCCAAGAGATTTTGCAGGTTGCCGCCGATCAGATCGAAGGTCAGCCAGAAGATCAGCCCCATGATCAGGATGAACATCGGGATAGCGGTGAACTTGCCTGTCAGGATGCGGTCGATCATAGCGCTGCGGCGGTGCTCGCGGCTCTCGGCGGGCTTTGTCACGGTACGGGAGCAGACCTTTTGGATGAAGGAGAAGCGCATATCCGCGATGGCGGCGTTGCGGTCGAGCCCACATTCCTTTTCCATCTGAGTGATGATGTGCTCGAGCATTTCCTTCTCACCGCTGTCGAGGCTCAGTTTTTCGAGGATGAGTTCATCACCCTCGACCACCTTGCTCGCCGCAAAGTGCAGGGGGATGTCCGCCGCTTTGGCTTTGTCCTCGATCAGGTGACGCACCGCGTGCAGACAGCGGTGTACCGCACCGCCCTTTTCATCGGCGGAGCAAAAGTCCTGCCGCAGGGGCTTTTCCTGATAATGCGCGATGTGGATGGCGTGCTTGACCAGCTCGTCGACGCCCTGGTTCTTTGCCGCGGAGATCGGCACCACGGGTACGCCGAGCAGGGATTCGAGTTGGTTGATATCCACGGAGCCGCCGTTGGCGGTCAGCTCATCCATGATATTCAGCGCGACGACGACGGGGGTATCCATCTCGAGCAGCTGCATGGTCAAATAGAGGTTGCGCTCGAT
>DGUQ01000141.1:0-3555 GCA_002394725.1 Ruminococcaceae bacterium UBA4306
ATCTGTAAATGCCGTGAGAAGGTGATGATGAAGAACACCTTCACCAGCTCCGAGGGTTGGAACGAGATGCCGCCCGGAAGCATGATCCACGCCGTATCGTCCGTACCGGTGACGTTACGTCCGAACAGGAATACCAAGAGCAGCAGTCCGAGGGAGAGGATCATCAGCACGATCCAATGCCGCGCGATATGCTCGTAGTCGATCAGCGTGACCACGACAGCGGCGATATATCCCAGAATCAGCGCCAACACCTGCGGCGTCATATAGCTGTAATCCGACGCTCTCTGCATCGAATTGATCAACAGCAGGCTGTAGGCGCTTGCCGCGATCGTCAGCAGCCACAGGATCACATCTGATTTTGTAAAAAATCGAGTCAATCCTTTAATTGCTTTTTGCATAAATAGCCTTTCAATAGCATTTTCGATATGAGAAGGACGCGCGTCCGATCTCAACCGATTTTTGATTTCTGTTTCTTCTATCATTATAGTGAATGAGGCATTTGAATTCAAGATAAATATTTGTAATATTTTCGTTTATTTTATCCTATGGCATTATTCCGCTGTCATCATATGTTACAATATTAAATTGAAACAATCAATCAGAGGTAGATGACATGAGAGTGACAACCTCCTGCGCGCGAGAGACTGAGCGGCTCGGCGAGAAGCTCGCCGCCGTATTGCGGGGCAAAGAGATGATCGCGCTCTTCGGCGATCTGGGAGCCGGCAAGACCGCCTTTACACGCGGCTTGTGCTCAGGACTGGGGATCACAGACGGCGTTTGCAGTCCGACCTTTGCCATCGTCAACGCGTATCAGGGAAAGTTCCCGGTATATCACTTCGATATGTACCGCATCACCGATCTCGACGATCTGTTTGCGACAGGCTTCTATGATTATATCGGCAACGGTGTGATCATCATCGAGTGGAGCGAAAATATCGAAAGCGAGCTTGAGCCGGATTGTATCCGCATCCGTATCAAGAAAACAAACAATGAGAATGAGAGAATCTTTGAGATAAGGGGGATGGATGAATATGCTGATCTGTTCGGTTGATTCCTCCGCCGCCCCTGCGTCGGTATGCCTGTTGGAGGATGACAAGCTCGTCGCCGAGTATTATCTGAACACGGGCTTTACCCATAGCCAGACGCTGATGGCGATGCTGGAATCGGTTTTGAAGATTTCGGGCAAAAGTGCCGAAGATATCGACCTGTACGCCGTCAACAGCGGTCCCGGGAGCTTCACCGGTGTGCGTATCGGTGTCAGCGCCGTCAAGGGCATGGCGTACGCGCAGGACAAGCCCTGTGTCGAGGTCTCGACCTTAGAGAGCATGGCATATAACTTCCTCGGCAGTCACGCGGTCATCTGCGCGTGCATGGACGCCAGACGCAGGCAGGTCTACCACGGCTTGTTCCGTGTGGACGGCAATACAGTGGAACGGCTGTGTGATGACAAGGCGATCGCGGTCGATGAGCTGCTGAGCAGCTTGCCGAAGAATGAGGAGATCATCCTCGTCGGTGACGGCGCTGAGTTGGTCTATCAGAATACAGAGATCCCCACGGTGAAATTAGCACCGCCGAATCTCAGATACCAAAGAGCTTCATCGGTCGCTTTAGCGGCTGTTGGATCATACAACAAGGGAGAGGTTACCTCTCCGGCGGCGCTGATGCCCCGATATCTTCGCCTTTCTCAGGCGGAACGGGAACGCAACGCCAAAATCAAACAAGAACAGGATGGTGCTTTATGATAGCAATCGGATGCGATCACGGTGGTCTTGCGATCAAGAATGCCGTCATCAACTACTTGAAAGAGAATGGGATCGAGTATCACGACTACGGTTGTTATACCGACGAGAGCGTCGATTATCCCGTCTACGCTTATCAGGTGGCAAAGAACGTCGCCGACGGTAACGCACAGCTGGGGATCATTTGCTGCGGCACCGGCATCGGTGTTTCGATGGCAGCCAACAAGGTCAAGGGCATCCGCGCCGCGGTTTGCACCGATGAGTTCTGCGCCGAGATGACGCGCCGCCACAATAACGCCAACATCATGTGCATGGGCGGCAGAGTGATCGACGAGGAGAAAGCGGTCAAGCTCGCTTCCATCTTCCTGAACACACCCTTTGACGGCGACAGGCATGAAAAGCGCGTCAATATGATCACCGAGATTGAAAACGGCAGTTTTACCATTTAATCTGTATTCATTGAGAAAAGAAAGAAGGATCTAATATGAACAGTAAAGTTACGATTTTTGACCATCCGCTGATCCAGCACAAGCTGTCGATCCTGCGTGATGAAAACACCGGTACCAAAGAATTCCGCGAGCTGATCTCCGAGATCTCCATGCTGATGTGCTATGAGGCGACCAGAGATCTGCCCCTTGAGGATGTTCAGATCAAAACCCCCATGGCGACCATGACCGCCAAGCAGATCAAGGGCAGAAAGCTGGCGTTCGTGCCGATCCTGCGCGCCGGCTGCGGTATGCTGGACGCGATGCTGACCATGGTTCCGTCCGCCAAGGTCGGTCATATCGGTCTGTACAGAGATGAGATCACGCATAAGCCTGTCGAGTATTACAACAAGCTCCCCGGTGATGTACACGAGAGAGATGTATTCGTGCTCGATCCGATGCTCGCTACCGGCGGCAGCGCGGTCGACGCGATCAGCATCATCAAGCGCTCTAATCCGCGCTCCATCCGTTTTCTGTGCATCATTGCGGCTCCCGAGGGTATCGAAGTGCTGACACAGGCACATCCCGACGTAGAGATCTACTGCGCCGCCAAGGATGAAAAGCTCAATGAGAACTGCTACATCCTGCCCGGTCTGGGTGACGCAGGCGACCGTATCTACGGTACCGATGTTGTCGGCGAGGTATCCGTTGACAAGCGCGGCAGTACCGTCAAGCTCCGTTCCAAAACAAAATAATGAGAAAGATCGCTCTCTTACTCTGCGTGTTCGCGTTATGCTCACTGCTTTTCACTGGCTGCGGCAAAAAAGCAGACGGTGAGTTGGTGCCCGTCAAGGATGACAACGGCGCTGTCACAGGCTATGAGCGCAAGTATCACAACGATAACGGCGACGTGACCCGATGGGACGTCTATGACGCGAATCAGCAGTACGATCACTATGTTCTCTACGAATATGACAGTAACGACCGTCTCGCCAAGGAAACCTATTATCAGGCGGATGGCATCGGCGTCTACTACTATGCCTACTCCTACAACAGCTCCGGTAAGCCGGCGGAGGTGGATTATGTTTCCGCAAAGGAGGGCTCTACACGTACGCTCTATGATGAGGACGGTCAAAAGAAGGAACGCATGACCTATGATCGGAATGATCAAATGACCAAATACGAGGTTTATCAGAACGACACATGGGTGGAATCCGCGCTTCCGACAGAGGCGGAGACCACTGCCGCGACAGAAGCATAATCGCACACAAAAAGCCGCTTTCAAACGTGAAAGCGGCTTTACTGCTATATAGAGTTTATTTCTTGGATTTCTTGGACTTCTTCTCGGCAGGGGCTTCGGGAGCTTCCGCAACCGGTTCAGCTTTTACTTC
>DGUQ01000141.1:3621-8872 GCA_002394725.1 Ruminococcaceae bacterium UBA4306
TCAGCAGCCGCCTCGGTGGGGACTTCGGCAGGTGCTTCCTCAGCCTTTGCTTCCTCAACAGGAGCCTCGGCAACCTCCTCGGTCGGGATTTCGGTGCCCTGTGCCTGGACTTCAGCGTTCTCTGCCCACTCGATCACCTTATCTCTGCCTGCTTTAGCGGTCTGTGCCACTGCGACAACCAGATCATCAGTAGCAAGGACAAATGATTTCGCGGTTTTGAGCCAATAATGTTTTAAATCAGCCATTTTGTCAACTCCTTTGAATTTTTCTTTATTATATAATCTATCGAATAAAATGTCAAATAAACTTTTTATGAAAAGAAGATTACGATATATCGGGACTTTATAATTTATACTTGATTTATGATTATTTTTGTTGTATAATACTGATTGTTAAGCCGGCATGTCGGAATTGGCAGACGAGACAGACTCAAAATCTGTTGTCTTTGCGGGCGTGTGGGTTCGAGTCCCACTGCCGGCACCATTGTAATGCAAAAGGGTATCCGCGTTGGATGCCCTTTTGTGTTTATCAATTGATTCAAATTTTAATGGTGATAAATATGAAAGCGACTGTATTTCAAGAACTGCTCAAAAAGCTGGATAGGGGAGAGAGCCCCGATCTGGTGCTGTCCGCAGAGAATCAAACCTATATCCGTAAATTCGCCAAGACCGACCGACTGATCCTGCTCGGCTGCGGTCATGTGTCGATCGACGTTTACCGACTGGCGAAAAACATCGGCTTTGATATTGTCGCGGTCGATGATAGACCCACCTTTGCGAATTATGAGCGATTCCCCGACGCGCAGGTCATCTGTGATGATTTTGCAGCGGCGATCGAGAAGCTGTGTATCACGCGCAGGGATTACGTCTGCGTGCTCACCAGGGGTCATCTGTGGGACGCGCAGTGCATCCGCGCGCTCCTGTCGGGAGAGACGCCTTATTATCTGGGGCTGATCAGCTCCAAAAAGCGTGCCGCCGGTCTCAGAAAACTCCTGATCGAAGAAGGGTTCGATCCAAAAGCGGTCGACGCGATCCATGCCCCTATCGGGCTCAAGATCGGAGCGATGACCACCGCTGAGATCGCGGTATCCATTGGTGCGGAGCTGATACAGGAGCGGCATAAGCAATATGTCAAGCCGCGTGAGAACGAGCTGACGCAGACGAATGTTGACTTTGATCTCTTGCGCTATCTCGCGTCATCCGAGGAGCCTCGCGCACTGGTCACGGTGCTGTCCTCTTCAGGCTCTACTCCCGTCAAAAGCGGCAGTATGATGGCGGTCAATGCCCTCGGTCATGTTGCCGGTACGGTCGGCGGCGGCTGCGGAGAAGCGGCGGCAATCAACAAGGCGCGCCGTATGCTCCAAAAGAACGAACAAGCTGTTCTACACATCGACATGAGCAATGAGGTTGCGGCGGACAATGATATGGTTTGCGGCGGCAGTATGACCGTACTGATCGAGAATATCACCTAACTTGCTTTAAAGCGATAAATGTGGTATAATAACCGTATCAATCAGAAAAGGGATCCGCTCATCGAGCAACCTATAATAACGATTCACTAATCACTGATCAATGATCACTAATCACATACACGGAGTACATTATGAAAATCATCCATCTTTTGAATAACGACCGCTGTTCACTGTCCTTCGAGGTGTTTCCGCCGAAGGTATCCTCCTCTTTTGACGAGGTCAAGCCCGCAATCGAGAAGATCGCACGGCTCAAGCCGTCTTTCATGAGCGTGACCTACGGCGCAGGCGGCGGTACCGGCAGCTATACCCTCGATATCGCCGAGGATATCCGCAACCGTTACGGCGTGCCCACCATGGCGCACCTGACCTGCGTTTCCTCCACCAGAGCGACCGTCACACAGAAAATCAACGAACTCAAAAAAGCAGGCATCCAGAATGTCATGGCGCTCAGAGGTGATCTGACCCCCGAGATGAAGCTCAGTGATTCGGAGCATTGGGATTACTCCCACGCGGTCGATCTGATCCGTGAGCTCAAGGACAGCGGCGCGGATTTCTGCATCGGCTGCGCGTGCTATCCCGAGGTGCACCCCGAGAGCAAGCACCAATCCGACGATATCTTTTATCTCAAGGAGAAGGTAGACGCAGGCTGTGACTTTATGACCACGCAGATGTTCTTTGACAACAATCTGCTGTATAACTTCCTTTACAAGATCCGTGAGGCAGGGATCACCGTGCCCGTCGTGCCCGGTATCATGCCCATCACCAGAGCCATTCAATTAAAGCGTGCCATCGAGCTTTCGGGCTCCTTTATCCCACAGCGCTTCAAGGCGATGGTCGACCGCTTCGGCGGTGATGACCGCGCGATGGCGCAGGCTGGGATCGCGTACGCGACCGACCAGATCATTGACCTGTACGCTAACGGCGTCAAGCATGTCCATCTCTACACCATGAACAAGCCTGAGATCGCGCGCGCTATCATGAATAATCTCAGCAGTATTATCGGCAAATGATCCGAACATTATCATTGAACGCTCCCGAATGGGACAAGCGTGAGATCATGCGCTACGCGCGGATCAGGGGCGCCGACAACAGCTATGACAGCTTGATCGATCAGTGTATTCATGAGGCTCAGCCTCTTTTGACCTATCGGGTGTGTAGTTCCGTCTTGCCTGTCAGTACCGACGGCAGTATCACGATCGGGAACACGCGTGTGCAGTCACAGACGATCGGCAAGGCGATTCGTCACGCGAATAAAGTGATTCTCTTCGCGGCGACGGTCGGAGCACCGTTTGACCGCCTGATCGCGCGGTACAGTCGGGTGGAGCCATCCAGGGCGCTGATCCTGCAAGCCATCGGCGCTGAGCGTGTAGAAAGCCTGTGTAACGCGTTTTGTGTGCAGATGAACACGGAGTTGAACAACACGGGAAAGCGCCTGACACGACGCGTCAGCCCCGGCTACGGCGATATTCCGCTTGTATTGCAAAAAGAAATCTTCGCGGTGCTGGATTGTCCGCGCAGGATCGGCTTGACGCTCGACCAAAGCCTGCTCATGTCGCCGAGCAAATCCGTCACCGCACTCGTGGGAATCACCGACGAGTGCGAGGAGCAGGCGGATAACTGCGCCGTATGTGATAAAACCGACTGCGCTTATCGAGAATAATCTTCCATCTTCATTGAAACCAGAGGCAGTTATGAACTTCAAAGAATATTTACAACAGAACATCGTGATCCTCGACGGCGGCATGGGTACGCTGCTTCAGGAACGCGGCTTACAGCCGGGTGAACAGCCTGAGCGGTGGAATCTCAGCCATCCTGAGGATATCACCGCCATCCACAAGGCGTATTTTGACAATGGCTCCAACGTGGTCAATACCAACACCTTCGGCGCAAATCTCCTGCACTATGACGAGCAGGAACTGACCGAGGTCATTAGGGCGGCTGTCGCTAACGCGCAGCAGGCACGTGAGCTGAGCAACACGCCGCAGGAAAAGTTTATCGCGCTGGATATCGGACCCACCGGCAGACTCTTAAAGCCGCTGGGCGATCTTGACTTTGAAGAAGCGGTCTCCGTCTTTGCCAAAACGGTGCAGCTCGGCGCTGCGTGCGGCGTAGACCTCGTGATGATCGAGACCATGAACGACAGCTATGAGACCAAGGCGGCGCTGCTGGCGGTCAAGGAGAACTGCAATCTGCCCGTGATCGTGTCCAACGCCTATACCGACAAGGGCAAGCTGATGACAGGCGCGTCACCGGCGGCGATGACCGCGATGCTCGAGAGCATGGGCGCCGACGCGATCGGCGTGAACTGCTCCTTCGGACCCGATAAGCTGCAGCCCATCGTCGAGGAATATCTGCGTTGTGCCTCGATCCCCGTGATCCTCAAGGCGAATGCCGGCATGCCGACGAATGTGGGCGGTAAGACACTCTATAATATCCTGCCGCCGTCCTTTGCGGATATCACCGCGCGTATGGTGCAAAAGGGTGTGCGCGTCGTAGGCGGCTGCTGCGGCACGACTCCCGCGTATATCGGAGAACTCTGTGATCAAATCAATGATGATCGGTTGAGATCGCCACGGGATAAATCCCTCGCAATGACGATTGATAAGAAGAACACCACCGTGATCTCGTCCTACACCGACGCGGTCACGTTCTCGGACGATCCCGTGCTGATCGGCGAGCGGATCAATCCCACGGGCAAAAAGCGGCTCAAGGAAGCCTTGCGCAATAACGAGCTCGATTACATCCTCAGCGAGGGTCTCAAACAGCAAAGTGCCGGCGCGCAGGTGCTCGATGTCAACGTCGGATTACCCGAGATCGACGAGCCCTCTATGCTGAGCAAGGTCGTCTATGAGCTGCAAGCGATCATCGACCTGCCGCTCCAGATCGACACATCCGACCCCGTCGCGATGGAACGCGCCCTGCGTATCTACAACGGTAAGCCCCTGCTCAACTCCGTCAACGGCAAGCAGGAGAGCATGGACGCGATCTTCCCCCTGATGAAGAAATACGGCGGCACGGCGATCGCCCTGACGCTGGACGAGAACGGCATCCCCGATACGGTAGAGGGGAGAGTGGCGATCGCGAAACGGATCATCGATACCGCCGCGTCCTACGGCATCGACAAGAAAGACTTGATTTTCGACACCCTCGCGATGGCGGTCAGCGCCGACAATAACGCCGCCAAGGTGACGCTCGGCTCTTTGAACGTCATTCGCCATCAACTCGGCGCGCATACCTCGCTGGGCGTGTCCAACATTTCCTTCGGACTGCCGCAGCGGGACATTGTCAACGCGGCATTCTTCGCGCTTGCGCTCGAAAACGGCTTATCCGCCGCCATCATGAATCCCTTCTCCGCCGAGATGATGAAGACCTACTATGCCTATCGTGTGCTCAACGGCTTGGATGAGAACTGCGCCGACTATATTGCCTTTGCCGATACGGTGCAGAACCATATCACGATCAATGAGAGAGCCGCAGGCACTACCGCCGAAGAACAGCTCACCCTGCATGCGGCGGTGACAAAGGGTCTCAAGGAGCCTGCCGCAAAGCTGTGCAGGGAGCTCTTGCAATCTGTCGAACCGCTCACGATCGTCAACGAGCATATCATCCCCGCGCTCGATGAGGTGGGCAGGGAGTATGAGCAGGGCAGGGTCTATCTGCCGGGACTGCTGATGAGCGCAGAGGCGGCTAAATGCGCCTTTGAGGAGATCAAGGCGACCATGTCCGACTCAGGCGGCAAAACCAAATGCGCCTTCGTGATCGCGACCGTACACGGCGATA
>DGUQ01000131.1:0-6207 GCA_002394725.1 Ruminococcaceae bacterium UBA4306
CGCCGTATTCATCGGTGACGATGGCAATATGCAGGCGGTTGGCGCGGAAATCATTGAGGATATCAGAGAGCTTTAGGCTTTTGTAGATGAAGTGAGCGGGGGTGATCAGCTCGCGCAGGTCAACCTCACCGTCGATGACCTTCTCCAGATAGTCGCGCGTATGCAGGATGCCAATGACGTTGTCGATGTCGCCCTCATACACGGGAATACGCGAATAACGCTCGCGGATGATCAGGTCATGGATCTCGTCTTTGTCATCCTCGATGTCGATGGCGGTCACGTCAACGCGCGGCGTCAAGATCTCCTGCGCGGTCTTTTCATCGAATTCCAGCGCCGATTGTACCAGCTCGCTTTCCTGCTCCTCGAGGATGCCCTCTTCCTCAATGCTTTCGATAATGTATTTGAGCTCGTCCTCCGTAACGGAGGGGGAGTCCTTTTTGATGTGGCCGATATTCATCACCAAGCTCTTGATACCCGTAAAGAAGAGTACCAGCGGCGTCAGAATGTAGGTGAATACCTTGAGGATCAGTCCCGTGTGCAGGACGATGCCGTCGCTCTTTTCCTTGCCGATGCACTTTGGGATGACCTCGCCGAAGGTCAGCACCAACAGCGTTGTGCTGCCGGTCGCGATCGCGGCGCCGTAGTTTTTGAACAGATTCAGGCAAAGGATGGTCGCCAGTGACGAGCAGCCCAGGTTGACGACGTTGTTGCCGATGAGGATAGCGGTCAGGGCTTTGTCAAAGTTGTCGCACACCCACAGGGCGTGCTTGGCACGTTTGTTACCGTTGTCGATCAGCGATTTGAGTCGGATGGTGTTGGCAAAGGAATATGCCGTTTCCACACACGAGAAAAAGCCCGACAGTAAGATCAATACGACAATGACAATGCCGTATACAGTGTTAGTGCTCATTTTTCCTCCAGATTGATCGGTCAATATGCGCGGAGTGTCATTTCCACGGCAATTTCAACAATCGATATACACATTAAGCATACACTATCCTCATATAATTAATATGACAATTTAGAAATATAATCATTTTTCTCTTGAAGAATTTGCAAGTTAATGGTATACTGTATATTGGTGAATTACGAAAGGGCGATACATGATTTAGTTTATTATACAAATACTATCACCGAGGTGATTGTATGTGGAACGATAACGAGATCCCCGAGGAGAATGAAAATAACGAGTCCGCCGACCAAAAGCCGCGTGACAGCGTCACCGCGATGGGCAGTGTGATCACTCACCGGGGTGAGGATATCATCTACTGTCTGACGGTAATCGGTCAGATCGAGGGGCATTATATCCTGCCGCCCTCCAATAAAACGACCAAGTATGAGCATGTGATCCCCTCGCTGCTCGCCATCGACGAGGATGAGGATATCGACGGACTGCTCGTCCTGCTCAACACCTCGGGCGGTGATGTAGAGGCAGGGCTTGCCATCGCGGAGATGATCGCCGGGATGAAGAAGCCCTCGGTCTCACTGGTGCTCGGCGGCGGTCACAGCATCGGTATCCCGTTGGCGGTCGCGTGCGATAAGAGCTTTATCGTCAGCACCGCGTCCATGACGGTACACCCCGTGCGCACCACGGGACTGACGGTCGGCGCGCCGCAGACCTATCGTTATTTTCAGAAGATGCAGGATCGCATCATGCGCTTTACGGTCGAGAATTCTCATATCAGCGAGGAAAAGTACCGTGAGCTGGTGCTCAACACCGGCGAGCTCGTCACCGATATCGGGACGGTGCTCGAGGGCAAGGAGGCGGTCGACTGCGGCTTGATCGACGCGGTCGGAACCCTGCGCGACGCGACTGACGCGTTATATGAAATGATACAAAACAGTGAATGACGAATGGTGAATAGTGAATGGTGTCGGGAAACGCTGATGCGTTTTGAAATGTATGACAACTGCAGCTGCGGTACACTCTGTTCTTTCTGACAGGGGTTGATAACAGATGGATTCTTGCAAGGCTTTTTGTAAAGGATGCTGTTGAAGCAGTCGAATTGACGTAAAAGGATCTTAAAACTTGTTTGAGCACAGCGAGTAACTACAACCATTCATTATTCACCATTAACCGTTAACCAAAAAAGGAGTTTTACCTATGAACATTATCGAAGCGATCATTCAAGGTGTGGTTCAGGGACTCACCGAGTTCCTGCCTGTGTCCAGCAGCGGACACCTGACAATCACCCAACACGTGTTGGGGATCAATCTGGAGGGCAACAACCTCTTCTTCAATGTCATGCTACATATCGGCACGCTGGTAGCGGTCGTCGTTTTCTATCACAAGCTGATCTGGCGTCTGATCAAGGCGTTTTTCTCAATTATCGGCGATATCTTCACCGGTAAGTTCAAGTGGAAAGAGCTCAGCGATGATAAACGCATGGTCATTATGGTGATCATCGGTCTCTTGCCGCTGTTCCTCTTGTTCCTGCCTGTGCCCGGAACGGGAATGAAGCTCAAGGATTTTGTCGAAGGCATCACCGACAGCGAACGGAATTTTATCATTGTCGGTATCTGCCTGCTGATTACCTCCGTACTGCTGTTCATCGGTAACCGCATTTCTCACAGTACCGTTCCGCTCAAGCACGCCAAAAAGGGCGGCGATACCGGCCGCACCTCGCTGAACGTGGTGGACGCACTGGTCGTCGGTGTGACCCAGTGCTTTGCGACCCTGCCCGGTTTGTCCCGTTCGGGTTCCACACTCGCGGCAGGTCAGATGCGCGGACTGGATAAGCAGACTGCTCTCGACTACACCTTTATCCTCGGCACGCCCGCGATCGTCGCGGCGGCAGCGCTCGAGGGCAAGGACGCGCTGGAAGGCGGCTTTGACGCGATCAAGGCGGATCTGGTTCCCATCCTGATCGGTATGGTCGTTTCCGCTATCGTCGGCTATCTGGCGATTGCCCTCTTTAAATGGCTCTTAAAGACCGATAAGATGATCATCTTCATCATCTATACCGCCGTCGTTGGTATCGCTGTGATCGTCATCAGCATCATCGAGCTGAATCAGGGAATCAACATCTTCTCCGGTACCCCGTTGACATAGGCGAAAGGCTCCCTTTGGTAAAGGGAGCTGTCGCTAAGCGACTGAGGGATTGCAGGAATTGTTCGAGCGTCAGCGAGTAACTATTATATCAATACGCTGATGTAATCGGCAATTGTTACAACCCTCCGCCCCTTGACACGTGTGTCTCGGGGCACCTCCCACAGGAAAGGGAGGCTTAACAGAAACCAAAATCAAGGAAAGTCAGGAGTGATTATTTGGCTGCCAAGACTACCAAAGGCACAGCAAGCTCCAAAAACAAGAAATCAACATCCAAAAGCACCGCGAAAGGGAACACAAGACGATCCTCACGCAGTGCCAAGAGCGAGCCGATCAAGCGCGGATTGAATCCCCAGACCAAGGCGATTATCCTGTGCGCTGTCGGCGCGTTACTGCTCGCGCTGGTGATCATCCCCGGCGGCGCGTTCTGGAAGACCATGCGCTCCTTCCTCTTCGGTGTGTTCGGCGTATGCTCTATCTTAGTGCCGCTCGTGTTCATTTATCTCGGCGTCATGACCGCCAAGGAAAAGCAGATGGCGCATAGGGGCGCCAAGATCGCTTTGTCCGCCCTCATTGTTGTAATGGTGTGTACATTGGTCTACCTTTTCGGTAAAACCGATTTCAACGATGGTTATACATATTTTGCCGCCCTCGGCGCCGCGTATCAAAAATCCTTTGCGCTCGAGAGTCTGTGCGGCTTGATCGGCGCTGTACTCGGCTATCCGATGCGCGCCCTGCTCACGACCGCCCCTGCCGTGATCACCTCGTTCATCATCCTGATCGCCGCGATCATGGTGCTGTTCGGCGTGACGTTGGTCGATATCGCCAATGTCGCGAAGAAGGGCTATACCAGAACCCGTGACAAACAGCGACAGATCCACGAGCACCGCACAGAGCGCCGTGAAGAGCGCCGCCGCGAAAGGGAAGAGCGTGAGGAATTTGAGCGTCTGGGCAATCGATCACCGGCGAATGACGTCCCCGACTATACCGTGTCCGAGGCTCGTTCGGACAGACGCTCCAATGACCGTATCGATATTCCGCTGGACAAGCCCGGCAAGAAGCCGCGTACAAAGGACGCGGCTGAGATCGCTGAGGAGCAGCAGGATCAGGATATCATCAACATCATCCGCAACGCGAATTCCGGCATCGTGCCCGACGAGGAGCTGACCGCTTCCGACGTGGCGCGCCGTATCTCCGACAAAAAGAGATCACGCAGGATGTCCGCCGGTGCAAAGCAGCCCGATCCGGGCACGGCGGAGGATGAATCTTTCGACGAGTATAATACCGAGGACACCTTTGATCTAAAGGGCGAGACCCGACGCGTCGGCGCCGAGGTCAAGCAGAATCAAAAGACGGAGCAGGCGCAGTATGTCTATCCGCCCACCAAGCTGCTTGAGCCGGCTGTGGACAGCGAGAGCGAGAGCGCCTATATGGAAATGCAGAACAACGCCACGAAGCTGGTCGAGACCCTCAACAGCTTCGGCGTCAAGGCGAGTATCGTCGATATCTGCCGAGGACCCTCGGTCACACGCTATGAGCTGCAGCCTGCCCCCGGCGTGAAGATCAGCAAGATCACGAACCTGTCCGATGATATCGCGCTGAACCTCGCCGCCAACGGCGTGCGAATCGAAGCGCCGATCCCCGGCAAGGCGGCAGTCGGTATCGAGGTACCGAACAAGGTCACCTCGATGGTCACGCTCCGCGAGCTGATCGAGACGGACGAGTTCCGCAATCATAAGAGCAAGCTCAACTGTGTATTGGGCAGAGATATCTCGGGTGAGGTCATCACCACCGATCTGGCAAAGATGCCCCATCTGCTGATCGCCGGTACCACCGGTTCCGGTAAGTCGGTCTGCGTCAACGCGCTGCTTATGTCGATCCTCTTCAAGGCGACGCCCGACGAGGTCAAGCTCCTGCTTGTCGACCCGAAGATGGTCGAATTCAGCAAATACAAGGGGATCCCGCATTTGCTCGTACCCGTTGTATCCGACGCGAAAAAGGCGGCAGGCGCACTCAACTGGGCGGTCTCCGAGATGCTCCAGCGCTACCGTGTTTTCTCAGAATATGACTGTAAGGGTATTGACAGCTTCAACGAGCTGGTCGATAAAAACCTTGCTTACATAGAAGAACAAAAGCAAAAGCCCGGCTACGATCCCGAGGCGGAGGAACAGCCCTGTCTGGAGATCGACGGCTTGAAGGTGCCCACCGAGCATATGTGCCGTATCGTGATCGCGATCGACGAGTTGGCTGACTTGATGATGGCGGCGCCCTCCGAGGTAGAGGAGAGCATCTGCCGACTGGCGCAGATGGCGCGTGCCGCCGGTATGCATTTGATTTTGGCGACTCAGCGTCCGACGGTCAACGTCATCACCGGTCTGATCAAGGCGAACATCCCCTCGCGAATCGCCTTGAAGGTATCTTCTCAGATTGACTCGCGTACTATTCTCGATACGGGCGGCGCGGAGAAGCTGATCGGTCGAGGCGACCTGCTGTACGCGCCTGTCGGCGCTCCGAAGCCCATCCGTGTACAGTGCTGCTTTACGCGTGACGACGAGATCGACCGCGTGACCGCCTTCCTCAAGAAATCCCATACCGCTGAGTATAATAAGGAGATCGAGGACAAGATCCGCAAGATCGCCGCCGAGGAGCTCAACGGCAGCAAGGGTAAGGACAGGGGCGTCACACCCGGTAACGCGCCCGAAGTCGATTCCATGATGGAGGACGCGATCAAGTTCGTCATCGAAAGCGGACAGGCTTCCACCTCCATGCTCCAGCGACGTTTAAAGGTCGGCTACGCGAGAGCCGGCAGAATGATCGACGATATGGAGCAGATGGGTATTGTCGGACCGCATCAGGGTTCAAAGCCGCGTGAGGTGCTGATCACCTATAACGATTGGCTCGAACGCAACAACATGCTCGGCTCACCCGAACCGGACGGTGAGGGAGAGGATACCGCCACAGACGAGGACGATCCGTGGTGATGAGGAGTTGTCCAAATCTTTGACTTGGTGACGCGCCATTGTCGAATATCAAAAAAGTAGGGGAGGGGCTTGCTCCTCCCGTGGTAGTACGTCAAGGAAAGAATAACTTATATTTTAGGAGAAGAGCATTTTGTTTCTCTCTATATGATATTGAACGGAAATGTTTCGGGAGGAGCA
>DGUQ01000131.1:6333-6606 GCA_002394725.1 Ruminococcaceae bacterium UBA4306
TAACCCCTTGACGTTTTAATGAATTAAAGCTATACTATATTACATATTATTACAAATTACGATTCGGTTGGGATTGCCGCACCTCCTAAGAGGGGTTCGCAATGACCGATTAAGTTTAGGAGGAAATCTTTTGGGAGTATATGAAGAACTGGTCGCCCGCGGTTTGATCGCGCAGGTTACCGATGAAAAGGAAATCAGAGATCTGGTGAACAACGGTAAGGCTGTGTTCTACATCGGCTTCGATCCGACAGCCGACAGCCTGCACGTGGGTCA
>DGUQ01000131.1:6669-7099 GCA_002394725.1 Ruminococcaceae bacterium UBA4306
ATGGCGCTGTGCCTGATGAAGCGCTTACAGCTCGCCGGCAATAAGCCGATCGCCCTGATCGGCGGCGGTACCGCGATGATCGGCGATCCGTCCGGCAGAACCGATATGCGCCAGATGATGACCAAGGAGACCATCGAGCACAACTGCGACTGCTTCAAGGAGCAGATGGCGAAGTTTATCGACTTCTCCGATGACAAGGCGATGATGGTCAACAACGCCGATTGGCTCTTAGACCTCAACTATGTCGAGCTGCTCCGCGAGGTCGGCGCGTGCTTCTCGGTCAACAATATGCTGCGTGCCGAATGCTACAAGCAGCGCATGGAGAAGGGCTTATCCTTCCTCGAATTCAACTACATGATCATGCAGAGCTACGATTTCTACGCTTTGTATCAGAAATACGGGTGTAACATGCAGTTCGGCGGCGACGACC
>DGUQ01000207.1 GCA_002394725.1 Ruminococcaceae bacterium UBA4306
ACGCGCAGAAGGGCTTTGAGGAGCTTCAAAAGGCTTATGAAGAGAAAGCGATCCTCACCGGTCCCGTTACCGAGGTCGTTTCCGGCGGCGTGATCGTTGTCGCTAACGATATCCGTGTATTCATCCCTGCGTCGCAGGCCGCTATGGAGCGTGACGCTAACCTTGAGGAGCTCAAGGGTCAGGAGGTCAAGTTCCGTCTGATCGAGCTGTCTCAGCGCGGCAGAAGAAGAAAGATCATCGGCTCCATCAAGAGCGTTCTCCGTGACGAGTATGCCGCTAAGCGTGCGGAGTTCTGGGAGAACTGCGAGGTCGGTAAGGTTTATACCGGCGTTGTCCGCACTCTGACTTCCTATGGCGCGTTCGTAGATCTCGGCGGCGTATCGGGCATGATCCATATTTCCGAGCTGTCATGGCTGCGCATCAAGCATCCGAGCGAGGTCGTCAACGTTGGCGATACCGTTGAAGTATATATCAAGGATATCAACACCGAGACCAAGAAGATCTCTCTGGGCTATAAGAAGACTGAGGACAATCCTTGGGTCATCCTCGAAAAGGATTATCCTGTCGGCACCGTTGTCAAGGCGAAGATCGTCGGTCTGACTGCGTTCGGAGCGTTTGCCAACATCATCCCCGGCATCGACGGTCTGATCCATATCTCTCAGATCTCCAACAAGCGTATCGAGAAGCCTGCTGATGTGCTGGCGATCGGCGATGAGGTCGAGGCTAAGATCACCGGTATCGACTTTGAGAAGAAGCGCGTCAGCCTGTCCATTCGTGCACTGCTGCCCGAGGACGCTCCTGCCGCTCCTGTTGTTGAGGACGAAGAGGATGAGGTCGTCGCTGTTGTTGAGCCTGACGCCGCTCCCGTGATCCGTGATCTCGAGGACGAGGTTCCTGCTGAGGAGGCTGCTCCCGTTGAGGAAGCTGTCGCGGAGGAAGCTCCTGCAGACGCTGAATAATGATGATATGACGGGTATCCGAGAGGGTACCCGTTTTTTCTTTATATTAGTCGATTAAGGAATTTTATTTTCCGGATTATTTGGTATGATAAAATAGATATAATATAGGATAGGAACTGATATCATGATTGAAAACATTACCAAAGATACCAACGCTGTATTTACGCAATTGATCGAGACCGCGAAGCTGCATGAGGGCTCGATCGTCGTGCTCGGCTGCTCTACCAGTGAGGTGGGCGGCAGTCGTATCGGCACCCATTCGAGCATGGATATTGCCGCCGCTGTGTATGACGGCTTCTTTGACCTGCTCAAAGAGAAGGGCATCTATCTGGCGGCGCAATGCTGTGAGCACCTGAACCGCGCTCTGGTGATCGAGAGAGAGCTTGCCGAAAAGTACAATATCCCGATCGTGAACGCTGTTCCGCAGCCGAAGGCAGGCGGCAGCAGCGCGACGACAGCCTATGCGCGTTTTGATGATCCTGTACTGGTGGAGCACATCAAGGCGGACGCCGGCGTGGATATCGGCGGTACACTGATCGGCATGCATCTCAAGGAGACCGCTGTTCCGCTCAGATTACCGCAGAAAAAGATCGGTGAAGCCTTTGTCGCTTCCGCCCGAACCAGAGCGAAATTCATCGGCGGCGCGAGAGCGGTATACGACGAAGAGCTATTATAGGCGCGTGCGCCTTTTTGTTTGATCGCCGCTGCTATGGAGCAAGGCAATCACAATCGGATTATTTTGTGAATCAGAGGTACTGTTATGATGACTGCAAAAGATGAATTTATCAAGATCTATACCGAGAATATCTCTCGCAAGGGATCTGCCGAGCTGCTCGAATGGATCAAAAAGACCGATTTCTTCACCGCTCCTGCCAGCACCAAGTATCATTGTGCCTGTGAAAACGGCTTGGTGATGCACTCGGTCAGCGTATACAATACGATGATCGAAAAGCATTTTGATGAAGAAAACGATAGCCTCGAGAGCTTTGCGATCTGCGCGCTGCTCCATGACCTGTGCAAGGCGCAATTCTATAAGGTTTCCACGCGCAACGTCAAGAATGATGAGACAGGTCAGTGGGAAAAGGTGCCGTATTACGCGATCGAGGATAGCTTTCCCTACGGACACGGTGAAAAGAGCGTGTTCCTGATCGAGCGCTTTATGCGGCTCAAGCTCGATGAGGCGATGGCGATCCGCTGGCATATGGGCGGCTTTGATGATAACAACGGCTTTTATATCAGCAATGCCTACGACCGTTATCCGCTTGCCGTCAAGCTGCATTTAGCCGATTTGGAAAGCACCTATCTCAGAGAGAAGGGCACCTCCGCCGTGCGAAGATAATTTGATCAGGAGTATTTATGAACTTAGATGAAGCCAAAAGAAAGATAGCACAGCTGTCGAAAGAGCTGAATTATCATAACGACCGCTATTATAATCAGGATGATCCCGAGATCTCCGACTTTGAATATGACGCGATGCTGCGTGATCTGGAGAATCTGGAGGCGGAATTCCCCGAGCTGATCCTGCCCGATTCCCCGACGCAAAAGGTCGGCGGCAGTAAGGGTGAGAAGTTCTCGTCCGTCGTGCATACCGTGCCGATGGAAAGCCTGCATGATTCCTTTTCCGCGGAGGAGATCCGTGATTTTGACCGCAGAGTGCGCGAGGTCGTCACCGCTCCCGAGTATGTGGTCGAGCCGAAGTTTGACGGCTTATCCGTATCATGTGAATACAGAAACGGCGTTTTCGTGCGCGGCTCAACACGGGGCGACGGCGTAACGGGCGAGGACGTCACCGATAATCTGATGACCATTAAAAGCCTGCCGAAGCGCTTGAAGAACGCGCCGGCGTTTTTGGAGGTACGCGGTGAGGTGTATATGTCGGTCGCGACCTTTGAAAAGCTGGTTGCCGAGCAGGAGAACAAAGGTGAAAAGCCGTTCAAGAATCCGCGCAATGCCGCCGCAGGTTCTCTCAGACAAAAGGACAGCAGGATCACCGCAAAGCGCGATCTGGATATTTTTGTTTTCAACATCCAGGCGATGGAGGGCTATGCGGTCACCACGCATGTACAGTCGCTCGATTATTTGACCGAGCTGGGTTTTCCGACCGCCTTTTATCACAGCTATACCGATATCGATGATGTCCTTTGTGAGATCGACCGCATCGATAAATGCAGGGGGGAGCTGCCATGCGATATCGACGGCGCTGTCGTCAAGCTGAATAACCTTGCCGATCGACAGCGGTTGGGCAGTACCGCCAAGTATCCGCGATGGGCAGAGGCATATAAGTATCCGCCTGAGGAGAAAGAGACGGAGCTGCTTGATATTGAGATCAATGTCGGCAGAACGGGCGCTGTCACGCCCGTCGGTATCTTCAAGCCTGTACTTCTCGCCGGTACCACCGTATCACGCGCGACGCTCCATAACGAGGATTTCATCCGAGAACTCGGCGTAAGCATCGGCGATACGGTCAAGATCCGTAAGGCAGGCGAGATCATCCCCGAGGTGCTCAGTGTTGTCAGGCATACTGAGGGCGCTGATCCATATACCTTGCCCGAATACTGTCCGTCATGCGGCAGCAGACTTGTCAAGGAAGAGGGGGAAGCGGCGATCCGCTGTACCAACACCGAATGTCCCGCGCAGCTCCTCAGACATTTGATCCACTTTGTGTCCCGTGACGCGATGGATATCGACGGTCTCGGTCCGTCCTTGCTCGAACAACTCTTGAACGTGGGCTTGATCACCACCTTTACCGATCTGTATCAGCTCAAGGCGGATGATGTCGCACGGCTCGACCGCATGGGCGAGAAATCGGCGGATAACCTGATCAGGGCGATCGACAACTCCAAAAGCGCTGAGATCAACCGTCTTGTGTACGCGCTCGGTATCCGCCATATCGGTGAGAAGGCGGCAAAGCTGTTATGCGAGCATTTCCTCAGCATTGACAAATTATTTGACGCGAGCGTCGAGGAGATCGCGGCGATCGACGGCTTCGGCGAGATCATGGCGCAGTCCGTATATGATTACTTCCACCTACAGGGCACCGCGCATCTGATCGATCGGCTCAAGGAGCTCGGCGTTGAGATGAAGCCGCTTGAGAAGAAGGAAAAGTCCGGCGGATTCATCGGCAAGACCTTTGTGCTGACCGGAACTTTGCCGACCATGAGTCGGAAGGAAGCTTCGCTTTTGATCGAGCAAAACGGCGGCAAAACATCCTCCTCCGTATCAAAGAAAACCGATTTTGTCCTCGCCGGTGAAGACGCCGGTTCGAAGCTGACCAAAGCGCAGTCACTCGGCGTGACGATCATCAGTGAAGCGGAATTGCTCGAAATGATCAATAACACAACTGAATGATAAATGATCCCTGTCCATTCGGGCAGGGATTTTTGCCTATACAGCACCGTAAATCGCGTTGGCGATCATCATCTAATACAAGCAATCTTTTGCGGACAGGTTATATCCGATGACCTGTCCGCATATTTTTTACTATCGACAAGTCAATCATGCTCAGGATGGTGAAAGTATTGGAAAAGAAAAGTTTGGATTGTATCCTCGAAAGTTTTCCCGATCGGATCAAGCTCCCTCTGGAAAGAGCGCGTAGCGCTTTTGAGGATAAGGTGACAGAGATCGTCATACGATCAGAATCGCCTGTGTGTATTTATGAGCGTAAAAGAATGTTCTTTATCACAGACAGCGGATACCTGACCAACTCCTCCTATGCGGAGAATCTCTTGATTACATCATCGAAAGAGATGGAACAAACGGTGCTGCGGCTGTGCGATTATTCTATCTATGCGTTCCAGAACGAGATCAACAGCGGCTTTATCACGATCGAGGGCGGCGTCAGAGTCGGACTGTGCGGCAAGGCGGTGATGAATCACGGTGAGATCACCAACATCCGCGATATCAGCTCTTTGAGCTTTCGTGTCGCGAGGGATATCAGTGAATGCGCGACCTCCTTGCTTCAGAAGCTCGATCCTCTTTCCGGCGTTTTGATCTGCGGAATCCCCGGGAGCGGCAAAACGACGTTGATTCGTGACGCGGCGCGCCAATTATCATACCGATACCGTGTCAGCGTGCTGGATGAGAGGGGAGAGCTGTCCGCTTTTCATCGGGGGAAGTCAGGCTTTTCCCTCGGGTTATGTGATGTGTATAACGGCTATCCGAAGGGGATCGCGGCGAATTGCGCCATCCGCAGTATGGCGCCCGATATCATCGTATGTGACGAGATGGGCGATCAAAGTGACGTCGATCTTTTGCTGTACTCCATGCGATGCGGCGCGGCGTTCATCGCGACGGTTCACGCATCTTCCATGCAGGATCTCCGGCGCAGAGAAATCACCTCGAAAATGATCAATACCGGCGCTTTTCGGTACATCGTGTTCCTCTCCGCGGATGGTAATGTCGGACACATCGAAAAGATCTATGAAATGTGTGACGCGCGTGATTAAGCTGATTTTATGTATCGTGATCCTGTTCTGCGGCGCGGTGATCGGTATCCATTTATCTCAAAAACTGACACGTCGCAGAGATATTTTGACAGAATTCGAGGTGCTGTTCAACAGGGCTTTGATCCGTATCGAATATAACGCAGGTGATCTGTGCGAGGTGTTTTCCGATAATTTCGCGGCGTTTCCGTTTGAGCATACGATCCCCTTCGATATCCAGTGGCGTCGGTTCATCGACGGATTCTCCTATGTGCTGACTCATGATGATATCGAAATGCTCCGATCCTTTACCATGGAGCTCGGAGCGGCGGATATCGATTCACAAAGACAGCATATCTCCCTGTTCAGTGAATTATTGAAGGAGCACATCAGTGAAGCGCGGGACGACATACAAAAGAAAGCGAAAATGTACAGGATAATTCCGCTGTCGGTGGGAATGGTGATCTCTCTGATGGTGATATAGGGATGGAAGAATATGGACGTTGATATGATATTTAAGATTGCGGCGATCGGGATCATCGTCGCGATCCTCAACCAGCTGTTGGTGCGCAGCGGCAGAGAGGAGCAGGCGCTCTTGACGACGATTGCCGGCTTGGTGGTGGCGCTGATGATGATCATCTCACAGATCAGCGAGCTGTTCACGACCGTCAAGAACACCTTTGGGCTATAGCATGAACATGATCACCATTTGCGGCGCCGCGATCGTCACGGCTGTTTTGGCATTGACGCTCCGATCCCAGAGTCCTCACAGTGCCATGCTGTTGTCCGTAGCCGCCGGAGCGATCATTATCCTCAGTCTATTAAAGCACCTTCCCGATACACTGTCGGGGATCCAAAGCCTGTTAGCGGACGGCGGTATCGACACAGCCGATATCGCGATCCTGCTGAAGGTGATGGGGATTTGCTTTGTCACGGAGTTCACCTGCGACTGTGTGACGGAGGCAGGCTTGCTGTCATTGAGCACCAATATCTCCTTTGCCGGAAAGATTCTGGTCCTGCTCACATCATTACCGCTCTTTCAAAACATCATCACCGTGATCACAACGCTGGGCAGCTGATATGAAGCGTATAGGGATGGTGCTGATCGGTATACTGCTGATCGGCTGCTTTACGATCAGGTGTGACGCCGTGACGTTGTTTGATCATGAGAAAAGTGAGATCGAGAGCAGTATCGATGATGAAACAAAAAGCGAGTTAAGCAAATTCGGCATATCAGGCATTGATGATATTACCAAAAACGGCATTGACAGTACGTCTGTATGGAATTACCTGAAAGAATTATTCGCGTCATACAGCTCGGGTCCGCTGGCGGCGTTGATCCTGCTCACAGCGGTATTGTTACTCGCGTCGGTTGCGGAATCCTATACCTACTCACTGAGGTATACGGAAACGAGAGATATCATGGGCGTTGTCGTCAGTCTGTTCATCACCTCGATCATCGTCAGCCCTGTGACGCGGATGATCGCTTTATCATCCACCGTGATCCAAGGCGCGTCAGCGATGATGACGGTGTATCTGCCTGTTATGACAGGGATATTGATATTCTCGGGACACGCGATCTCGTCGGGCGGATACTATGCGGCAGTGATCACCGTATCTCAGTTGATTTCTCGGTTATCGGTGACGGTATTCACACCGCTGTTATCGGTGTTCCTGTCGTTATCGGTTTGCGCGAGCATATCCTCGCGTGTACGGCTTGGCGGATTCATCGAGATCGTGAGCAAGGGCTTCAAATATGGGATCACCTTTATGATGAGCGTATTTACGGCGGTAATCGGTCTCAACGGCGCTCTGTCCGGCGCGGCGGACAGCGTCGCGAATAAAGCGGCGCGGTTCGGACTGAGCTCCTTTATTCCGCTGATCGGATCGTCGATCGCCGAAGCGTACGGCGCGTTACAAAACAGCGTCGGTATTTTGCGGTCGGGCGCAGGAGTGTTCATCATTATCGCGTTGTTACTCAGCTTTGCACCGCTGATCACACAGTCGATTCTGTGGTCGGTCACGCTATGGATCGCAAGGAGTATCGGCGAGATGCTCTCCGTCACCTCCGCTACGTCCATGATCAACGCGTTATCGCAGTTTCTGTCCGCGCTCAGAGCGATGCTGATCGCAGTGATGACGGTGTTTGTCATCGCAACGTCGATCATGATGTCACTGGGAGGTCACACATGAACGGTATCAAGGCAGTCAGTATGACGCTGTGCTATACCTGCGTCGCTGTCAGTATGATCACGGTTTTGATTCCGCAAAAGCGGACACGCAGGGTCATGGGCTTTGCGGTCGGGCTCTTTTTTATCAGTACGTTCATTACCACGCTGGCGGCTCAGGTGAGCGAGATCGATCTTGATTCACCGAATCTCAGTGATATCCCGATCCCGACCTATAACGAGGAAGTTTCCCGTGATACGGTCGCGCAAATGACGGCGGATCAACTGACGCAGGCTTTGAATGAGCTGCTGCATAATGAAGGGATTTATCCGAACGATATCAAGCTGACGCTGAAAATATCCGACGAGGGCAGAATATCTGTTGTACGTGCCGTCATATATATTAGCGAGAAGGACAGCAATCAAATGCCGACGATCAAAAGTATCGTCTATAGGAATATTTCAAAGGAGCCTGAAATACATGTTACAGGGGAAGAAGCTCAGCACGTGGCTGGGTGACAAACGGGTGATCAGAATCGCCGTGATCATCGGTGCGGCGGCGGTATTGTTGATCGGACTGTCATCATTCATCGATTTCTCAGGCAGCGAAAAGGATAACCCCGAGCGTTATGCCGCTAAAACCGAAGCGCATCTTTTGGAGATCATATCGCATATCAGTGGGGTGGGGGAGGCAAAGATTTTTTTGACGATGGATAACAGCGGAGAGAACGTCTATCTCAAAAACACCGATACCAAAACGAAAAGCATTGAGCCAAAGGTGCGCGGCGTGGTGGTAGTCTGTGACGGCGGCAATGATCCGCTGGTCGTCTCCCGTGTGATGGAAGCCGTGACGAAATCGCTGAATATCAGCTCGGATAAAGTATGCGTTACAAAGTGAATTTGTTGAGATTGCCTAGTCTGCGGCTTCACAATGACGGTATTACTATGTTGAGATTGCCGCAGCCTGCGGCTTGACAACGACTAATCTATAATAAAAGGTGGAGAAATATGAAAATCAAAAAGCAACATGTATTGGTGGCGGCATTGGTCTTAGCGCTCGGAGCGGCGGTATATCTGAACTGGCAGTTCTCGGGAACACCGTTGATCGCTTCTACATCCAAGGAGCTGGGCGCCGCGACCTATGTCAACAATGACGCGACTGCCACAACCGATGAGGTCGCGTCGGATTCCGTGTCCGAGATGACGCCCGAGGCAAAGCTCGCGCAGGCAAAGACCGATCGCACACAGGCGCAGGATAAGGCGCTGGAGGCGGCTGAGAACGTGCTGTCACTGTCGGACAGCTCCGAGGACGCCAAAGCGGAAGCGGTCAAGTCTGCCAATACCATCGAACAGCGGATATTGGCGCAGAGCAACATCGAGGGGATCTTATCTGCCAAGGGATACCCCAGCGCGGTATGCTATATCTCTGACTCCGGATGCACGGTCACACTGCTGTCGAGTGAACTGACCGATGACGCGCCGATGATCATCAAAGAGGCGATCATATCGCAGTCAGAGATCGAATTCAACAACATCGTCATTATAGACGTATAAAATAACGGACGGGTTTGATCCCGTCCGTTTCAGGCTGTAGAAAAACCTCTAAAAGCCTTCCTTTGGGAAAGGAAGGTGCCTCCGAAAGGAGGCGGATGAATTGTATAAATTGTTTGAGCGAAGCGAGTCACATTATTTTACGTTGGTGATTAGAACAAAGGTAAAATGAGGGTTTCTCCCTTCGGTCGGTCAATTGATACAATTCCTCAGTCACCGTTCGGTGACAGCTCCTTTTCCCAAAAGGAGCCTTGGAAATCGGCTACTCATTTTTTATTCTATACTTTTTCGACAAGCTGCAACGGACGGGATTGAACCCGTCCGTTAACTGTTATTGAATCATTTTTAGAATTTCTTCATGGATATCCGAGGTAGGTATATCCGATTTTCTTTTCGCTGTATTGAAATCGGTACCGTTGATCTTATCATAGCTTTCCGCGTCGATAATGATCAGTGCGGAGCGCGGCGGAATCAGTGTATCCTGCTCAAAGCGATACAGCGCCTTATCGGATGCTTCATCCGCGTTAGCGATCACATACCAGTTCTGCGGCAGTTCATACTGCGACTTGATCTGCGGTACACAGGGCTTGTCGGAGTTGTTGATGATCACACTGAGCATCTTCCATTCACCCTCGGTATCGTTCTTCAGCGTCAGGGAAAGGCTCTGACCGTTATAGACAATGTAACCGTCATTGACCGCTTTAGTGGTATTGTCGCGCAGGGGAGAGAACGCCTTGCGGATCTTGATCAACCCTCTGTAATATTCGACCAGCTCCTGATAGCGGACGGTACGCGTCCAGTTGATGGAGTTGATGGAATCAGGGGATTTGTACGAATTATGATCTCCCTTCTTCGTTCTGGCGAATTCCTCACCTGCCAACCAGAAGGAGATACCTAAGGAGGAGAGGATCAGGGTCGCGGCGAGCTTGTTCTGGCTGATATACAGGCTGTCGGTGGTATCAAAATCGTCGCACCAGTTGGATTTGAGGATCTTATCCCACAGGGACAGGTTATCATGCGCGGAAGCGTAGGTGATACACTGAGAGGGCTCGTTCGCCCAGTTGCCGAAGGTCACGGAAGAAGCGCCCATCATACCCGCAATGACGTTATAGGCGCTGTGGGTGGAGCCTTGGATAAAGCCCTTGCTGTCGTCGTCGGAGCCGCCCTTGATACCGTGGCGCATATCGTCGTTAAACATACCGATACGGGTCGAGAGCTTTTTGGCGTTCGCCTTATTGGAGCAATCCTCGCCCGAGATACCGTTCTCGCCGTCATTGGCTGTCCACGGCTCACCGTACATGAGGATGCGTTTGTCGATCTGATCGAGCGCCTCACGGATCAGGTTCATGGTCTCGATATCGTGACATGCCATGAGGTCAAAGCGGAAGCCGTCGATATGATACTCATTTGCCCAGTAGCACAGGGAGTCGATCATAAATTTGCGGAACATGGTCTTGTCGCTGGCGGTAACATTGCCGCAGCCGGAGGAGTTGAGGAACTTGCCGTCCTGCATACGGAAGTAGTACCCGGGCACGGTGTTCTCAAAGGGAGAAAGAGCGGTGGAGAACACATGATTATACACCACATCCATGATCACGCCGATGCCCTCGTCATGCAGCGCCTTGACCATTTCCTTGAATTCTCTGATACGCACCTCGCCGTGATACGGGTCGGTGGAATAGGAGCCCTCGGGGACATTGTAGTTGACGGGATCGTAACCCCAGTTATATTCCACGCCTGTTGTTTCGTTAACAGAGCCAAAGTCAAATACAGGGTTGAGCTGAACGTGCGTCACGCCCAGATGCTTTAAATAATTCACACATGTCGGATAAGAAGTGAAGGGGATCACGGTATTCTTTTCGGTGAACGCGAGGAATTTACCGCGATGCGCTTTATCAACGCCCGAGGTATCGGAGGAAGAGAAGTCACGCACATGGATCTCCCAGATGATCGCATCATTCGGCTTGTCAGGCAGGACATGCCGATCGTTTTCCCATCCCTCGGGATCGGTTTCCGCAAGATTGACGACCTCGGAACGCTGAGAGTTCACGCCGACCGCTTTGGAGTAGACGTCCTGCGTCTCATGCGTGCCGGATTCGGTCTTGATCACATAGGTGTAGTAAATATGATTCAGATCGCCGTCGATCGTGGCGGACCAGATACCGGTCACTGCGTCATACAGCATTTGCTTGATGCTCAGCACCTGCGCGCCGTCCTCGTAAAAGGAACCGGTGGAGTAGAGCTTTAACAATACCTGCTCAGCCGAAGGAGCCCAAACCTTGAACGTCGTACTCTCGGGCGTGTAGGTATAGCCTAAATCATTACCGTCGTAAGTATTGTAGATTTCAGATTTGTTGGAATAAAATGCGGTAGTACCCAATACAAAAACCTCACTTTATAACTTTTTTCATCATTCATATACAGGGATACGTACTCTGTTATTTTACCATTAACAGCGTTCTTTTTCAACCAAAAGTTAAGACTTAGCCCTATATCCTTTTAATTTCTGTTCTATTCAATAAAAATTATGTCGATAAATTGTTGAATCTGTCAAATTTGAGATGGATGTTTTTTATCCTCTTTCTTATAATTTATGATTGTATATTCATGATGTTCCTATATTTACAAAGATGAACGATTATGTTATAATAACTTTGTATGATTATCAGCCGAAACGAGGGGTTATTATGTGTGATGAAATCAACGCTATGAGCAAGAAGCGTAACAATATTTCCCGATATAAAAAGCGTGAGCAGGCGTTCCTGTTATGCTTTGAATCACTGTTTTCCGACGCGGATATCGACGAGCTTGCCGACAACGCCGGTGACGCTCGCGATGAATTTTTGAGCGATTACGCGATCGACTGCGTCAAGGGTATCAAAAAGCATCAGGAAGAGATCGATGAAAAGATTGCTTCCAACCTGAAAGTGGGCTGGAAGATCAACCGTATCTCTAAGGTGTCGCTCGCGATCATGCGCGTCGCGGTTTTTGAGATGCTGTATCTGGAAGATATCCCCGTATCGGTATCGATCAATGAGGCGGTAGAGATCTCCAAAAAATATACCGTAGAGGATGATACCGCATTCATCAACGGCGTACTCGGCGCGGTGGCAAAAGCGCTATGAGTATTTATCTCGGTATCGATACCAGCAACTACACCACCTCGGTTTGCCTGTATGACAGCGGCAGCGGCGAGGTGATCTCCAAAAGAAAGCTCCTGCCTGTCAAAAACGGTGAGCTCGGACTCAGACAAAGCGACGCGGTATTCCATCATGTTCAGCAGTTACCCGGGTTATTTGAAGAAGCGTTCGGTGAATACACCGGACAGCTCAAGGCGATCGGCGTATCCTATGCGCCGCGTACCGAAGAGGGCTCCTACATGCCGTGCTTTACGGTCGGTTTGACGGCGGCGAGTATCCTGTCCTCCGTGTTGAAGGTGCCTGTGTATCGCTTCTCACACCAGCAGGGACATATCGCGGCGGCGCTGTACAGCGTAGATCGTCTTGATTTGCTTCATCAAAAACATATTGCGTTCCATGTCAGCGGCGGCACGACCGAGGCGCTGCTGGTCAACGGTGCGGATGGATTTGTCACCACCGATATCGTCGCGAAAACGCTCGACCTCAACGCAGGTCAGCTGATCGACCGTGTCGGCGTGATGCTTGGTCTGCAATTCCCGTGCGGCAAAGAGCTCGAAACACTCGCGCTGCAATGTGATGAAACGATCAAAGCACGACCGACGCTCAAGGGGTTGGACTGCTGCCTGAGCGGCGGTCAGAATATTGCCGAAAAGTATTTAAAAGAGGGCAGGAGTCCGGAGGTTGTCGCGCGTTTCACTATGGAATTTATTGCCGCGGCAATCGTCGGCATGAGCCAAAGGATCAGTGAGGAGTACGGCGATTTGGAATTCGTATACGCAGGCGGCGTGATGTCGGATTCCATCATCCGTGATGAGCTGCGTTCACTGCATCAATGCGTATTCGCTCTCCCAGAATTCTCCAGTGATAACGCCGCAGGAACAGCGGTACTCGCTTCTGTAAAGGATCAGTTATGATAGCACCGACACCGAAAGTTTTTTCCGTTTCACAGCTCAACGCGCATATCGCGAATCTGATCGCGTCAGATGAAGAGTTGCAAATGATCTTCATCGAGGGTGAGCTGTCGAACGTCAATATCAATTCCAAAAGCGGACATATGTACTTTTCGCTCAAGGATAAGAACAGTGTGATCCGCGCTGTGATGTTCTCGTGGGCAGTGCGTAATCTGCGCTTTCGACCCGAGGACGGCATGAAGGTCATCATGCGCGCACAGGTGACCGTTTATGAACCGAGCGGCCAGTATCAGCTGCGCGTCGAGGACATGCAGCCCGACGGCGTCGGCGTTTTGGCGATGCAGTTTGAACAGCTCAAGAAAAAATTGGGCGCGGAAGGATTGTTTGCCGAGGACCATAAAAAACCGATCCCTACGATGCCGAAAACGGTCGGTATCATCACATCGCCTACCGGCGCGGCGATCCGCGATATCATGGATATCATCGGTCGTCGATTTCCGTGCGTCGATCTGGTGCTTGCGCCTGTATTGGTACAGGGCGAGGGCGCTCCGGCACAGCTGATCAACGCGATCCATCTTTTCTCTCAGTATAAGGCGGCTGACGTCGTGATCATCGGCAGAGGCGGCGGCTCAATGGAGGATCTGTGGGCGTTCAATGACGAGGGGCTCGCCAGAGCGATCTATCATTGCAGGGTGCCTGTGATCTCCGCTGTCGGGCACGAGACCGATACGACTCTCTGTGACTTCGTCAGCGATCTAAGAGCCCCGACGCCTTCTGCCGCGGCAGAGCTTGCCGTTCCGAATCGATATGATCTTCTGGAAAATGTGCAGAACCTGTTCCGTCAGGGGATCGCTTGTATCAACAAACAATTTGAGTTAAAGCAGACTGAGATCGATAAGCTGTCGCAGATCACAGCGGCGCATTCTCCGCTCGATGAAGTGGAAAAGGATCTTGAACTGGTCAATTCCTTTGCGGTACGCGCCCGAAATGCCGCCTCACACTCCTTGGATTCCGCGCTGGCGAAAGCAAACGCGCTGTTCACTCAGGTGGAGGCGCTCAATCCCGTGGCGGTATTGAACCGCGGATTCTCTTACATCACGCGTGACGGAAACAATATCAGCTCAGTGAAAGATGTGAAAAAGGGCGATCTGCTCGACATCACGGTAAAAGACGGCAATTTCACTGCCGAAGTAAAATAGAGGATATTATGTCATTTACACACCTGCATGTGCATACCGAATACAG
>DGUQ01000080.1:0-7301 GCA_002394725.1 Ruminococcaceae bacterium UBA4306
TGAGGTTTTTTATCATTTTTATCAGCGATTTTAAATACAACACAAGATATTGTATCACATAATTTTTCAAACACAATACAAATTTTCATTCTGCTGTCATAATGCACATTTTTATGGATATATATAATACTTATATATATGTACTTTTTTTCCACATAATCAGTTGCTTTTATGTGGAAAATTTGCTATAATAGATTACATCTATGGGCTATTGTTTTTTTGCCCGTTTTATCAACCAAATCGAGGGGAATTATGGAAAACTTTAAAGAAGGCTGGGATATCATTTGCGACTATCTCAGGCAGGAGAAAAAAATCGTAGAAGTTGCCTACAAAACCTGGATCTCACGGATCGAACCCGTTGGTATTGATTTTGAAAAAGGCGTGATCACCTTGATGGTGCCCAACGAATTCCACCGCCAGACGCTGATCCGCGGTTATCTGCCGAAATTAGAGGAGGCATATGAGGCGGTTTTCGGCACCTCCTTTGAAACGATCTTCCTGATCCCGGAGGAATCCGAAAAGCAGAAGGAAAAATTATTGGGGGACGAGACCTCCGCCGACACCGGCTATGAGTTCACCTTTGACACCTTTATCGTCGGCTCATCCAATAAATTCGCTCACGCCGCGTCGATGGCAGTCGCGCAGAATCCCGCTTCCGCCTATAATCCGCTGTTTTTATACGGCAACTCCGGATTGGGCAAAACGCATCTGCTCTACGCGATCGGCAATGAGATCCGCTCCACCCATCCCGACTGCAAGGTCATCTATATCAAGGGTGAGGATTTTGCGAATGAGATCATTCAGTCCATCATGAATAAGACGACGCCGCAGTTCAGACAGAAATATCGCCAGACAGATGTGTTGTTAGTCGACGACGTTCAGTTCATCGGCGGTAAGGAATCCACTCAGGAGGAATTCTTCCACACCTTTGACGCGCTGTATGACGCGAAAAAACAGATCGTTTTGACGTCCGACCGTCCGCCAAAGGAGATCAAGGTTCTCACGGACAGGCTCAGAGGCCGCTTTGAGATGGGGCTGCTCGCCGATATCCAGACGCCCGATTTTGAGACCCGTATGGCGATCATCAAGCGCAAGGCGGAGATCATCGGACTCGATCTGAGCGACGATTTGTGCGAATACATCGCCAATAAGCTCAAGACCAATATCCGACAGCTCGAGGGCGTTGTCAAAAAGCTGATGGCGCGTTATAACCTGACAAAAGAAAAGCCGACGCTGTCGATCGTCAATGAATCGATCTCGGATATCCTCAATGACGATACGCCGCCGGAGCTCACCGTAGAAAAGATCGTCGATGAAGTCAGCCGTACCTTCGGCGTCGACAGTGATGATCTGCGATCACAGAAATCACGCCGCGCCAATATCAACAAGCCCCGACAGATCGCGATCTACATCGTGCGTGAGCTGACGACACTGTCGATGGAAAGCATCGGTAAGGAGTTCGGCAACCGTCATTATTCCACTATCGTCTATACCGTCCAGCAGGTGGAGAAGGATATCAAGAACGATCCCTCCCTCAGAGATACGGTAGAGGATATCATCAAAAATATCCGTGAACGGTAAGCGAATGCGTACATCCTTTTTATTATCATATTCTTCCACATTAACTCAACATTTTTCAACATCATGAGGAAAAGTCAAATAAGAAAGAAAAAGGATCACGATCCTTCCATAATATTTCTCAAGAAGTATAGAAAAATATTCCAGTAATAATGGGCAATTATAAAAATTTCCACATTTTAACAGTCCCTACTACTATTACTAAATAATATATTATCATATCATTCCATACCATATTTTTGACAGAGAAGAGGAATTCCCTATGAGATTTAACTGTTTAAGAACCGATCTATCCAACGCGGTATCCAACGTATCCAGAGCCGTCGCGGCAAAATCCACCTTACCGGCGCTGGAAGGCGTATTGATCAAAGCGTATAACAATCAGCTGGAGATCTGCGGCTATGATCTGGAGATCGGTATCGTCACCAACGTTGAAGCGTCCGTCGCGGAAGAAGGAGAGATCGTTGTATCCGCCAGACTGTTCAACGAAATCATCCGCAAGCTGCCCGAGGAGATCGTCAACATCGAGACCGACGACAAGCTGATCACCTACATCAACTCCGGCGCGGCGGATTATCAGATCGTCGGCATGAATTCATCGGAATATCCCGAGCTGCCGAACGTGGAGGAGATCAGCGGTCTGACTATCAATGCCGAGATCCTGAAAAATATGATCCGTCAGACGGTTTTCGCGACCTCGGATAATATGGCGAAGCCGATCTATACCGGCTCTCTCTTTGAGGTCAAGGACGGTCTGTTCAAGATAGAGGCGGTCGACGGCTTTCGCATGGCGATCCGTGAGGAAAATGTTGACAGCGATATTGACGCAAAGTTCGTTGTACCCGGCAAAACGCAGAATGAGATTTTGAAGCTGATCACCGATATCAAGAAGGACGTCGTCCTCACGGTCGGTCAAAGACATATCATCATCAAGATCGAAAATTACAGCATCATCTCCCGACTGCTCGAGGGTAACTTCCTTGATTATAAAATGCCGCAATCGGCGTCGACCGAGTTTGTCATCAATACCCGTATCCTCGCGTCGTCCGTCGAGAGAATGGCGCTGCTGACCAATGAAAAGATCCAGTCGCCGGTTCGCTGCGCGATCTCTTCCAATGAGATCAAGCTCTCCTGCTCGACTTCCGTCGGCAGAGCCAACGACCTGATCAGCGCGTCTGTTGTCGGCAATGACGTTGAGATCGGCTTCAATAATCGCTATCTGCTGGACGCGTTGAAGAATGCCGATACCGACGAGGTCAAGATCATGCTCAACGGCAGCTTGCAGCCCATGATCATCCGTCCGGTCGACGGTCAGAGCTTCACCTTCTTAGTCGTTCCCATGCGTTTGGCTGCGGAATAATCAACATCGACCCGTGACGGGTAGCACTCGTCCGTAAGGAAAAGAACTAAAAAATGGAAACAATCACGATCAATGAAGAATTCATCCGTTTGGATAATTTAATGAAGTTTTCTGGGATGTGCAATTCCGGCGGCAGGGCAAAATACCTGATCCAAAACGGTGAGGTCAAGCTCAACGGCGAGGTTTGCACCATGCGCGGAAAGAAGATCAGACCCGGCGACACAATCGAATATCAGAACAGGACGGTTACGGTCACATCCAATACTCCTTGATAAAATTGATGGAACAATCACAATTTATTGAGGAGCGGTATGAAAGTTAAATCACTTCATTTTGAGAATTACAGAAACTTAAAAGACAATAGCATTTATCCGGCTGACAATGTCAATGTGATCTACGGTGAGAACGCCAACGGCAAAACCAATCTGATCGAGGCGATCTGGCTGTTCTGCGGCGGACATTCCTTCCGCGGTTCCAAGGATCATGAGCTGATCCAATTTGAGAAAGACCTTTTTCGGCTGAAAATGGATTTCTACGCGCAGGACAGAGATCAGACCGCGGAGATCGTTTTTGATAAGAATAAAAAGCTGATAAAGATCAATGAGGTAGAAAAAAACTCTTCCTCTTATTTGACAGAGGTCTTTTCGGCTGTCGTATTTTCACCGGAACATCTGAGCCTGATCAAGCAGGGACCCAACGTCCGACGCAGATTTTTGGACGCGGCGATCTGTCAGCACAGGATCCGTTACGCGTCACTGCTGGCGCAGTATCATCGGATCATCAATCAGCGAAACGCGCTGTTGAAGGATATCTTTAAGAATAAAGATCTCAAAGAGACGCTTTCGATCTGGGATGACAGCCTGTCGATCGTCGGCGCGCAGATCATCCGCGAGCGCTTTGATTATATCCGGCAGCTGCGCGACGCGTCAAAAAGCTATCACAGCGGTATCTCGGGAGAGAAGGAAGAGCTGGATATCACCTGTTTGTGTACCGCTAAGGCGGAAGAGAATGACAGCGTGGAGGTCATTCGCGATAAGCTGAGGAACGGGTTTTATTCCTCCCGACACGAGGATTACCACACAGGCTATACCTCGGTCGGTCCTCATCGGGATGATATCGATATCAAGATCAACGGTATCTCCGCGCGGCGCTTTGCCTCTCAGGGACAACAGCGTTCGGCGGTCTTATCCATGAAGCTCAGTGAGGCGGATCTGCTGTATCGAAAAAACGGTGAAAGACCCGTGATCCTCCTCGATGACGTATTGTCGGAGCTCGACAACAAGCGGCAGGATTTCCTGCTCAATAAGGTCGAGGATTATCAGGTGTTCGTCACCTGCTGTGAAGAAAGCAACAAAGAACAGCTGCAAAAGGGCAAGGTGTTCTATGTGAATAACGGAGAGATCAGGGAAACAGAATGAAATATCTGCATCTGGGTAAAGATACTTCTATCGAGATCAATAATATCGTCGGTATCTTCGATATGGATACCAGCACAGTCAGCAAGCATACGCGTGAATTTTTGCGCGTATGTGAAAACGAGAACAGGATCGTCAACGTCAGCTTTGAGCTGCCGAAATCCTATATTCTCTATGATTTCAGCGGAGAATATTCCGTCTATCTCTCGCCGCTGAATTCCGCGACGCTGCTAAAGCGTATGGCGGAGTAAATTCTTTAAGATAATGGCGGCTATTTTGAGCCGCTGATAATGTTCAATAAACAGGAAAGGAAACTGTTATGAATAGCTGTAGATGTCCCTACTGCGGTAAAAGGATCTCTTATTTTACCGCGCTGTCGATTCGCAGAAGAGGAGAATATTACTGCAAAAGATGTAAGAAAGAAAGTAACGTGCATATCAAAAAGACGATATGGGTCATGTTCTTTGCCGCGCTGGTATTCGCGCTGCTCATCATGGGGTATTTTATCCTGCTCACCGACCGTGAGAATCCATGGTTCATCTTTTTGGTGGCGGTACCTTTCCTGCTGTTTTATCTGTTTTCACCGCTGTTTGTCAGGCTCAGACCGAAGAAAAAGTTCCAGGATTCTCTTTATGACACCGATATGGTGAACGCGCCGATGGCGGATCCCGATCCGACGATGGCTTCATCCGCCAAGATCGCTCCCGCGTTTATCGATGATCTCGCGTACAGTGACAGAGAGTATCAGCCGGCGATCAATCCCGACGTCTTTAAGGCAATCAAGGGTGAGCGCAAGGCGATCGAAGAGGTTGACGGCGGCACAAAGGCGTTTGATAAATTTGAGAACATTTCCAGCTCCGGCAACGATATCGGCGCTACCAAGCCGGTAGGAAATCTGAAAAATGTTCCGCCGAAGAGGTAAACAGAAAGATCATGTTTCATTTACCCGTATGTCCGCATTGCGGCACCGTATATCGATATAAGGATACCAAGCAGGCGATCAGGAAGAAGGAACATACCTGCTATCACTGTCAAAAGCGTTTTCGGGCAAGGGTATTTCCCTATATCCTTGTCGGCGCGATATTGCCGCTTGTCCTGTGTATCGCGCTCAATATCTTTTTACTGACCAGAATGACAAATCTCAGTCTGTTGCCGCTGTTCGCGGTAACGCTTGGATTTTTGTTGATCATCTATATCATCATTCCCTTTTTCACCAAATTCAAAAAGAGTGAGGATGAATCGAAAGATAAGAACCATCAGAAAAAGGGATAAAAGCCGTTGAAAAAAGGCTTTTGAATCATGCAAAACGGAGGAATTATCTTGGAGAAGAAGAATGAAGAAATCAGAACCGTAGAAGAGGTCGTCGAAGAGCTCGTAGAAAGATCCGAGACGCCGATCGAGACTGTCGACGTAGTTGATGAAGAAAAAATGACAAAGGTCGAGGGCGAATACGGCGCGGATGAGATCCAGGTACTCGAGGGTCTGGAAGCTGTCCGTAAACGTCCCGGTATGTACATAGGCTCCACCGGTGAACGCGGTCTGCATCATCTGGTCTATGAGATCGTCGATAACTCGATCGACGAGGCGCTGGCAGGCTATTGCGACAAGATCGATGTTTCGATCCTGCCCGGCAACGTCATCCGCGTCAAGGATGACGGCCGCGGTATCCCTGTGGGTATCAATACCAAGATGGGTTTGCCTGCGGTCACGGTCGTCTTTACCGTACTGCACGCCGGCGGTAAGTTCGGCGGCGGCGGATACAAGGTATCCGGCGGTCTGCACGGCGTCGGCGCTTCGGTCGTCAACGCGTTGTCCGAGTGGCTCGAGGTCAGAGTATGCGACGGCAAGGATATCTATTTCCAGCGCTACGAGCGCGGCAAGATCATGAACGATCTGGAGAAGATCGGTGAATCCACACAGCGCGGTACCGAGGTTCGCTTCAAAGCCGATCCCGAGATCTTCAAGGATACCGACGTTTATGATTATTCGATCCTCGCGCGCCGACTGAGAGAACAGGCGTTTTTGAACGCGGGCGTCAATATCGAGCTCAAGGACGAGAGAGATCCCGAGCATATCGTTGACAAGGTCTTCTATTACAAGGGCGGTATCCGCGAGTTCGTCAATTATATCCATCAGAAAAAGGGATACAATCCGATCCACGACGAGGTCATCTATCTGCGCACGGCGAATATGGAGAACACCTGTGAGGTAGAGATCGCCATGCAGTATAACGACAGCTACAACAACGATATCCGCTCCTTCGCCAACAACATCCACACCACCGACGGCGGTACACATGAAGAGGGCTTCCGCAGAGCGCTCCCCCGTGTGATGAATAATTACGCCGCAAAATTCAATAAGATCAAAGAAAAAGATAAGGACTTAAAACTCGAATTCGACGATTATAAAGAGGGCTTGACCGCCATTATCTCAGTCAAGATCACCGAGGCGCAGTTTGAAGGACAGACTAAGGCAAAGCTCGGTAATACCATCGTGCGTTCGATGGTCAGCAAGCTGATCTCGGACAAGCTCAGCGAGTTCTTGGAGGAGAATCCCGCCTCCGCCTCCGCGATTATCGAAAAGGCATTGGCGTCCGCCAAGGCGCGTGAAGCGGCTCGCAAGGCGCGCGAGAATGTCCGCCGCAAGACGGGACTCGAGAGCGCGTCCCTCCCCGGTAAGCTCGCCGACTGTCAGTCTAAGGATCGCAGCGAGACGGAGATCTACATCGTAGAGGGTGACTCCGCAGGCGGTTCCGCTAAGCAGGGACGCGACAGAAAATTTCAGGCGATCCTGCCTTTGTGGGGTAAGATGCTGAACGTTGAGAAAGCGCGTCTTGACAAGGTCTACGGCAATGATAAGCTCACTCCGGTCATTACAGCGCTCGGCGCCGGTATCGGTGATGAGTTCGATTCCGAAAAGCTCCGTTACGACAAGATCATCATCATGGC
>DGUQ01000080.1:7370-9223 GCA_002394725.1 Ruminococcaceae bacterium UBA4306
GATGCGGACGTCGACGGCTCGCATATCCGCACCCTGCTGCTCACCTTCTTCTTCCGCTATATGCGTCCGCTGATCGAAGAGGGGCATGTCTATATTGCGCAGCCGCCGCTGTATCGGATCAGCAAGGGCAAGGATAATCACCGCTATGCCTATACCGATCAGGAGCGTGACGAGATCCTCAGTCAAATCGAGGGAAAGACCACCATCCAGCGCTACAAGGGTCTCGGTGAGATGGATCCCGAGCAGCTTTGGGAGACGACCATGAATCCTGCAACCAGAACCATGCTGCGTGTGGAGCTTTCTGACGCGCAGGAGGCTGACGAGACCTTCTCGATCCTCATGGGCGATCAGGTCGAGCCGCGCAGAGAATTCATTGAAACGAACGCGAAGTATGTGCAGAACCTCGATATCTAATTAGGAATGAGAAATTAGGAATGAGGAATGAACGGTGGGCAAGCCCACACCCGATTTTGAGAGAATAATGAGGTGACTCCTTTGGATAACGAGAATAACAACATCAATAACACAGAAAATGAGGATTTTGAGGCGGAATATGCCGAGATGATGAACAAGACCGAGTACAGCTCCGGTAAGATCATCAACGTCGATATCAATCGAGAGATGCGCAAGTCGTTCCTCGACTATTCGATGAGCGTAATCGTATCGCGCGCACTGCCCGACGTTCGCGACGGCTTAAAGCCCGTTCACAGAAGGATCCTTTACAATATGTATGAGAACGGCATCACCGCGTCAAAGCCGCATCGTAAGTGCGCCTACACTGTCGGTGAAGTGCTGGGTAAATATCACCCCCACGGCGACGCGTCCGTTTATGACGCGATGGTCAGATTAGCACAGGATTTCTCCATGCGCTATATGCTGGTCGACGGTCACGGCAACTTCGGTTCCATCGACGGCGACCCTGCCGCGGCGTACAGATATACCGAGTCCCGTATGAGCAAGATCGCGTCGGAGATGCTTTCGGATATCGACAAGGATACCGTCGACTTCATGCCGACCTTCGACGATGTGCTCGAGGAGCCCACGGTATTGCCCTCGCGTTTCCCGAACCTCTTGGTCAACGGCAGTAACGGTATCGCGGTCGGTATGGCGACCAACATTCCGCCCCACAATCTCGGCGAGACCATCGACGCGATGTGCCTGTTGATCGACAATCCCGACGCTGAGATCGCCGATCTGATGGAATGTATGCCCGGACCCGACTTCCCGACAGGCGGTCTGATTATGGGTCGCTCCGGTATTCGTGCCGCGTACGCGACCGGCCGCGGCAAGATCGTTGTCCGCGCCAAGACCGAGATCGTTGAAGCGAAGAACGGCAGATTCAAGATCGTCGTCACCGAGATCCCCTACGGCGTGAATAAAGCGCGCCTGATCGAGAATATCGCGAATCTTGTCAAGGATAAACGTCTCGAGGGTATCTCCAATATCGAGGATCACTCCGATAGAAACGGTATGCACATCGAGATCGACGTCAAGCGTGAGGCGTCCGCTCAGGTCGTGCTGAACCATCTGTTCAAGATGACACAGTTGCAGACCACCTTCGGCGCGATCATGCTCTCCATCGTGAACGGAGAGCCGCGTATTCTCTCGCTCAAAGAAATGCTCCAATACTATATCGAGCATCAGGAGCAGGTCATCGAGCGCAGAACGATCTTTGATCTGCGCAAGGCGAAGGAGCGCATGCACATCCTAGAGGGCTTGAAGATCGCCATCGATTTCATCGACGAGGTCATCGCCATCATCCGCAAATCCAAGGATCAGGCGGCGGCAAAGCTCGCATTATGTGAGCGCTTCGGTCTGGATGATATCCAGGCACAGGCGATCGTCAGCATGCG
>DGUQ01000022.1:0-1401 GCA_002394725.1 Ruminococcaceae bacterium UBA4306
AAAGAAACCGCAAATATTGTTTGGAAACCAGAAGAAACGGAGAGACCTAATGCCCAAAGCAAATGAGTTGTATCAAAGCGGTTATCTGACCTCTGCGATCGAATGGGTCGGAGAGCAGATACCGGGCGGCTTTTTTATCTATCGCGCCGATACCCGTATGGAACTTTTGTATGTCAACAACGCCGTGCTGGACATGTACGGATGCAAAAACGAGGAAGAATTCCGCGAGCTGACGGGATACACCTTCAGGGGAATGGTGCATCCCGAGGACTATGAGAAGATCGATCAGTCGATCCGGGAGCAGATCCACAGTCAGGATTCCGCCAACCGCGATCATGTAGAATACCGCATCATCCGCAAGGACGGCAGTATCCGATGGGTCGATGACTACGGTCACTTTGCCCAGTTCCCGGGATACGGCGACGTGTTCTACGTATTTATCAGCGACATCACCGAGCAGTACCTCGCGCAGGAGGAAAGCTACCGCCGCGCGGGCGTATACAACGCGATGCTGGAAAATCTGCATAATGCCGCCGATACCAGCCTGACGGTTTTTCGCGGCAACCTGTCCACCGGTCTGATCGAGGAAGCGAGCGGTATCGACCTCTATCACACCGATAAAAAGGGAGTGCTCTTTGAAGAAGCGGAAAACGTCCGTCGGGAGAGTCTGCTGCTGGACGTTGACAAAGGACGATATGAAGAATGCTTCCGCATCGAGCGGCTGATGGATCGCTTCTACAAGGGTGCTCCGCCGGCGACCTTTGTCGCCTACTGCCGCCGTGAATCGGGACGACAGTGCTTTGTACACTTCACCCGATCGGTCGCCCATGCGCCCACAAGCGGCGACTTGATCCTGTTCGGTACGGAAACGGAATATAATGACGAGAAGGTGTCCGAGGTACTCAACAAAAAGGTGCTCGCGCAGCAGTACGACATGGTCACCTATATCGTTGACAACAACTACAGCGTCGTGATCGGCGACGCCTCCAAGATCGTCAGGGGCAGTATCTTCCCCGAACGCAGAAGCGGTCTGTATACCGACTATATCCATGATCAGGTGCTGCCGGCGGCGTCGGCAAGCGCGCACAATATCGAGGAGCTGGAGGCGGCGCTCTCCACCGACGCGATCGCCGAGAATCTGGAGCACAATGACTCCTACACCATCAACGTAACATGTGAGATCGACGGCGCGACCTATTACAAGCGATTTGTTTACTATGTGATCGACAGGGAGGCACGGTTCTTCCTGCTGCTCAAATCCGACGTGACCGACGTCCTCAGGCATGAGCGCGAGCAAAATGAAATGCTGGCGTTGGCGCTCAAGGAAGCCGAGCACGCCAATGTCGCCAAGACCGCGTTTTTGTCCAACATGAGCCACGAGATCCGCACGCCGATGAACGC
>DGUQ01000022.1:1499-2028 GCA_002394725.1 Ruminococcaceae bacterium UBA4306
TCATCGGACTCAACAGCATTGCGCTCAAGGATCAGACGCTCAGCGAGCAGACCAAAAACTACCTGACCAAGATCGGCGAGAGCGCCGGACATCTGCTGAATCTGATCAACGACATCCTCGACATGAGCCGCATCGAGTCGGGCAGGATGACCCTGCATAAAGAGGAATTCTGTCTGGCGGATATCCTCGAACAGATCAGCACGATGGTACAGTCCCAGTGTGACGACAAGGGACTGACCTTTGAATGTAACATCAACGGTGATGTCGACGAATGGTACTTCGGCGACGACACCAAGCTCAAACAGATCATCATCAACATCCTGAGCAACGCCATCAAATTCACCGAGGCTCCCGGAACGGTATCCTTTACCGTTGAAAAGGTCGCGCGCTTTGAACGCCAGACGACCCTGCGCTTTACGATCAGGGATACCGGCATCGGTATGGATGAAGCATTTTTGTCAAAGATATTTGAAGCCTTTACACAGGAGGACGCGAGCCGCAAAACCAAATACGGCAGCACCGGACTGGG
>DGUQ01000022.1:2160-22359 GCA_002394725.1 Ruminococcaceae bacterium UBA4306
GGCGAGGGCTCGACCTTCACGGTAACGGTCACGCTCAAAAATTGTGAGAACGGCAGCCGCGAACCCTCCACCTTTGACTTCTCGATGATCAAAGCGCTGGTCGTCGATGACGATGAGATCGCTCTGGAACACGCCGGCATTGTCCTCGATGACATCGGCGTATCGGCAGATACCGCCTCCTCGGCGGACGAGGCTCTCTCGGCGATCAAGATCCACTATGCCAAGCAGGAACCGTATAATCTGGTGCTGGTGGACTGGCGAATGCCCGAACGCGGCGGCGCGGATGTAACGCGAGAGATCCGCAGCCGCTACGGAAATGATATCCGCGTGATCGCGCTGACCGCATACGACAGTGATGACGTGATGGAGGAGGCACAGGCGGCAGGGGTCGACGACTTTATCCCGAAATCCGAATTCCCCACAGTCGTCCGCCGAGAGCTCGAGCGCGTGATGCGCCACGCTGTGAAAGATACCAAGCACGAGATCAGTCTCCAAGGAAAACGGATCCTGCTCGCGGAGGATATGCCGATCAACGCGGAGATCATGATCCAGCTGTTGTCGATGGAAGGGATGACGACCGACCATGCCGAAAACGGCGAAGAGGCGCTCAAGCTCTTTCAAAAGAGTGAGCTCGATTATTACGACGCTGTGCTGATGGACGTGCGTATGCCTGTCATGGACGGACTGGAGACGGCTGAGGCGATCCGATCGCTGCCCCGTGAGGACGCGCGTACGATCCCGATCATCGCGCTGACGGCAAACGCCTTTGACGAAGATGTACAGCGCTCCTTACAGGCAGGGATGAACGCCCATCTGTCAAAGCCCGTCGAGCCCGATCAGCTGCGCAATACGCTGATGGAGCTGATCGGCGCCAACCGGTAGGGTGACAGGAATAATCCGAACCGTGGTTTTGACGGGCATATTTTCGCCTGCCCATTGTTAAAATCCTCGCGAACCCGTCAGGGTTCGCTGTGGTTTTGCCGCGGTCAGACAAAAATCTGCACCGTCAAAACTCCGAAGGACTGAAAATGAGTAAGATTTCGTGCAAGTTTCGGTGCAGAAAGTTGATCGGGGTCCCCAAAAAGCCTGCTTTTTGGGGAAAGGACGAGCGGCGAAGCGATACGGTAACGGTCATACCTGACCGTTACCAATAAGCGCAGCCCGCGAGGACGCGCTGGCGCCTGCCAAGATTGATAAGCCGAAAATTGCCGAAATATTGCCATTTTCGGCAGATTCGGATTATTGCAGTCACCCTAAACAAGCGTCAAGAAGGTTTTTTATCTGTTATACTAAAACTGAAGGTTCACCATGATTCGTATCCAAAATACAAAACAGAATAACAGCGGTCTGACACGATATCTGTCACCCCTCCCGGTATGGGCGCTGGCGTTTGGCTGCGCTGTCGGATGGGGCGCGTTTGTCATGCCGGGTACCACCTTCCTGCCCATCGCGGGACCGTGGGGCGCGGTGATCGGACTGCTGATCGGCGCGGTGATCATGCTGATCATCGGGCTGAGCTACCACGTGCTGACAAAGCGCTATCCCAACGCCGGCGGCTCCTATACCTTTGCCGCCAAGATACTCGGCAGTGACCATGGCTTTTTGTGCGCGTGGATGCTGCTGCTTACCTATGCGGCGATCATCTGGGCAAACAGCACGGCGCTGTCGCTGATCGTACGTTTTTTGTTCGGCAATATCTTCTGCTTCGGCTTTTCCTATCAAATCGCCGGCTATACCGTTTACATGGGCGAGGTGCTGCTGTCCGTCGCGATCATCACCGTAGCCTGCCTGGTCTGTGTCATAAGCAAACACCTTGCGGCATGGGTACAGACGGTCTGCGCGCTGTTACTCTTTCTGGGGATCACGGTATGCTTCCTGACGATCGTGATCCGCCGCGGAGGACTGAGCGGCATCACGCCTGCCTTTTCCTCACAGGGCAAGCCCTTCGATCAGATCATGACGATCGTGATCCTCGCGCCGTGGGCATTCATCGGCTTTGAGTCGATCTCCCACTCCGCGGAGGAATTCAAATTCAAGCCGAATAAGACCCTGCCGATCCTGATCGGCGCGCTCGCCGCAGGCGCTCTCGCCTATACGATGCTGACGCTGTGCGCGTCTGTCGCGATCCCCGACGGATTTAACAGCTGGACCGACTATATCACCGCGCTTCCCGACGTGAGCGGTATTCGCGGACTGCCGACCTTCCATGCCGCGCAAAAAACAATGGGGACGGCAGGAACGGTCATCATGGGCGTCGCTTCCTTCTGCGGCATCTTCACCGGCTTGATCGGCAACATGATCGCGCTCAGCCGGCTGATCTATCGGATGTCCGCCGACAATATGCTGCCCAAACGCATCGGAGCGCTTAACAAAAAGGGGATCCCCACCAAGGCGCTTTGGACAGTGGCGCTGATCTCCATGATCATCCCGTTCTTCGGCAGAACCGCGATCGGCTGGATCGTCGACGTCACCACCATCGGCGCGACGATCGTATATATCTATGTTTCTGTGTGCGCCGCCGTCATCAGTAAAAGAGAAAAAAAGATGATCCCGATGGTCATCGGCATCATCGGCGCTTTGATCTCCGTCACCTTCGCGATATTCTATCTGCTGCCGCATATTCGATCACAAAGCGAGCTGGCGGCGGAATCCTATATGATCCTGATTATCTGGAGCCTGCTCGGTATGATCGTGTTCCGCGTACTGATGCAGCGCGATAAATCGCGGCTGATCGGCAAGAGCACCGTCGTCTGGATCATCCTGTTCTGCCTGATCCTGCTGGTCTCGGTCTCATGGGTCAACCGTACGACGGTAGATCACGCAAAACAAACAACGGTACAAATGCAGACCACTCACACCAAGCTCGCCGGACAGGCAGGGCTGGAGCCGGACAACGACAGCGTAAGAGAGACAAACGAGCTGTTGGAAAAACGCTTTACCGCCCTTGCCGAAACGGTACGCAGAAATGTCCTGATCCTGGGCTCTCTGCTGCTCGGCTCTCTGCTGCTGATATTCAGTATCTTCTCCATTATCCGAAAGCGTGAGCAGCTCATCGAGGCGGAACGGCTGGTCGCGGAGGAAAGCAGCCGCGCCAAGAGCGCCTTCCTGTCCAATATGAGCCACGATATCCGCACGCCGATGAACGCGATCACCGGCTATACCGCCCTCGCGCTCAAGGAAGAGGGAATCCCTGACTCGACCCGAACCTATCTGGAAAAGATCGATACCTCAAGCAAGCATCTCCTGTCCCTGATCAACGATATACTCGACATGAGCCGCATCGAATCGGGCAAGATGGAGCTCGATCTCGCGCCTGCCGATCTGATCGAGATTTTTGACGAAACGTGCCACATCTTTGATCTGCAAATGCAGGCAAAGCCGCTTACATATACCGTAGACCACAGCAGGGTCGACCACCGCTATGTCAAATGTGACAAAAACCGCGTCAACCGCATCCTGCTCAACCTGATCTCCAACGCTTACAAATATACGCCTGCCGGAGGAAGTGTCACGGCACAGCTCAGCGAGATCGAGATCGCAGGCTCAGAGAGGGTCTACGAGATCAGCGTCAAGGACACGGGCATCGGCATGAGCCCCGAGTTCGCAGAGCATATCTTTGACTCCTTTGAGCGTGAACGCAGCCGCACCGTTGACGCGATCCAGGGAACGGGTCTGGGGATGGCAATCACTAAGAATCTTGTCGACATCATGGGCGGTTCGATATTGGTACAGACCGAACAGGACAAGGGCACGACCTTTACGATCCGTCTGAGCTTCCCGATCGTCAAAAAAGAGGACGTCCATCCACCCACGGAGACTGCCGAGGAGGAAAAAGCGGCGCTCACGGGCGCTCATATCCTTTTGGCGGAGGATAATCCGATCAACAGCGAGATCGCCACGATGATCCTCACACAGGAGGGCTTCACCGTAGATCATGCCGAAAACGGACAGATCGCCGTCGAGATGATGGAGCAAGCTGATGACAGCCGCTATCAGGCGATCCTGATGGATATCCAGATGCCCGTGATGAACGGCTATGACGCGACGCGCAAGATCCGCGCGTTGTCGGGTGAAAAAGCCAACATTCCCATCATCGCCGTTACGGCGAATACCTTTGTAACCGACCGGCAAGAGGCCTTTGACGCAGGGATAAACGCGCATATCGCCAAGCCCTTCAACCCCGACGAGCTGGTTCAAACACTCGTCGAGCAAATTAACAACGACAAAACCTGATCAGAAAGGAAGAACCATATGATAACGATGGAAAAGCTCAAGGAATTCGGCGCCGATACCGAAGAGGGACTCGGTCGCTGCTACGGCAACGAGGCGCTGTACCTGCGTCTGGTCGGCATGATCCCCGATGAAGCGAATTTTGACAAGCTGAAAGGCTCGCTGGAGCAGAATGATCTCGACAGCGCGTTTGAGGCGGCTCACGCACTCAAGGGCGTACTCGGCAACCTTTCGCTCACCCCGATGTTCGAGCAATGCTCCGAGATCACGGAGCTACTGCGCGCGCGCACCGAGATGGATTATACGCCGCTTTTGGAAAAGCTGATGGATCAGAGAAATACCCTCAGCGCTTTGTGCGCGGAGTAACATAATACTAAGTAGCAAAGAAGGGGCTATCGCAATTCTTCGTGCGACAGCCCCTTCTTTATTTCCTTTATCTTTACTCTCCGTTATAGCGCAGGCAGAGCATGGTCAGATCATCGAACTGGACAGCGTCGCCGACAAACTTGTTGACCTCATGATGAATGTTCTCGAGGACCTCCTCCGGCGAGCCGTCGGACTTGATGTTCAGCGCCGCGATCATCCTGTCGGTGCCGAACTGCTCGTTGTCAGCGTTGGTCGCTTCGGGAATACCGTCGGTGTAGAGGAAGATGGAATCACCCTTATTCAGCGTGAGCTCATAGTCCTTGTACCGTACGCCCTCCATACCGCCGACGACAAAGCCATGCTTATCCTTGAACAGCTCATACTCTCCGCCGCTCCTGCGGATCACAGGATACTCGTGTCCGGCGTTGGCGGCGATCATATGACCTGTTTCGATATTGAGGATACCCAGCCATACGGTGACGAACATCTCCGCCTGGTTATTGCTGCAGATACGGTTGTTGACAAATTCGAGGATCTCGGCAGGGGTGCCGCCCATGAGCGCCCTGTCGTTGATCAGGATCTTGGACGCCATCATGAACAGCGCCGCAGGTACGCCCTTGCCCGACACATCCGCCATCACCATCGCGAGGTGCTTGTCATCGATCAGGAAAAAGTCATAGAAGTCGCCGCCGACCTCCTTGGCGGTATACATACCGGCATAAACGTCAAATTGTTTTTGCTCGGGGAAGGCAGGGAAGATATTGGGCACCATGCCGTTCTGGATCTGAGTGGCGGTATTCAGCTCCGCCTTGACATTGGCGGACATACGCGCGATCTTATCCTGCCTGAGCACCATATCATGACCGTTCTTGGCGATAAATACAGCGATGAAGCCGATGACAGCGAACACCAGCAGTCGCGGCAAAAAGCCGTTGACCATCATGCTGACCACCGCTTTTGAGGGATCGATACCGAGCGCCATGACCGCGTCACGCAGCTTTTTCTCGATCATCATGACCGTACCGCTTGCAGGCGAGGGATAGAAGTTGAGATCGATGATACCGTACAGCACGCTCAGCACGCTGCCGGCTGCCGCACACAATACCGTCAGGATCGAGATCATCACAGTGAAGCCCTTGGAAAAATAGCGGCTCGACAGCAGCACGGGCAGGATCATGATCAGGATAACGTTGTGATTGAGGATGCTGAACAGCTGGGTGCAGACAAACGACAGCACGATAACCATCACATATTTGAGCCAGCGTCGTTTTCCCTTGAATTTAAGGTACAGCACGATCGGCACGGCGAATTCGACCAGCCCCGCTATCGTCAGGATGTTCATCCTGCTCTTGGCGACAGTGAAAATCCCTGCCATATTCAGCACCCATGACACGATCAGGATCACCGCGCAGGTAAGAATGACATAAAAGGAAAGGCGGTTCGCCGCATAATCGTTTTCTTCAAAAACCGCCTTGGTGTCCTCCGATTCGTATATTTTAAAATATTCTTTGATTTTTCCCATTTGATCACCTTTGTTTTTCATCTTTCCGACCGCTCTCAAGGCGGTATTTCGGCTGATTGTCAGCCCCGATATTTATGAGTATAACATATGTTTATGCCGCTGACAAGTTTTTCTCCATGTCGGAACACGGATAAAAAGAGCATAATGTCACGGCAAAATAAGTCGTTTTCAGATTTTCTCTTTTTTAGGAATCTTTACTTTTTGCCTGCGACATCTGCGACAAAGGCAGAGCGTGTCATATCAAGCAGTCATATTCCCTACGAAGGTTTTGTAAAATTTTCTATTTTATGGGTTTTCAAGCCGCTTTTTTTATGCTATAATGTATAAAAATCGGCGTGGACGGAGCTCAACTTCGGTCAGCGCTATCAAATAATAAGGGTAAAAAGGAGGAAAAGAAATACATGGAAACTATGTATATTTTTGTCGCGATCATCGCTCTGGTCTGTCTGCTGGGGTTCTTTAACGAAAAGGTCACCAAGATGACCTACGAGATCGGACTCATGCTGTTTTCGACCATTCTCGGTATCGTTCTGCTGATCGGCATCGCCATCTTCAACGATACCAGCGTCGGAAATGTACTCAAGGAAATACAGGGCTTCGATATCCACGACTTTTTGATGCACGGCGTACTGTGCTTCATGCTGTTCGCAGGCTCCTGCCATATGAAGCTATCCGACTTCAAGCGTATGGCAAGACAGATCACCGTGCTCTCGCTGGTATGCACCTTGCTCGGCGCGGTATTTTACGGCCTGCTGATCTACGGCGCGAGCTACGCCTTCGGGCTCAAGCTCTCTCTTCCCGTATGCCTGATGTTCGGCAGTATCATCGCCCCCACCGATCCGATCGCCGCGACCGGTATCCTCAGCAAGTTCGGTCTGCCGAAGGATACCTCTTTCCTGATCCAGGGTGAATCGCTGTTCAACGACGGTATCGGCGTAGCGCTGTTCGTCTGCTTCTCCGGTATGGTAAAGGTGACCGGCGGCTCTTCCGATCAGGGCTTCCTCAGCGTGATGCTGCGCGAGGTGCTCGGCGCGGTTGCCATCGGCATCGTGGTCACGCTGGTATGCTTCTTGTTGTTCCGCTTCTCAAAGCATCCGCAGCTCAAGATCTTCATCAGCCTGCTGACCGTTTCACTGGCATATTCTCTGTGCGAGGTGTTCCACTGCTCCGGCGCGATCGCGTCTGTCATCTGCGGTATCCTGTTCTCTCACCTGCGCTCCAAATACGCGGAGAATGAGGAGAAGGAGCACGCGGAGTTGTTCGACTCCTTCTGGGAGACGCTCGACGTCTTCTTCAACTCACTGCTGTATGTCCTGTTGGGTCTGTCGTTCGTGAGCGTTCTCAAGATGGAGAGCGTGTTGCTGCTCTCGCTCACCGCGATCGCTGCGAACCTGATCGCGCGCGTCGGCAGTCTGTCGATCTCCTCGCTGTTCATGGGCAAGATCCCCGACGGTTTCTCTAAGTCCGGCTTTGTCACCCTGTTCACATGGGGCGGACTGCGTGGCGGCTTATCCGTCGCCCTCGCAATGAGCACCAAGGATATGGTGCCCGAAAAGACCTACTACATCATCCTCGGCTGTACCTACGCCGTCGTATTCTTCACCACGGTCATCCAAGGTCTGACGATGAAGCCTGTTTACAAGGCGATCACCAAAAAACAGACGACATGATCGCTCGCAACATCTAAACCAAAATCAAGCATCCAATCGGTAACCGGCACTATGTCGGTTACCGATTTTTGTTGTGTCAGAATACGGTAGCTGAGTAAAAACCACTCACTCCTGTTTAAACAGGAGGATAATTAGAAAAAGCCGCTATGAATGAATACAGTTAGGCTATCACACGCTTTTTCCCTGTACAGATTGCCTAAATATGAGTGGCGGATTTTGGATTGCATGACACTTGGGGATATGGTAAAATAACAACAGATGATAAAGTTTTTTCGAGGAGGTATTTATCATGTTCAAGAAGTTTTTATCACTTCTGTTAGCGGTGATAATGGTCGTTTCCGTGATGGCAGTCGGTGTTGTGTCTTCCACTGCGGCACCTTTCGGCGGATTCTCTCCAACAGAAGCGCCGTGGTATCCTACTGAAGAGCCAATCCCGACGGAGCCGGATCTTCCTCACGATCCTTCCAACTATATCTTTCTTAACGTTGATGGTGCTCTCTATGAGGTTGAAGCAGGAAGCAACCATACATACGCGTATTACCTCAACGTCTATAACTGTATATGCGGTGTAGACGCAAAAACCACATGGGATGCTCCGTGTATCGAAATAGTTAGCGATCCCACCTTTCCCGTATTTGGAAACAAACGCGGTGATATTGATGACGAAGATACCGCAGGTGATGTAGTCTACCAGTACCTCAGCGACACCGATGGTAATATCGATGAGATCAGATTCAATTGGACACAGGCTGAGGGTGTCACGTTTGACAGTTCTGATTCGATGCTGATTACCTTCAAGATACATATAGCGGAAGACGCTCCTGCCGGAATATACAATATCCATACGGATATCAAGGTGCTGGAGGGCGAACATGAAGAGAAGCTGATTTTTGAAGGAGTTGACTGTAATCCCGGACGCATCTACGGAAGAATGGGCATGCTGGACGGTGCTCCGGGTGTTTTGGAAACCACCAACTATACTGTCGATGAACAAGCCTTTACAACCTATTCATACGAGGATAAAACCTTTACCGTCAATGCTGATCATAATGACGATCTGACGTACAGCAAGTTCAGAGCGCTGTATATTGACGGTATGCCGGTGAGCTATAATAATTTTACAAAGGAAAGCGGTTCGTTAAAACTCACCCTAAAAGCGGATTACATGCAACGCATGGAATGCGGCGACCATGATGTGCGGTTTGTTTTCTCTGACGGTGATGCGAATAGCGTACTACATATTCTGCAGGGAAGTCCGACGCCCCCCGAAGAACCTGATGACATTCCCAGTGTAGGTGGAAAAACAATCAACTTCTATTTGTACTCTACCGGATGGTCTTCGAACAGTGAGGTGCTATTTTACGTCTACGAAGTGTCGACCGGAGAGGGATTGATTCCATGGGGATCTAAAAAACTGATCGGTACTAACAGAGGCGATGGGATATGCTCTTATGATCCTTCATTGATGAACCTTGTACCCGGAATACAATATGCAATTATTTTTTATGACAGAAAGTCAGGAGACCAAACCTACGATCTACTCTTTGATACATCTTGTCTGGGTGATATCGCCTATTGCACCGGTAATAGGTTAGAGAATCCGGTCGATTGCAATAAAACATGTAAGGAAGCAAAATGGAAGAATTCTTCCTTAGGCTCCCGACTTCAAATCACCTCGATTGGTAACGTAATTGGTGAGACCTGCCCGAGACATACGTCACCATATGCGATGTTTGTGCAGTTCCTGAAATACACACTGAATAACGCGCGAGATTACTCCGGCAAAACCGATCAGCAGCTATTGGATCATATCGCGAGCCGGTTGAATCTGTCCAATGATGACGTCAGCAAGGCGATTGCGGAAGCCGGAGTGTGGGTCAATTGGACGCCGCCATATGTTCCTCCTACTGAACCGCCAATCGACAGCTATGGTTATATTCCGGGTGAATACTACCTTACCGGTTCCATCAACGGCGATAACAGTGGAACAACTAATGTCCACAAGGGGTTACGCTTTACGGACTATTCTGCTGACTCCATGATTCTGGAAAGCGTCAGACTGACACAGGGTGATGTTGTGAGGGTGGCACGGTATAACGGCAACAACACCTTTACCGTCTATCCCGACGGCATCGGCAGAGAAGTCGCGATCACACAGTCCGGTCGATATGATTTCTACTTTAAGCCGTATGAACTCGGCAACGGAAACTACTGGTACATCACGCCGTCCTATCGCGGAGAGGTCGAAGCCTATCTCCTCGGTGACGCGGACGGTAACGGCAAGGTCGATGCCGCGGATGTGACCCATATCCTGCGCTATCTCACTCAAACCGATACGCCTTTTACCAAGAGCGAGCTGATGCGCGGTGATGTTGACGGCAGCGGCGATTTGGAGGTGACCGACGTCACCGCGATCCAATATTATCTTGCTCGTATCAATACGCCGTATCCGATCGGCTTGAAAACAGATTAATATACTGTAAAAATCCACCGACTCATCCAAGTCGGTGGATAACTTTTTCTATATTCCGTTACGCTTCCTTGGGCTTAGCGAACTTGTGCAGAATCAGCATCGCGCCGATCAAGAGCACCGCGCTCACGGCAAGTCCGATCCACGGCATGTTGGTAAAGCCGATGATCAAATAGCCGACCGCGCAGACGACAGCCGTCAGGGTCGCGTAGGGGATCTGGGTCTCCACATGGCGGATATGCTCGCACTGCGCGCCGGTCGAGGCGAGGATCGTGGTATCGGAGATCGGTGAGCAGTGGTCACCGTAGACGGAGCCTGCCAATGTCGCGCCGAGGGTGGGAACCAACAGCTCCGCGCCGGCAGTCGCCGAACAGATCATGGTCACGATGGGAATCAGCAAGCCGAAGGTACCCCACGATGTGCCCATCGAGAAGGACATCAGCGCCGCGATCACGAATACCACGAAGGGCAGGAGCTGTAACGGCACGTTCGATGACGCGATAAAGCCGGAGATGAACTCGCCGGTGCCGATCAGCTCACGGCAGACGCCGCCGAGCGTCCACGAGAGGATCAGGATCAGCATGGGCGGTACGATACTGCCGATACCGCTGACGATATTTCCGGCAAACGCCTTGGGCTTCATGATCTTGCGCGGAATATAGAGGAGGAACGCGGTCACCAGACCGGCAAACGCGCCGAGGGAGAGTCCGGCGGTGGGATTGGCGCCGATCGCCTCGGAGAAGGGCGTACCGCTGAAAAAGCCGCCGACATACGCCATGCCCAAAATTGCGCAGACGATGAGCACAAGGATGGGCAGAACGAGGTCGATGACGCGACCCTTGCTCTCCTTTTCGTCATCCATTTCCTCTGTCAAGGTGTCGCTGTAGCCCTCGCGCTGTGTTCTTTCCTCCGCCTTGCGCATCTTGCCGAAGTCGAGCCCCGTGATACACACGAACGCGACCATCAGAATGGTAAGCAGCGCGTACAAATTGTATGGTACGGTGGATAAAAATGTCTGAAAGCCGTTGGTGTCGCTGACCTCCGACGCTACCGCTACCGCCCATGAGGACACCGGCGCGATGATGCAGATCGGCGCCGCGGTCGCGTCGATGATGTAGGCGAGCTTTTCACGCGAGATACGCTGACGGTCATAGATGGGGCGCATGACTGTGCCGATCGTCAGGCAGTTGAAGCCGTCGTCGATGAAGATCAAAATACCCAGCAGCGCGGTCGTGAGCAAGGTCGCGCGCTTATTCTTGAGCCGTTTTTCTGCCCATCTGCCGTATGCCGCCGTGCCGCCGGACTTGCCGACCAGCGTGATCACCGCCCACAGCAGCGCCAAAAAGATGATCATGTAGGCATTGTCCGCGATCTTCTGCGCCATCATGTCGAACATGCGCGAGAACACCGCCATGAACGGCTCCTGCGCCGACACGACGTAGATCACCATTCCGGACAGTACGCCCAAAAACAGTGACGAATACACCTCTTTGGTCACCAGTGCGAGCACGATCGCGATCAATGGCGGCAGGATCGATACCCAACCTGTTTCTATCATATGTTTTCCTCCTCTTTTTTTAGCTTTTTCCACATTCTTGTTTCGTCATCCGAAGTCGGGTGCATCCCGAAGCGCAGATATAAGCCGTCCGCCGTGCTGTCACAGCAGAGATAATCCGCGCCGAACGCCTCAGCGTCCGCCTCTATCGCCGTCAAAAGCACGGTCGCGTAACGGCGGTGCCGATAAGAGGGCAGCGTATACGCGCCGCTGATATGCGCGATCCTGCCGCTCGGCGAATCCTCGCACGGAAACACCAAGCAAAAGGTGGCGGTCATCACGCTGACAAGCTTGTCATCTTCAAAAACGCCGTAGGTCTGCACGCCTGTATCAGACGCATCCCTGTTTTGGCAATAGACCCGGGCGGCGTCCTCCGTGATCGGATACGGGAAACCCTCCTCTTTGGAGATCACCGCAAGGTCGTGTATATGATGATGGTTCAATTTTTGACAATTACTTTTCATTTCTCCACCCTTTATCTGCGGTTCATCTTCGCGATCGACGCGAGGGTCGGGATCTGCATCGGGCAGACGTCCACACAGGACAGCGCCTTGGAGCATCCCTGCTCAAAGTTCTTTTGATACGACTTTGTGATCGCTTTCTTACGTGAGCCGCTGCGTGACGCGATCAGGTAGCAATCGTTGGCGAATGCCGCGCCGTAAAAGGTACTGCCGTCGAGATAGTTGGGACAGACCTCCAGACACAAGCCGCATTTGAGGCACTTACCTGCCGCGTACATATGGTCATATTCCTTGGGATCGGCTCCCTCGTACTCTCCGATATACGCGTTCGCCTTTTTCAAATTCTCCTGAATGACGCCGCGGTCGATCACCAGATCGGCAATGGTCGCAAACTTTTTCAGCGGCTCGATGACCACCGTATCGCCCTTACTATCGCGCAAAAAGGTCTCGCACGCGAGGGCAGGTCTGCCGTTGATGACCATGGCGCACGCGCCGCACATTCCCTGCAGGCACGAGCACTCCCACTGGATCCTCGGCGCAGGATCGCCGTTGACGTCGATCAGATCATCCTTGTAGTTCAGCTCGTCGAGCATGCCCGCGACAGTCTGATTCTCTGAAAAGTCGCCCTCAAATTCCTGCCAGTACGGCTCTGAGACAGGGGACTTCTGCCGTAATATCTTAACTCTCATACTTGCCCTCCGTATCGAGGTAGGTGGTGAATTCTCCTTCATCATAACGGATGATGGTGGCGGCTTTGTAGGTCTCCGACGAGGTCGGGTAGTCGCTTCTGTAATGCGCGCCGCGGCTTTCCTGTCGACTCTGCGCACAGAGCAGGGTCGCCTTGGCGAGCGTCAAAATCCCCTTGAGGCTGTAGCCGAAGTACGCCATCTCGGAGTTATCAAAACGGATCTTGTCCGCAACGGACAGATAGAACGATACGTCGTCGATCCCCTGCCGCAGCTTGTCGGCATTGCGGACGATCCCGAGGTTTTCGCGCATGGTCTCGGCGAGCATATCGCGGAGATACTTGACGGGATAGGGGCTTTGGGAGCCTTGGAGAGAGAGCAGTTTTTCCTTTGCCTCATTCAGCTCAGCCGACCAATCGTTATGTGTATCATTTGCTTCTGCCTGTTCGATGGAAGCGGACGCCACCCTGCCGCCGTAGATCGCCGCGAGCAGTGAATTACCACCCAAGCGATTAGCGCCGTGATAGATGGAAGCACATTCTCCGATCGCGTACAGATTTTTGATATTAGTCTCATGATTGTTCTTCACCGCGATACCGCCCATGAAAAAGTGTACCGACGGCTTGACGGGGATACTCTCCTTGGTGATATCGATCCCACGGTATTTTTTACACAACTCATACACCTCGGACAGCCTTTGCATGATTTTCTCCTTCCCGAGGAAGGTGATATCCAGATAAACCTGCTTTCCGGTTGCCTCGATACAGCGCGACACGATATCACGGGGCATAAGGTTGCCGTGCTCGCCGTATTTGTCTTCCATAAAATAGACGCGGCTGCCGTTTTCTTCTACATACAGCCTGCCGCCCTCTCCCCTGACCGCCTCGGAGATCAGCATCATCTTCTGCGCGGTCTCGATGGTGGTGGGGTGGTACTGGATAAACTCGAGGTTCTTGAGCTCTACACCCTGCATCAAGAGCTTGCCGGCGACATAACCGTCGCACTGAGTGGAGCCGGTGGTCTTGCCGAACAGCGCGTTCTGTCCGCCGGTCGCGATAACGACGCTGTCCGCTGTGATCGCCTCTGGCTGTCTTGTCGCTTCGTTATATAAAACCGCGCCGTAACATGTGCCGTCTTTGATCAAAGAGCCGTAAAAATCTGCCCAGAGTCGGCGCTTGATCCTGCCCATGCCCTCATAGCTCCTTGCCTCCATCACGAGCGCGGTCACGATCTGCTTGCCCGTAGCAGCGCCGCAAAAGCAGGTGCGCCGATGGGACTGTCCGCCGAACGCGCGTTTGCTGATACTGCCGCCCGACTCGGTCGTAAAGACTGTGCCGAGCTTTTCGAGCCAATTGATGATATCCGGCGCGCTCTCGCACAGACCCCTGACCGCCTCTTTGCCGGCGATCTCACAGCCACCCTTGAGGGTATCCTCGATATGGCTGTCGATACTGTCGCCTGCTTCATGCGAAGGAGTTACGGCGTTGATGCCGCCTGCCGCCAAGACAGACTGGGAGCGTTCCGAGGGGAACGGCGAAACCATCGTGACCTGCATGCCCTTTTGGGCGCAGCTGACGGCGCAGCTCAGTCCGGCGATACCGCTTCCGATCACTAGTACATGTTTCATTCTCTGCACCGCCTAACCGATAAAAATTTTGGTATGCACCAACGTGATGATGACGCTTGCCGCAAGGAAGAGGATCGCGCAAATGACAGCGGCCACGATATCGATGATCCGCTTTCGGCGCATCTCCGTAAGATAGCCGAGGGTGATGAGCGCGTTGGAAAAGGATAACGCGATATGACAGCAAAGCGCCGCGTAGAACAGGATCTGGGCGATCTCCGTCAGGATGTAACCGATACCGCCGACGCTGCTTTGCAGTAAGCCGAATGAGAGAATATGGATCGGGAGCAGCAGCACGATCAGCACCGCGCTGACACGCTGTATCACGGTTTTGATATTCAGCTTTTTGTAGGTGACCTTTTTTGCGTCATGCAGGACAAAAACGCTGATGATCGACAGGATCACGTGTAATCCCAACGCACCGGCAAGCGCGTAGCCTGTGACCTTTGACAGAATCGGATTGTAATACATGGTGGTGTAGGCATACAAGTGATACCCCTCATGTATCAAAAACAACACGACCGTTAACAGCGACAGCCGCGCGTTCCATTTTTTGATGTTCATTATACCACCTCAAATGGGGAAACCCCCGATGATCAGATAGGTCAATTCTATATGATTCCATTCACAAAGTCAATCAATATGAATAACCTGCAACATTCCGTTATAAATCGTGCAAAAATCTCTTGCGCGGAGGACGGATTCTTGTTATCATATAATCAATATTTGCATAATTACCGAGAGGAGAATGATTATGTTAGAAAATGTATTGACCAAACAAAATGCGACCACTCAAAAAAGGATCACCCTGAACGCGGTTTTATCCGTCGGGCTGATCGCGCTGGCGGTCGTCCTGCCGCAGATCGTCCATATCGCGCTCGGGCAACCCGGCGGCGTTCAGCTCCTGCCGATGTACCTGCCGGTGCTGATCGGCGGCTGTCTGCTGGGCTCAAAATGGGCGCTCGCAGTCGGCGTGCTCTCCCCTGCCGTCAGCTTTGCGATCACCTCGCTGATGGGCAGCGCAATGCCTGCCCTGCCGCGACTGCCGTTCATGATGGCGGAGCTTGCGGTATTCGCGCTGGTGTCGGGACTGTTCTCGAAGAAGATTTATGAAAACGGCTTGTGGGCATTCCCTGCCGTGATCCTCGCTCAGCTTGCCGGTCGCGCCGTGTTCCTCGGATTGGTCGCGATCTTCCAAGGCGTCGCTCCGTTCTCCGTCGAGATGATCTGGGGACAGATCGTCGCAGGATGGCTCGGACTGCTGATCCAGGCGATCGCGGTACCGCTGCTGATTATCGCCCTGCGCGCGATCTTAGTAAAGAACGATGACTGATATCGAGCTCGCGAAAGCGCACCTTGACGGCCACAGCATTTGCCTGTGCAGGGACGGTGAATATTTTACCGATGACGGTCGGGGGATTTCTCCGATGATCCGCTTGATCGAAGAGGGTCGTGATCTGCACGGTTACGCAGTCGCCGATATCATCGTCGGTAAAGCGGCGGCGATGCTGTTCATCAAGGCCGGTATCCACGAGGTATACGGCGAGGTGATGTCGAGGGCAGGCTATGACTGTCTGCAACAACATGATATCCCCTGCGCTTACGGTAAATTGACGGAAAAGATCATCAACCGCAAGGGTGACGGTATCTGTCCGATGGAACAGACGGTCGCCCTGATCGACGACCCCGAAGAGGGAACTATCGCGCTCCAACAGCGCATGATGGAATTACGGAAAGGAGCAGAACATGTCTGATTGGTTCGGAAAAGATGTATTCAAGCTCGGCTTTGGGCTGATGCGCCTGCCAAAGCGCGAGGACGGCTCGAACGATACCGAGAGGGTATCGCGGATGGTCGACCGATTCATTGAAGCAGGCGGCACTTATTTTGACACCGCCTTTGTCTATGATGACGGCGACAGTGAGCGTGTGACAAAGGAGGCGCTGATCGACCGCCATCCGCGCGCGAGCTTCACCCTGTGTACCAAGCTCAACGCGTCGCTGTCGGGATTGACGGAGGAAACCGCGAAGCAGCAGTTCTTCACCAGCCTCAAGCGCACCGGCGCCGGCTACTTTGACTACTATCTTCTGCACGCGCTGGACAGGAATAATTATAAAAAATATGAGGACTTCCACATCTGGGATTTCGTCCGTGAGAAAAAGGCGGAGGGACTCATCCGCTACTACGGCTTTTCGTTCCACGGCGATCCTGCACTGCTCGATGAGCTGTTGACGGAACATCCCGACGTAGACTATATCCAATTGCAGATTAACTACGCCGACTGGGACAACCCCGGCGTCGCGTCCAAGGAATGTTACGAGATTGCACGTAGGCACAATGTATCCATAACGATCATGGAGCCCTTGAAGGGTGGGGCGCTCGCGAATCCGAACGACGATATCAAGCGCCTGTTCAAGGAGGCGCGTCCCGAGCTGTCGTTCGCGTCATGGGGCATCCGCTATGCCGCGTCGCTCGAGGGTGTGATCGCAGTGCTCTCGGGTATGTCCAACGAGGAGCAAATGGAGGACAACCTCTCGTATATGAAGAACTTTCAGCCGCTCAGCGACGAGGAATACAAGGTCATCGCCGCCGCGCAAAAGGAGTTGCAAAAGGACAATTCCATCGGCTGTACCGCCTGCAAATACTGCGTGTCGGGCTGTCCGATGAACATCGCCATCCCGGGGATCTTTGCCGTCAAGAATAAGGAGACAGGCAACTGGGACGGCGGCAGAGGCGCCTATCAGATCGCCACCGAGGGAAAGGGAAAGGCAAGCGACTGCATCGAATGCGGTCAGTGCGAGGACGCGTGTCCCCAGCATTTGCCGATCATCTCCCTGCTCAAGGAATGTCGAGGCTTGGAATAATCAGCTTTATCTCGGTCTTGAAATACTACTGATCCACGGGAAGAGCCCCTCCCCTATCTAATATATTGATACACGAAAACCGGTAACCGATTAGGTCAGTTACCGGTTTGTTTTATTTTATGATCTTTCTCGCGAACGCCGCGGCTTTCTTCAAATCGCTTTCGTTCGGTCTGCCCTTGTGGAGTCCCTTGAACTCACCCTTACAGTGGAATTCACGGTCATCCATCTTGATACCGACCTGATCCGCCTCCGCCTTCACCTTTTTCCATGTGGAGTTGAGCATGGCGGCGGAGCCGAAGTTGACGATGCGCTTCACCTTGTCGCTGTCCAGCGAGTGGATATAACGCTTGACCTCGGGATCGATGCTGAACGCATAGTAGGAGTTACCGAGGAATAGAACATCGACAGGCTCGGTGATGGGTTCACTGATCGGCAGCGCCTTAACGCCGACCGCTTCGGCGACCGCGTTGGCGAGCTTTTCGGTATTACCTGTTTTGGTATAATATCTGACTGCGACCTTCATATAATATCACCTCAGAGCGCTTCTTCGACCGCTTTTCTGACGTCCTTCATATCAACGGTCGGCTCAAAACGCGCGATAACGTTACCCTCGCGGTCAACGAGGAACTTGGTGAAGTTCCATTTGATATACGCTTTGTCGCCAAACGCCTTGTTGTTCATGTCGGCGAACTTGTTCAGCGCCTTGTTCTTGATCCCTTTGCCGAAGCCCTCAAACGGCTTTTCTGTCGCAAGGAACGCGAACAGCGGATCGGCATTGTCGCCGTTGACGTCGATCTTCTTGAACTGGGGGAAGTCGGTTCCGAATTTCAGCGTGCAGAAGTTGTGGATCTCTTCCTCATCTCCGGGCGCCTGATTCGCGAACTGGTTGCACGGGAAGTCGAGAATCTCAAGACCTTTATCACGCAGGTCGCGGTACATTGCTTCAAGCGGCTCATAGTGCGGTGTAAAGCCGCAGCCTGTCGCCGTGTTAACGATCAGCAACAGCTTGCCCTTATATTCGGCAAGGCTGACGTCGTTCCCTTTTCTGTCTTTTACCGTAAAATCGTATACTGTTTTCATGGTGATTCTCCTTTCGGTTCATTGATTATGATGGTTCTTTTCCCAGAAGCTCATACAACAGCTGATATAATTGCGCGGCTTTTTCCGGACTGAGCGCCATACAGCCGCCGACCTTGCGCGGAATGTCACTCGCCTGTTCCTGCAAAGCTCTGCCCTTATCGGTCAGAGTAATCAAAAAGGATCGTTCATCCTCCGCATTCTGCCGCTTTTCGATATAGCCTGCCAGCCGCATCTTTTTGAGAAGCGGTGAGAGCGTGCCGCTGTCGAGCATCAGCCGCTTGCCGAGCTCGCCCACGGGGATGCCGTCCTTTTCCCACAGCACCAAAAATACGATGTACTGGGTGTAGGTCAGCCCCAGCGGCTTGAGATACGGCGTATACAGCGCCGTCACGCTCCGCGCCGCCGCATACAGCGGAAAGCACAGCTGATTTTCGAGCTTCATTTCTTCTTTATAGCTCATTACCATTCTGTTGCACCTCTTTTATCTCTTGTGCAATTATATTGTATCAAATACAAATGAGTTTGTCAAGGGGAATTTATGCGTTATTTCAATATTTTTTCATTGTTTATCAAATGGAACCGGTCTTTCCGTAGGGTACGGCGCTTGCGACGTACCGATACTTTTCCACTAAATCTCATCAATACGCGAAGCAAATCGCACCCTCCGTAGGGATGGTCATTGACCATCCGCAGAATGACGGGCGTTTCTGTTATCGAAAACGTGTGATAGAAAATATACTCTCCTGCCATTCGGTACGTCGACAAGCAGTGGCGCTTAGCCAATCACAGACTGAGTCTGTTCTTGGAGCGCTGTTGCATGGGAGTTGTAAGCCAAATCACAGATTTGGACAACTCCTCAAGCGCCGTACCCTACAGCTCTCTGTGACGTTGCGCTTTCGGGACGAGCATGTCCCTCCCCTACGGGTGAAATTTGCTTCTCAAACAATGTCATTTAACAAAAAGTACCGAGCGCTTTGGGCACTCGGTACTCGGAAACAACTATTGCTTATGACAGGAGCCGGACATCGCGCAGTGCTTGCAGTTGCCGCAGCTGCATACCACCGACTTACCCTGCTTTTTCTTTTTGATCATGCTGACGATGATCGCCGTGACGATCGCGATCAGCACCGCACAAATAATGATCGTGCCGATGTTATTCGATATCCATGTGAACATACATTTCACTCCTTCATATCGAATTGTCATTGCAAGATTGAGCAATGCTGTTCAATCGTGACAATCTCCACTTATGACTTACTTGATCTTTACATCCTTGGTCAGCTTGTCGGCTTCCTTATAGGGTCTGAAGAGCATATAGAGCATGAACGCGATCAGCAGGATCGCAACGATCAGACCGAATACATTCAGGTTGCCGGTGAAGGCGCCGCCGATCTGGTTGATACACAGCGCGATCACATACGCGAAGATACACTGATAGGCGATCGCGAATGCCGTCCACTTGGCGGAGTTCATCTCACGTCTGATGGCGCCCATCGCCGCAAAGCACGGTGCGCACAGCAGGTTGAACACGAGGAACGAGAAGCCGGTCACGCCGGTGAATACGCTCGCCAGCGTCGCCCATGTGGACATTTCTCCGCCGCCGTAGAGGACGCCCATCGTACCGACGATGTTCTCCTTGGCGATCAGACCGGTGATGGAGGCGACAGCCGCCT
>DGUQ01000022.1:22442-22893 GCA_002394725.1 Ruminococcaceae bacterium UBA4306
CCCAGCCGAGAGGCGCGAAGATCCATGCGATACCGTTGCCGATCACGGCGAGGATGCTGTTGCCGATCTCCTCTTCACCCAGCATGGTAAAGGCGCCGTCGACCCAGCCGAAGCGACTCAGAAACCACAAAACGATGGTGGAGAGCAGGATGATGGTACCTGCCTTTTTGATGAACGACCAGCCACGCTCCCACATAGAACGGAGCACGTTACCGAGGGTCGGCCAATGGTATGCCGGCAGCTCCATAACGAACGGAGCAGGCTCGCCTGCGAAGGGCTTGGTCTTTTTGAGCATGATACCGGAGATGATAATCGCCGCCATGCCAATGAAATACGCGCCTGTCGCGACCCACGGTGAGCCGCCGAAGATCGCGCCGGCGATCATGGAGATAAAGGGCACCTTCGCGCCGCAGGGGATGAAGGTGGTGGTCATGATCGTCATGCGGCGGTC
>DGUQ01000022.1:22967-30239 GCA_002394725.1 Ruminococcaceae bacterium UBA4306
ATGGTACGCGACGCCATAATGCCGGGGATGCCGCAGCCCGTACCGATCAGGATCGGGATGAAGCTCTTGCCCGACAGACCGAAGCGGCGGAAGATACGGTCGAGGACAAAGGCGATACGCGCCATGTAGCCGCAGGACTCAAGGAACGCGAGCAGGAAGAACAGTACGAGCATCTGCGGTACAAAGCCGAGTACCGCGCCCACTCCGGCGATGATACCGTCGAGGATCAGGCTCGAGAGCCATTCGGGAGCCTTGGCTGCCTCCAGCCAGTTACCGACGACGACGGGGATACCGGGTACCCATACGCCGAACGCGGCAGGATCGTCGGGCTTACCCTCGTTCTTGACGAAGATATCCGCCGCGTCCTTGACGTCCTTACCGGTGATGGTTTCTTTCTTGACCTCGAGGGTCTCCTCATCCTCGACGTCAAAGGTGAATTCGTCGCTGTCCTTGACGCTTGCGGCAAAGCTCTTGACGGAGGTGACTGCCGCATTAGCGTCATATTTTTCCGATTCAAAGTCGAGTGCCGCGAGCAGATCCTCATTGCCTGCCGATTCAGCGGCGCCGGTCAGCTTGCCGATCGCGTCGGCGTGCTCCTCATACTGCGCGGTACCGATACCGAACAGATGGAAGCCGTCACCGAACAGACCGTCATTTGCCCAGTCTGTCGCCGCGGAGCCGACCGTGACCATCGAGATATAGTACACGAGGAACATGACTACCATGAAGATCGGCAGACCCAGCCAACGGTTGGTGACGACCTTATCGATCTTGTCGGAGGTCGAGAGCTGTCCCTTCTGCTTATTCTTATAAACGCTGTTGATGATCTTGCCAATATAGACGTAACGCTCGTTGGTGATGATCGACTCGGCGTCATCGTCATATTCTTCCTCAACAGCCTTGATATCCTTTTCGATATGATCGAGGGTCTCCTTGCTCAGGCTGAGCTTCTCCAAGACCTTATCATCGCGCTCAAAGATCTTGACCGCGTACCATCTCTGCTCCTCCTCGGGCATATCATGAACGCAGGCTTCTTCGATATGCGCGATCGCATGCTCGACCGATCCGTCAAAGGGATGCTTGGGGACGGGTTTTTTCTCCTCCGCCGCTTTGATTGCTTCTTCGGCGGCGTCCATTACGCCCTTGCCCTTCAAAGCGGAGATCGCGACGACCTTGCAGCCCAGCTGTCGGCTCAGCTCCGCGGTGTTGATCCTGACGCCTGTTTTCTCGACAACGTCCATCATATTGATGGCGATGACGACGGGGATACCGAGCTCGCAGAGCTGGGTAGTCAGATACAGGTTGCGCTCTAAGTTAGTACCGTCAACAATGTTGAGGATCACGTCGGGACGTTCATCGATCAGATAATTACGCGCCACGACCTCTTCCAGCGTGTAGGGAGAGAGCGAGTAGATACCGGGCAGGTCGGTGATGGTCACGTCACTATGCTTTTTGAGCTTACCTTCCTTTTTCTCGACCGTTACGCCGGGCCAGTTGCCGACAAACTGATTTGCGCCTGTCAGGGAATTGAACAGGGTGGTCTTACCGCTGTTTGGGTTACCTGCCAAGGCAATCTTGATGTTCATATCCATACCTCATTTCTTGGTTGTCTTATGCTAACTAATGGTGAAAAAATATAGCGCGCCAAAAGCTACGCTAATGATCCGCTTTTCATTGGGAGCTACGTGATATCAAGCGGAAAATGCTTATCATTGATGATCCGATACTGCCTGCATTAAATAGAGGCAGAAAAAGACGCGCGCGTCCGCGTCCGCGTCACTCTACCTCGACCATCTCGGCGTCCGCCTTGCGGATCGACAGCTGATAGCCGCGTACGGTGACCTCCATCGGATCGCCTAAGGGAGCGACCTTCTGCACCTTGATCTCTACACCCTTGGTGATGCCCATATCCATGATACGGCGCTTGACCGCACCCTCACCGTGGAGCTTCTTGACCTTGCAGGTACTGCCGATGGCGACCTCTTTCAATGTTCTCATACTCATCCTCCTTGCTCATATGTATATAAATAGGAATCGGGTACGGGCAGCGCCCACCCTCAACGATTCACTATTCACTAAATAAATATCTTCTGCGCCATCTCTTTGCTGATGGCGATACGTGTGCCTTTGATATTCACGATCAGGTTGCCGCCCATGGAGCTGACAACCGTGACGGTCGCGCCGGATACAAAGCCCAGATTTTGCAGATGGGTTCTTACCTCTGCGTTTCCGCCGATTCTTTTGATGATATTTTCTTCGCCGATAACGGCTAAGGTGAGCGGCATAGCGATCTCCTTTTGCGATGGGATTATATATTGCTAACCTGATTAGCTAAAGCTAACCTTTGGGGTTAAATAAAAAGCTCAGGCAGTTAGCCTAGCCTTACTGAAATAGTATATCAGCTTATTTTTTGTTTGTCAAGCACTTTTTATAAACTGTTTTTATCATGGACAAAACGCCATTTTTGGTGTATCATATCAACAGTTAACATCGACAAAGTGAGGTGCCCATGAGCAGCACAAACGATCAACACAATTACACCTATATCCTGAGATGTGCCGACGGCACCTTTTACTGCGGATGGACGAATGACCTCGAAAAGCGTCTTGCCGCGCATAACGCAGGAAAAGCATCGAAATACACTGCGCCGCGGCGCCCTGTCGAGATCGTCTACACAGAGCAATTCGCGACCAAGCAGGAGGCGATGAGCCGCGAGTATCACATCAAACAGCTGACAAGACAGCAAAAAATCGAGCTGATCGACCACGGAAAAACCTGATTCCGTTCTCTGGTTATCCAACACTCATATAGTATATTATGTCCGCAAAAAAACTCAACAAATCCTTTTTAATACTTGAAGAACCGCCATCATTTCGCTATAATAAAAAGAAAAACGCAAAGGACTGGTAAGATGAAGAAAATCACGCAAACCGCCGGCAGAGATCAGCTCGGCGAATTCTCACCGATGTTCGCGCATCTCAACGATGACGTGCTGTTCGGTGAGGTATGGAATGAAGAAGCGATCGACGTCAAAACCAAATGTATCATCACGGTCGTATCGCTGATGGCGTCGGGTATCACCGACTCCTCCCTCTCCTATCATCTGCAAAACGCCAAGGCGCATGGCGTGACCAAGGAAGAGATCGCCGCGATCATCACCCACGCGACAATGTACGTCGGCTGGCCGAAGGGCTGGGCGGTGTTCCGTCTCGCGAAGGAGATCTGGAAGGAAGAAGCGCCTGCTCTGAGCGAAAAGGAACGATTCCAAAACACCATCTTCTTCCCCATCGGCGAACCGAATCCCTACGGCGACTACTTCACCGGTCAGAGCTATCTTGCGCCGCTCTCTACTCAGCAGGTGCCTGTGTTCAACGTCACCTTTGAGCCGTCGTGCCGCAATAACTGGCATATCCACCACGCCGCCTCGGGCGGCGGTCAGATGCTGATCTGCGTCGGCGGCAAGGGCTGGTATCAGGAAGAGGGCAAGGATGCCGTCGAATTACAGGAAGGCTCCGTCGTCAACATTCCGCCCAACGTCAAGCACTGGCACGGCGCGGCAAAGGACAGCTGGTTCTCCCACTTAGCGTTGGAGATCAGCGGCGAGAACGCGTCCACCGAATGGTGCGAACCCGTATCCGACGAAGAATACGCTCGTTTGTAAATACTATCAAAAACAGGAGGAATCACTATGAGAAAAGATTTAGGAAAAGTACCTGCCGTCTATCCGATGCCCGTACTGATCGTCGCCGCCTATGACGCGAACGGCACCGTACAGGCAATGAACGCCGCTTGGGGCATGATCAGCGGTATGGATAAGATCGCGCTGTTTATTAACGAGGATCACGCCACCACCAAGGCGATCCGTCAGACAAAGGCGTTCACCGTCAGCATCGCCGACAAGGAGCATATGGACGCGGCGGACTTCTTCGGCATCGCGACAGGCAACAAGATGCCCGATAAATTCATCCGATCCGGCTGTCATGCCGAAAAGAGCGCTCATATCAACGCTCCGATCATCACGGAGTTCCCCCTGACGATCGAGTGTGAGCTTGCCGAGATCACTCAGACCGACAACCTGCACGCGGTCGTCGGCACGATCGTCAACGTCAGCGCAGAGGAAGCGGTCGTCGCCGAGGACGGCAAGATCGTTCCCGAAAAGCTGAACGCCCTGATCTTCGACCAGTTCCGCTCAGGCTACTATGTCGTCGGCGACAAGGTCGGCAAGGCGTGGAACGCAGGCAAAGACCTGATGACAGCGGCACAGGCTGATTGATCCACATCATACATGACAAAGGAGTTCTCTCACGAGGACTCCTTTTTTGCATTTTTCACCTGTTTTTCACATTACATTCATATGATTTTCAATATCATCTGTTATGATCAAATCACAATCAAAAAGCAAGGAGGTCATCCTATGAAATTTTTATCGAAGAAAGGCACCGCGATCCTCTTAGCGGCACTTATGGCATTACCGCTGGCGGCATGCGGCACTCAAAAGAGCACGACAGACGCGACACAGGAAGCTACCGTCGATGAAGCAGCCTCTTCTGCCGCGGCGACCACTGCCGGCACAGCAGGCTCCACCGCCAAAAAGCTCACGGAAGCGGACGTCAACACCGCCCAAACCATTGAGAACACCACAGGCGGCGAGCACGCGATCACTGCCGACGGTGAAAAGGCAAGCTACAGCAATGTCAAGGTCGTCAAGAGCGGCGACAGCAGTGAGAATGACGAAGCTGACTTCTACGGCGATAACGCAGCGATCTTCGCCACTAATGCCGGTACGCTCGACTTAAGCGAGATCGTCGTCCAATCCGACGGCAAGCACGCCAACGCCGTGTTCAGCTACGGCGAGGGCACGACCGTCAACATCAAGGATTCCTACATTGAGACCGCGGGCAACTGCTCGGGCGGCTTGATGACCACAGGCGGCGGCACGATGAACGCCGAGAATCTCACCATCAACACCTCGGGCAACTCCTCGGCGGCGATCCGCTCCGACCGCGGCGGCGGCACCGTCAACGTGGACGGCGGCTATTACACCACCTCGGGCACCGGCTCACCGGTCATCTATTCCACCGCCGATATCACGGTATCCAACGCCGAGATGACCTCCACCGCCTCACAGGGCGTGGTCGTCGAAGGCAAGAACAGCGTCACGCTGAACAACGTCAACCTGAATGCCGATAATAATAAGAAGAACAGCGACAAATCCTCGTATTATCAGGCGGTCATGATCTATCAGAGCATGTCCGGCGACGCGGCGGAGGGCACCTCGTCCTTTACGATGAACGGCGGTACGCTCACGAACCAAAACGGCGACGTTTTCTTCGTCAACAACACCGCGACCGACATCAACCTGAGTAACGCGACCATCACCAACAATGACGCGGAAGGCGTTTTCCTCAGAGCGGCGGCAGCCGGCTGGGGCAGTGAGGGCAGCAACGGCGGACAGGTCACCATGAACGCCAAGCAGCAGACCATCAACGGCGATATGGTGGTGGACGACGTATCCCACCTCAACCTGTATCTCTCCGACAGCTCCACCTTCAACGGCGCGATCAACAGCTCCGGTCAGGCAGGCGAGGTCTATGTCGACCTCAGCGGCGGCGCGAAATGGACGCTCACAGCCGACAGCTACATCACCTCGCTGACCTGTGACGCGGACAGCATCGACCTGAACGGTCACACCCTCTATGTGAACGGCAAGGCGTATACCGCAGGCACGGCGTCCACCGGCGAAGCGATCGCGGTCGTATCGACCGGCAGCGGTCACGGCGGCGGCAGCACTCCTCCCGATAAGCCCGGCGATGGCGGCTCCGACAGCTCCGATCGCGGCACACCTCCCGAAAAGCCTAACAACTGATAATCTTCATTTTCCATCCTCATGAGGCTCCCGAAACGGGAGTCTCTTTTTGCGCCGTTATTCTGGACAAAGAGACATATTTTTGTTATGATAAATTCGATCACGGAAAGAAGGGGATAAAAATGGCGGACTACAACCTGCACACGCACACCGCGCGGTGCCGTCACGCCGTGGGCGAGGACAGAGAATATGTCGAGGCGGCGATCAAGGCAGGACTCACCACACTCGGCTTTGCCGACCACTGTCCGCAGTTTTTCCCTGTCGATGACTATTACAGCCACTTCCGCATGTTCCCCGAGCAGGCGCAGGAATACGCCGAGAGCATCCGCGCTCTGCAAAAGGAATACGCCTCCGATATCCGTATCCTCTTAGGCTTCGAGACGGAATACTACCCCAAGACCTTTGACAAGCTGATCGAATTTGTCCGACCCTTGCACCTCGACTACATGATCATGGGTCAGCATTTTGTCGGCAACGAATACGACGAGGGCTCGTACTCCACGATAGAAAAGGGCAAAAGAGAAGCCTACCTTTCGCGGTATGTCGCCCAGGTCAAGGAGGGCTTGTCGACCGGCGCATTCACCTATCTGGCGCATCCCGACACCGTCCGGTATGAGGGCGACCCCGATTTTTATATCGAGCAGATGACAGAGCTGTGCCGCTTTGCCAAGGCGCGTGACATTCCGCTGGAGTACAATATCCTCGGCTATTGCAATAAGCGCTGTTACCCGAACCCGACCTTCTGGGACATCGTCGCAGAGATCGGCAACAAGGCGGTCATCGGCTATGACGCGCATACGCCCGAGCTGCTGCTCAATCACGCCATCTACCGCGAATGTGAACAAGACCTCCTAAAGCGCGGTATCACGCCCGTGACCATCGATGAAATCAACCTGCGCGGAATCAAATAATCAGATAAAGGATGAGGAAGATGAATTATAACGACCGGACAAAGCTGACCGAGATCCTCGCGGCGTATCCGTGGCTGCCCGAGGAGCTGATTAAGCTCGACAGCCGTTTCAAGATTGTGAACACACCGATCGGCAAGATGATGATCAAAAAGGCGACCGTCGCCGATCTGAGTGAAAAATCAGGGCTCCCGACAGAGGAGCTGCTCAAAAGATTGCAGGAAATGGTAGACAAACACAACAAAGCACAATAATTGCTACTTAGTATGAAAAGGGATGTCACTCCGTATGGAACGACATCCCTTTTTATTGTATTCGTTATTCAGCTTTGATGGGTAACTCCGGCTTGAACGCAGGCATGAGCTCTAATTTGAACAGATTGACCTTGTGCTTGCAGTCGATCTTCTCCTTGCTCTCCTGACTGTCGATCTCACCCGTGCGGATATAGCGGTCGAGCTCGGCGTAGGTGAAGCCGAGATTATCCTCATCCGTCTTGCC
>DGUQ01000007.1:0-1920 GCA_002394725.1 Ruminococcaceae bacterium UBA4306
ACCGCTTCTCCCAGTGGGATCCCAATGACCGTGAGAAGTACATCGGTACGGAGGAAGAGTGGAACAATGTCCAGGGTATGATGGGCAAGATCCTCGACGATCTCGGCATCAACTACAAGATCGGTATCGGCGAGGCGGCATTCTACGGTCCCAAGCTCGATATCCAGATCAAGAACGTATTCGGTAAGGAAGATACCCTGATCACCATCCAGATCGACCCCATGATCGCCGAAAAGTTCGGTATGGAATATGTGGATCGTGACGGCGTGAAGAAGCATCCGTTCATCATCCACCGCACCTCCATCGGCTGCTATGAGCGTACCCTCGCGCTGTTGATTGAGAAGTACGCCGGCGCGTTCCCGTTGTGGCTCGCGCCCGTTCAGGTCAAGCTGCTGCCCATCGCCGACCGCCATCATGACCGTGTATTCGAGATCGCAAAGGAGCTCGAGAATATGGGCATGCGCGTTGAGGTCGATGATCGTAACGAGAAGATCGGCTACAAGATCCGTGAGGCGCAGGTACAGAAGATCCCGTACATGGTCATCATCGGCGATAAGGATATCGAGAATAACACCGTATCCATCCGTCACCGCAAGGACGGCGACCTCGGCTCCATGTCCCTCGAACAGTTCAAGGACATGATGCGTGAAGAGATCGACACGAAAGCAATTAAATAATGAGGTTTTGTCCACTCGCAGGCGCAAGTCTGTGAGTGGGTACCATTATTATACAGAGGCATAAGGCATTGAGAAAGAACCAACGGAACTTTAAGCTCGGAAAAGTGAATCGCGGCGTTCTGGAGGAACAGCAGGCTCGGGAGGAGAACAAGGTACAAAATCAGCGTGCCTTGCTCTATATCCTTCCGCTCGTCATGCTCGCCGTTTTGGTGGTCGGCATCTTTTTCGGATACAAGTTTTACGTGAATTCGCTCAACGAGAAAAGCCCGATCTCACCCTCGGAATTCATTGAGGATGATACCCATTCCTCCAATCCGATGTTTTTAAAGACCGTCAGCGCCGCCTCACCGATCGACTCCGGCTTTGTGCCCGAGACGGTCGAGTGCTGTGGGATTCAGATCGCGCCTGACGCGGCGGATGGACTGAACGCCATGGTCGCCGACGCGAAGAAGGCGGGCTTTGATCTGATGGTCGTGGAGGGCTATGTGTCCTATGAGGATCAGGCAAAGCGCTATAAGGAAGAGGTTGAAAAATACCGCAAGGATTCCAAGGCGAGTCTGGTCATGGCGGAGGCACACGTCAAGAAGGAGCTGCCGCCGGCAGGGGAGAGCGAGCAGCAAACGGGACTGCTCGTCTATCTGACCGTCAAGACCGACGGAAAGTTCGCCGATACGCCTGCCTATTCATGGCTGACGCGACACTGCGTCGATTACGGCTTTGTCCTGCGCTATCCCAACAAGGAGAACGCGGGTGGTATCTCGTATTCTTCTCATTTGTTCCGCTATGTCGGCAAGACCTATGCCCTTAATATGCGCGCGCTGGATATGAATTTTGACCGATACATGGAATATCTTTCGGCGCATTAAGCTCCCTTTTTATCCATCGCGATAAAAAAATAGAAAAAACACTTGCTTTTTGAAGATTATTAGTGTATAATACCTATGTTAATTATGGCTACATGTAATATGGCTATGTGAAAGAGGTGAATGAAATGCAGGAAAAGATCCATCCTAATTATGGCCAGACTACCATTACCTGCGCTTGCGGTAATGTGATCGAGACCGGCTCTACCAAGAAGGATATCCGTGTTGAAATTTGCTCCAAGTGCCATCCGTTCTTTACCGGTAAACAGAAGCTTGTTGATACAGGCGGCCGTGTTGACCGTTTCAAGAAGCGCTTCGGTATGGAGAAATAATGAAAATGAGTTGAAGGCGGTACATCGGTACCGCCTTACTTAGTCTTT
>DGUQ01000007.1:2024-3032 GCA_002394725.1 Ruminococcaceae bacterium UBA4306
CGAACATTCACTAAACGGACGATCGATCCTTGTCCTCATATGATATTTATGAATACATACAAAACAGTAAAAGGGTTCGCCTGTGATGAACTGGTCGAAAAGCGCTCGCGCTTTATCGGCTACTGCAAGCCTGTTTCAACGCAGGACGAGGCGATCGCCTTTATCAATGAGATCAAAACCAAACATTGGGACGCGCGGCATAATGTCTACGCCTACGTCATCAAGGATGAGGGTGTGTCGCGCTACAGCGACGATAACGAGCCGCAGGGTACCGCCGGTATTCCGGTGCTTGATGCGATCCGCAAGCGCGATATCACCGACTGCGTCATTGTTGTGACGCGCTATTTCGGCGGCGTACTGCTCGGCGCCGGCGGCTTGGTGCGCGCCTATTCCGCGGCGGCAAAGCTCGCGATCGACGCGGCGCAGGAGCGTGAGATGGAGATGTGCTCCGTGTGTGAGCTGCGCTGTTCCTATACCTTATACGGAAAGATCCCTTCTCTTGTCGCCAAGTTCGGCGGCAGTATCGACGACTCGGATTTCACCGATGAGGTCACTGTCCGCTTCCACTTGCCCGAAGACGATCTTGTCGCCTTTAACAAGGCGCTGAGTGAAGAATCCTCGGGAAAGGTCGCGGCGACAGAGATAAAGAAAGATTTTTTTGACAAAGTTCAAAAATAAAGAGGGTATTTGCAGGTTTTTGCGTAATTAATAAATGTGACGTTTTTTCGGGGGACGTTTCCCCGAATATTTGATACTAAGTATCAATAAAACACTTTAATATCTATTGCGGAGAATTCCACATAACTGCGTTGTCAGTCTTGACAGGCGCCAGCCTGCCTGCGCCCTCCGCCTTGTTCTGCGAAATTCTCCGCTAATATCTTTTTAAAGCTTTTTATTGCTACTTAGTATTAGCGCGACATCCCCGACCTCTCGCCGGCAATTCTCCGTTAAGGACAACTACATACGGAAGAAATGATTTGCTACGCATTTGGATGGTAGTGGATGGAA
>DGUQ01000102.1:0-1238 GCA_002394725.1 Ruminococcaceae bacterium UBA4306
TTCAACGGCAACGGCAACCAGACTGTCGATATCACCGAGAATATCGCAGACGGCGCTCAGTGGTACACCGTAGACGAGAAGGAAGGCAACAACTACAAGGTCAATCTTGTTACTCCTGTTGTACCCACCGAGGAGCCCACTACCGTAGTAGAGCCCACCGAGGAACCCACTACCGCTCCTGTTATCGGCAGCAATTTCTATCTGGTTGGTAACATGAACGATTGGTCGATCGACAGCGCTTACAACCTTACCAAGAACACCGAGTCGGAAGCTGAGGAATACATGTTCAAGGTTGACCTCACCACTACCTCTCAGTTCAAGATTGTTAAGGTTGACGGCTTCAATATCGTATGGTATCCGGCCGGAACGGACAACAACTATGGACAGCACGGTGAGATCACCGCAGACGGTACCTACACCGTTTACTTCCGTCCGAATGCTGACGGCGGCGAGGATTGGTTCAACGGCGTGATCTACGCGGCGATGGAGACTCCTGCTCCGACTACTGTCGAGCCGACTGACACTCCCGAGCCCACCACCGCTCCCGAGCCCACCACTGCTCCCGAGCCCACTGAGGTTACCGGCGGCGAAGGTTACTACGTAGTAGGCAGCATGAACGATTGGAGTATTACCGCGGCGAACAAGCTGAGCAAGAACGATGCGGCTGAAACCGACGAGTACACCATCTCTATGACTCTGACCACCACCGATCAGTTCAAGATCGTATACTCTGCTGACGGAACCGAAAAGACCACATGGTATCCCGATGGCGTAGATAACAACTACGGACTGAACGGCGAGATCGAGGCTGACGGCACGTATGACATCTACTTCCGTCCGAAGTATGACGGCGGTGACGATTGGTTCTACAACTTGATCTATGTGGCGATCAAGAGCGATGAGCCCAAGATCATGTACGGTGACGCTGACGGCGACGGTAAAGTTACTGTTAAGGATGTTACCGCGATCCAGCGTTACCTGATCGGCCTCTCCGGTCTGCCTTGTGCAGAAGAAGTATGTGACGTAGACGGTGACGGTAAAGCTACCGCTAAGGATGTAACATACCTCATGCGTTTCCTCTCTCTGATAGAAGTTCCTGATTACGTTCGTATCGGAATTCAGTGATCCATCACATCAGAACTACCGTTTCACACGTAACGGAATAAAGCCCCGATAGGGCAGCCCACTGCAGAAGCTCTCTTTTGCAGTGGGCTTTTTCTCGTTTTCTGTCACCCTAA
>DGUQ01000102.1:1326-9713 GCA_002394725.1 Ruminococcaceae bacterium UBA4306
TAATCGTCTGTCATCCGATCCGCGTATCATGATCCGAATACGAAAGATAAGCCGGACATTTTTCAACTCTATACAAAAAATAGAACAAATTGAATAATCAGGCAAATATAATAAAAGCATTCTTTGTCGATTGTGATAAAATATAAAAGATTACAGAATTTTAAGCATTTATTTTCTAAATAAGAAAAATAGCGCAAAACGATTTGTATATAATGTAAGGGAAAATAATCAGAATGGCTTTTTATGTTGTTTTGAGTATTTATCAAATCATTTTGAAAGAAAGGAGATACGATTAATGACAAAAAAGCAAAACCGTTCGTTCGGTTTTGGCAAGCGTACGCTATCTGTTGTTTTGGCGGCGTTGTTGATTTTGTCTACCTTTGCGGTCGTGATCACGACGACCTCGCTGTCGGCGAAAGCTGACATCAGCTACTGGTTTGTATCCGGTTCGATGAACGGCTGGACGACCAGCGCTACCTCGGCGAACAAGATCAACAGCGGGTCCGGCGGCTCGGTCACGATCCCTGTTACTGCCTCCGGCATCAACTTCAAGATGGTCGCCGAAGAAGGCGGCGCGAAGTGGTGCGGCGTCAACGGCAGCGGTGATGAAGTCACGATTCCCAACAACACCAAGACAGAGTTGGTGTGGAACGGCGGAAAAAACATCCATCTGAACCTGCCGGCTAATACTGTCAGCGTGACCTTCACGCTTTCCGTTGAAGGCGGCAAGAACTATGTAACGGCGAAGCCCAACACCAGCGGTGACGGCGGTGACGGCGGCGATACGAGTAAAATGACGTATACCGCACCCGTCAACACCGGCAACAGCGCGAACACCGCGTCGAACCTGTTCTGGGCGAACGCGACCTACTTCGACTACATGTCGGATGAAGAGCTCGCGAACACCCAGTGGCTCAAGCCGGTTCAGGCAGGTACCAACAACTTCGGCGGTGCTGTGGACGAGTGGTACCCGTTCTACGCGTTCAACCGCGAGGTCGTCAAGGCACAGGCGGATGCTCATTCCGACTGGTCTCAGCCGCTGTACTTCGGTAACTTTACCGATACCAACGACGCGTACAAGGAATCGTCCCATCATCAGGGCGGCTCCGACAGCTACGGCTACCGTGAAGCGACCAACTCCTATAACGTCACCCGTTTTTCGCATATCGCGAACAACTCGGACAAGTCATGGAACAACAGCATTCCGCATGTCTATGACATGTACACGAGCTATCAGGGTCTGGTGAACAATTCTCTTGACGCTAACGGCAATCTCTTGCTTCCGAACGGACAACAGGCTCCGTACTTCAACGCGTCCGAAAGCGGACCGTTGAGCGGATACGCCAAGGTCGTCAACAGTTCCTTCCCCTTTAAGGTAGCTGACGTCCCCGGCAAAGACTACAAAAGGTATACCTTCAACTCCAAGAACGCGACCGACAACGTCTATTTCACATGGGCGAGCGACGGCTCCGCGACCTACCCCACCGGCGTCAACTACGGTGCCGGTACGACCTACGGTGTACAGGACGGTCTGAGCCGATTCATGTATAACACAGCCTCCGGCTACGGTATCTTCCCCTTCAACAACGCGTCCAACAACTATAAGGGTACTAAGACCAACGCTAACGAGAACCTGAACTACGGCTTTGGTATCAAGACGCAGGTGAAGTTCCGTGTTCCGACTCCCAACGAGTCCGCCGGCGTCAACACCGCCTTAGATCCGGTCTACTTCGACTTTACCGGTGACGATGACTTGTGGATGTACATCACCGACGAGTCGGGCAACTCTCAGCTCGTACTCGACATGGGTGGTGACCATAAGGAGAGCCACGGTCGTGTGAACTTCAACAATCTCACGGCTACGGTAGATAAGACCGGTACCTCCGGTTCTTCCGCAACCAAGAGCTTCACCTTCGATTACTCCCAGACCTACACCATGACAGTATTCTACATGGAGCGCGGTCTGATCGAGAGTAACTGCAAGATGGAATTCACCATGACGCCTCTGGGCAACAACTTCATCGTTACCGAGAAGATCGATACCGCGAACGTCAACGAAGGCATCAAGGATGTCGTATCCGAGATTTCCGAATTCGGCTTCAATCCCTATGATGACAACACGGCTGTCACCGACAGCGACTATGCTGATTTTACGCTGGGCAACGGCGGCAGAATGGATATTCCGCACTCGATCTTAGGGATCAACTCTCAGCCGAACGTCAAGCAGTATAAGCCTTCTAACAGCTATCTGTCCTATTCGACCGATTGGACCTACTGGGATAACGTGTCGAATAATACGAGAACACAGCTTGACACCGGTACGACGAGCGATTCATCCAAGCATACGATGATCAATGCCTCCGGCAATGAGTATGACTATGCCGAGCTGCAGGTCGACTACGTCAACACCCCGAACGTCGGCACCTTCTCGGTAGAGAAGAAGATGGCTGAGGGCGCGATCGTTCCCGCGGGCAAGACCTTCCCGGCGACGATCTATCTGAAGTTCAAATCCGATGCCGACGCCCGCGCCTATACATTAGTAGATGATGACGGCAATACCCACACCAATGGTAAGGTTAATCTCGTACCCGGTGAGGCGATCAGCTTCAGCGGTATCCCGACCGGAACACGCGTCTATGTGGTAGAGGACAGCGATGCGAACTACACCGCTACCTACAGCCACGACCGCATGCATCCCTATATTGTAAGCGCCACATCGGGCGGCGTCACCGTTACCAATACACCGAATGAGTCCACGCCCACTACGGCTGTGATCTCCGGTACCAAGAAGTTCGATGACACCAACTACACCGGTAATCTGTTCACCTTCGTTCTTGAGGGTGTACCGCGCTTCCCCGTTGATGCGGATGATGCCATAGATACTTCTTCGACCTATCTGATGACCAACACCGTCACCAACGGCGCCTTCTCGTTCGATACGCTGAACTTCACCGCGCCCGGTGTCTATCGCTATCATGTCTATGAGGATATGTCGAGCATCACAGGCGCTACCTACAGCTCCGATATCTTCAACAATCAGCCTGATTATCTGGTGTCCATCACCGTTAGAGATGTGAACTTCAAGCTGGTTGCCGATGCTCCCGTCTATTACGATTATTCTCAGTACGAGGCTGACGGCGTAACGCCTCACGCGATGTCCTCCGCTGACTTCAGCGATGATAAGATCGATCCGATGGGCATCGTTTTCCTCAACCGGACCCAAAAGGGCTCGATCACGATCAACAAGACCAACCAGAGCAACCAGAAGGTCAACAACGTTATCTTCAAGGTCTATCCGGTTTCCGATGAATTTATTGACGAGCTCAATCGTATGACCGACGACGAAGCGAAGTACGAGAAGGTGCTCGCCCTCGACACTACTCCCGATACTCTTAGCTACGGTACGGGCACAGGTCCCGATTACGGCTTTGATGACGGCGTCGCAAAGTTCGATAATCTGCCGATTTACAAGAACGGTTATCAGACTTCTTCCGCTCCCGAGTACCAGAAGTACGTCATGATCGAGACCAATGTCTCTGAGGCAAATGTACCCGGACAGATGAACGCGAAGTACAACCTCAACAAGACCGTGCATGTCTTCTCGTTCCCGTTGGAGGGTAAGTATCACTTTACCTATGACTATGTCAACGGTGTTCTGAAGGCTCCGAACACCGCCGGACCCGGTATGACGATGTTCAAGATCATCGGTGCTTTGGTCGCCGCGCTGGGTGTTCTGTCTCTTGGCGGTTACGTACTCTATACCAAGAGATCGACAAAGCGTAAAGCTGTAAAGCACGACGCAAAATAATCAGACGCAAAATAATCAAAGATCACGGCGCTTGACTTTTGGATAGCAACGCGCTGTATTAGAGAATATTTTTCATGAAAAGGAGATTAAAAACATGAAATCAGTTAAGAGAATCCTCTCTGTAGCTGTAGCGGTTCTTCTGATCGCTATGATGATGATCCCGGCAGTTTCTGCTGCAGGCTATTCCATCACCCTGAACTGTGACCTTCCCGGTTACGAGTACACCATCTACAAGGTAGCTGACTACAACAGCACCACCGGCGCATTCTCTACCGATTATGCCGCTCTCAAGAGCGAGGTTGAGACCAGCAAGGAGAGCACTGCCGCTCTGCTGACCGCTTGCGCGGATGTTAACTTCACCACCTCTGTCGCTACCTTCAACACCGACGACGCTACTAAGACCCTGAGCGTTGGCGCAGGTATCTACTATGTCAAGATGACCAAGAAGTCCCCGAACTTCAAGTCCCTCACTCAGGATGCGATCGTTGTATTCCCGAACAAGAGAAACACTGAATCCCAGACCCTGAACCTTTCTGAGAAGATCAGCGAAGGCGAGCCCAACGTTTCTAAGGACTTCAAAGTCAACGGTTCTCTGACCAAAGAGGATCAGACCCGCGGTACCATCGATACTGCCGCTCAGACCAAGACCATCACTTATGTTCTGACCGCTGATGTTCCTGCTTCTACTGTTGATACCTACATCATCACCGATAGAATGGGCGCCGGCCTCAAGGCTGTTACCGCCGCTAACATCAAGTCCGTTACCCTGAACGGCACTACCGATCTCGATTATAATTTTGTTACCGAGGGCATCAACGTTGCGAAGGATGATACCGTTAACAAGAAGTACGGCACCGAGGGTAACACCTTCGGTATCAGCATCGCGGCTTCCGAGCTGGCTAAGCCCGGTTTCTACACCGAGGGCAACAAGGTTGTCGTAGAATTCGAGACCGAGCTCGATTACGCTACCGCGGCTGTCGGTTCCGCAATCATCAACCATGACGACCTGATCTACGGTAACGCTTCCGCTCTGAACGTAAGACCCGGTAATGACGTCACCGTCAAGACCTATCGCGTAAGCGCTAAGAAGGTCGACGCTACCACTAAGGCTCCTCTCGGCGGCGCTACCTTCGGTCTGTATGATGACGCTGACTGCACCAACCTGCTCGCTACCGCTGAGTCCGACGGCACCACCGGTATGGCTGTCTTCGAGGTCAAGCTGCCTGCAGGCACCTACTATGTGAAGGAGCTCGCGCAACCCAGAGGCTACAACCTCAACTCTGAGGTCAAGTCCGTCACTCTGGGCGACTCCAACGCTGACGCTACCGTCACCATCGAGGATACTCAGGCGAAGCTGCCCTCCACCGGCGGCAACGGCACCATGATGTTCACCATCATCGGCGGCAGCCTCGTACTGCTCGCTGCTGCTCTCTTCGTTATCGTGATGAAGAAGAAGAGCTCCGCTAAATAATTTGTCATTGATCTAACTCTGAGGGAGTCCGCAAGGGCTCCCTTTTTGTATGTAATAAAAAGCCTTCCCCCCAGAGGGGAAGGCTCATCAACGCACTGCTTTTGTCATAGCTGTAAAAACAGTCAAATCAACTCAACGTCTTATTTAACATTTCGTTCATTGCTTTTACCTTTGATTTATACTATAATATTACGAGAATAACCCAAAAGGACGTTTTTATGAAACGCTATTTACCCATTATTGCCATTGTTTTGATCTTCCTGATCGGTCTGGGCATTTTGACCTATCCGCTGATCAGCGCGGTTGTCAATAATATCGGTATCCGCAATGAGGCGAGAGTCGAGGCGCAAAAGGCGCAGGATATGGAGCCCGAGGAGGTCAAAAAGCTCTTTGACGAGGCAGAGGCGTATAACAAAAGCCTGCTCAATACCGTCATCCTGACCGACCCCTTTGATGAACAGGCGTATGAGGCGATCGGCGCGCATTATGAAGAGACCTTCAACACCGGCGCCAACGGACTGATCGGCTTTATCGATATCCCGAAGATTAACGTCTATCTGCCCATCTATCACGGCGTATCCACCGAGGTGCTCGAGCGTGGAGCGGGTCATCTGGATAATACCGCCTTTCCGATCGGCGGCAAGAATACCCACAGCGTGATCTCCGCTCACTCCGCCTTTCCGACAGAGACCTTCTTTGACTACCTCACCGATATGCAGGAGGGCGACTATTTTTACATCCATGTGCTCGACCGCGTGCTGACCTATCAGGTCGATCAGATCAAGGTCGTCCTGCCCGATAATACGCACGATCTGTATGTCGAGGAGGGCAGGGATCTGGTCACGCTGCTGACCTGCACGCCCTATTCCATCAACTCCCACCGACTGCTCGTGCGCGGTACACGCGTGGAGGATCATGACCCGGGTGACGTCGCGTCTGTTTCGACCGGCAACGATTACTTCTTCTTCCTCGGCTACAAGATCCCCTTTGTGACCGCGGGCATCGTGATCGCCGTGTTCCTGCTGTTTGTCGGCGGCGTGGTATTCGTTATCCTGCGTCTGCATAAGAAAAAGCTCAGGGAGCGTGCCGCAAAGGACGGTGATCGGGATGACTAAGGAACATCAGCCCAAGAAAAAGTGGAAAACATGGCAAAAGGTCACCATGACCGTCGCCGTGATCCTGCTGGTCGCAGGGGTGGGGCTCTTGCTCTTCCCGACGGTATCGAACTTCTTCGGGCAGCAGCGCGCCAATGGAGCGATCGATGAATTCAACACCGTCCGCCGCCATATCGTCCCATCCGATACGGACGACAGCAATAAGATCCCCGGCGTCACCGCCAAGAGCTTTCAGGAAGCACGCGACAAGGGTGAGGTCGATGAGGAGGGCTATGTCATCGAGGACGGCGTCCGTTCTTCGGATTCGCCCGTCGTGTTTCAATACGACCTCGACGCGCTGTACCGCGACAGTCTGGCGTATAACACGGGGCTGATCGATCATCAGGGTACGGTGGATACCACCAATTACGCCGCCCCCGCGCTGAAAATGAGCAGCTACGGTCTGTCGAATATCTACTGTTATCTCAGCGCGGACGCGATCAACCTCTATCTGCCCGTGTATCTGGGCGCGAGCGATGAGATGATGGCGTATGGCGCGGCGCATCTGTCGGGCACCTCGCTTCCTGTCGATCAGAACAGCACCAATGTCGCCATTGCCGGTCATACCGACTATATCGGCAGGGTGTTCTTCGACAATATCCGTCGGCTGGAGATAGGGGACACGGTGTCTATCCACAACTACTGGGAGGATATCGATTATCGGGTCATTGATCATAAGGTCGTGACTGAGGACGAAACCTCGGATATCTATATCCAAAAGGACAGACAGCTCCTCACGCTGATCACCTGTATCTACGCCGGCACTCCCAACACCTTTGACCGTTACCTCGTTATTTGCGAGAAGAAGTAGGGTGCTGACCGTATAAGCCGCCGAAATATGCCAAAGCTACAGCAGGCGGCTGCTGCCGGCTCCATGCTCCGATATAATAGGTACGTTTTTGGATGAAAGCGGAATCATATGACATACAACCTCATCTGAAAACGGCGGAAAGGCAGAAAAACCGACCTCGTCACCCTGCCGAAAACAGTTTACAAAAACACGAACTCTTTTAGTTAATTCCGACAAAACTATTATTTCTTTGTCAATTTTGACTATTTTATTGCAAAAATGTAATCGTTTATCGGCGATTATTTATAGGAATTTGCAAATTATTCTATTGACATACACTTTTCGAAAGATTATAATGAAACTCGTATAAGCGGCCTGATCGGCAAGCCTGTTCCATGTGCTTTACGGCCACCGAAAGGGAGCTTGGACAACCCTTGTTTTCATATTTTGACTGTCTGTCTTTAGGTGGACGGCAAAATTGAAATACATCCTCTGGCTTGTAAAAAGCAGGCACGAGGGTTTCCCACACCTTGGATAGAGGCATCTATCCCCGGCGTCGGCGGATTGTGGGAATCCATGACGCTTGGATGAATTTTTTCCCGCAAATATTTGAAAGGAGCTTGGTCATGAACAAGCGAATCTTATCTATCTTGCTTTGTTTAATGCTTGTCGTGTCCTTACTGGTATTGGCCGTACCGGTAAACGCTGCGCCTGCTGACGCAACGGTGACACTGACAGCAGATAAAACAACAGCAAAACCCGGTGATGTAATTACATTCACCGTCACATTCGGCCCGATCGAGGCAGTCGGTTCTATCGACTTTACTGTCGACCTTCCTGAAGGCTTAACCTATGGCGAGGATGCCACAACCGATCCCGGCGCAGTAGCTAATTTGGGATTCTTGATGGCTAACCTTACCAACGTTAAGCATTCCGCGAAGTTTACCGGCTTTGCGATGAAGGAATGTACTATTGAAAACGATGTCGTTCTCGGTACATTCACCGCAACCGTAGCTGACGACGCTACCGGCACCCTTGAAGTTGGCTTCACGGATGTTTACAAGATCACAACCTATGCAGACGGCAAAACCAATCTGCCCACCACCTTTGTACCTGCAAGCATCACCATCGGCGGCGAAGAGCCCACTACCGCTCCCGAGCCCA
>DGUQ01000102.1:9841-10128 GCA_002394725.1 Ruminococcaceae bacterium UBA4306
CACTACCGCTCCCGAGCCCACTGCTCCTCACGTACACGAGCTCAAGTATGTAGCACAGGTTGACGCTACTCCTGAGGCTGACGGCGTAAAAGAGCATTATATCTGCAACGAGTGCGGTCTGATGTTCGCTGACGCGACAGGTACACAGCCTGTTACCGCCGAGGATCTCGTCATCAAGTACGTAGCTCCGACCGAGGCTCCGGCTCCCACCGAGGCTCCGGCTCCCACCGAGGCTCCGGCTCCCACTGAGGCTCCGGCTCCGACTGAGGCTCCGGCTCCGACCGAGG
>DGUQ01000102.1:10215-25699 GCA_002394725.1 Ruminococcaceae bacterium UBA4306
CTCCGACCGAGGCTCCGGCTCCCACCGAGGCTCCGGCTCCCACTGTAGCTCCTTGCGTACACAACCTTAAGTTTGTCGCTCGTGTTGACGCTACTCCTGAGGCTGACGGCGTAAAAGAGCATTATATCTGCTCCGAGTGCGGTCTGATGTTCGCTGATAGCGAAGGTACACAGGTTGTTACCGCTGCTGATCTCGTTATCAAGTATGGTGAACCCACCGAGGCTCCCACTGAGGTTGTAGAGCCCACCGAGGCAGACGACAAGGGCGCTACCGATGATTCCGCAACTAAGGATTCCGCAACCAAGGATTCCTCTACCAAGGATTCCTCCACTAAGGATTCTGCTTCCACCCCCAAGACCGGTGATGCTTCCAACATGTATCTGTGGCTGATCATCACTCTGGCTTCCATGGCAGGTGTTGTCGGTGTTCTGTACACCGCAAAGCGTAAGGGAATATTCACTAAATAATATTCGCTAACCCTAAACAAATGGGCGGCGACGGGTTTCCGCCGTCGCCCTGATGTTTTTGGTATTGAGTTTTCAGAGGGTCGGCACGATCGGTGTCAGCAGGATCGCTCTTTCCGATCGAAGATCTGACAGCTGAATACTGAAAACATTCCGCGTAAAGACGCGGTATCAAGCAACCGCGGGACATAAATCCTTTTGACGGTTAAACGGATCAAATTCACCCCGGCGCCTTCCCTTTGACGGACAGTTGCCGCACGGGGAATTTTATTTTATAAAGGATTGATACTATGAGCTATACACCAAAAAGAGCGTCTTCTTCCTCCGAAGATAAAAAGCCCGTATCTGCCGCAAGAGCAGCAAATGCAATGTCCGCTGCCGATCAGAAAAAGAAGAAAACGCTGACCATCGCGATCGTCGTGGTCCTCTGCGTCGTGATCGCTGTTTCTCTGCTGTTCATCCTCGCTCCCTCCGACGGCTCCTTCCTCGGTATTCACGGCGCTGGCGTGATCTCCGGATCGGGCAGGGGAAACGGCGCTCAGATTCAGGACGGCACTACGATCATCTCCACATATTATCAAGGCGGCATACTGCCGACCTCCGCTGACCGTCATGATATCCACTTAGCCGCGAACGGCGGCGCGAACGCGTCCGATTTGCTCGGCAAATGGCGGCTCGATCAGGGTACGACCTATGTCTTTGACGGACAGGGCAGAGGTATCATGCTCACGGGCGTCGATAACTACACCTTCCTGTACAGCGCCGAAAACGGCAAGCTGGGCATTGATATGGATACCATCGCCGGCAATGATTTTGAATATGATTATTCCGTCAACGGAGATACGCTCACCATGACCCGCGACGGCAAAACCTATACCCTGAAGAAGGAAGCAGAGTGAGACACGTAAGACCCGAGCCGCAGCGGCATATGCGCGGTGACGCGCGCGGCAGAGCCCCTCAGAGAATCGCGCGCGCCGTACCGACCGAGCATACAGAGAATAAGACGCAGTCCCCTGTTCCTTCCCCGCAAAAGAAAAAGGGAAAGACCGCCGTTATTGTCATCCTCTCGATCTTCATCGTCGGTTTCCTTGTCGGTGTGACGATGCTTTTGATCACGCTGATCAGGGCATGGAACGAGCAAAAGACCTTTGACGATCTGTCCAACATGGTGATGGACACCGATGAGAGGAATGAGGACGGCTCCCTGCGCAAATATGATGAGCTGTACAACAAAAACCCCGATTTCTTCGGCTGGCTGAAGATCGAGGGCACGAAGATCGATTACCCCGTCATGTACAAGCCCGAGGATCCGGAGTATTATCTCCACCGTGATTTCTACGGTAATTACTCCGACAGCGGCATGCTTTTCATCGACGGCGAATGTCCGAGGGTGAGCAATTACTATCTGATCTACGGTCATCATATGAACAACGGTTCCATGTTTGGTGAGCTGCCGAAATACGCGAAAGCGGATTTTTATCAGGATCACAAGACCATCTTCTTTGATACCCGTTACGAAAACCGCGATTACGAGGTCGTAGCGGCGTTCTACGGAAAGATCTATGATACATCCGAGGAGGACGATCACTTCTGCTACTACAAGTACAAGAATCTGACCTCCGAGACAAAGTTCAATGAATATGTCAAAAACGTCAAAGCGAACGCGATCTATGAGACCGGTATCACGCCGCAATTCGGCGACGAGCTGATCACGCTGTCGACCTGCAATTACCACACCGAGGACGGCAGATTTGTCGTTGTCGCGCGCAGGATCAAGGATACCGGGAAGAGCGCGAACGCCTCCGCGTCTGCTTCAAAGACCCAATAATACAACCGTTTTTCAGCTTGACAAAAAAGTTTTGGTTTTTTTAGAAGAAAACGCCTTTCAATCTTGTTAAAAGATTGTGAATTCTTATTTTTATTGTATTTTTGTATTGCACTTTTTTGAAATCTTTGTTACAATGAAGTAAATAAACGGGCGTTGCGGTTCGATCCGCTTTTTGAGCAGCTGCATCGTCGGGTATTAATAACTTTTAGGAGGAATTCTTATGAGAAAATTTCTGAGCATTTTGCTCGCTGTACTGATGGTTGCTTCTGTATCTGTCATGTCCTTCAGCGCTGCTGATACCGAAGTTCAGACCGCCACCGTTACGCTGAAGAATATCTTCGGCGATACCGTTACCGAGACGTATGCAGTCGGCGATACCATCACTGCTTACACCTACCTCAACGCAAGTGAGATCAACGATGGTAAGATCGGCTCTATTCACGGAAAGCAGTTCTACTCCCACGATGTACTCGAGCTCGTTGCCGAGTATACCGAAACCGATGGTATTACGAGTGATCTCTCCGCGATGTTCCCTGTTACCAAGGACAATACAATGGCAAGCGGTCACTGGACCACTTCCGTAGAGTATAAGGATATGGGCGCGGTCTATTACAACGCTTCCATCCCTTCATTGTCAGGCTTCCCGTTCAATGCCGACGACGCGGCTCTGATCGTAGTCAACTATAAGGTCAAGGCTGCCGGCAACGCTGAGATCAACAATGAGATGGTCACGCTGGCATCTTCTGACACGGATCTTACCGGAATCGTCGAGAACGGTGTGACGGTGAAAAACAACTTCACCATGCCGATCGCTCTGTCCAAGCCCGTTATTCCCGTACCGACACCCGGTTCTACTGTCAGCGGTAATATTACCAGCTTTGAAACAACGGATACTGCTTCCGATACGGTTACCCTCACTCTGACCGGTACTGACAATAACTTTACCGGTACCACCACCGGCACTACCGCATATTCCTTCAGTAATGTTCCCAACGGTACCTACACTTTGACTGTTGCTAAGGATAACCACGCTACCCGTACCTATGACATTACCGTATCCGGTGAGCTTGCTAAGGATGTCCAGATCAACCCGCTGGGCGACGCTGACCTCGACGGAATTGTTATGGCTAACGATGCAATGCTGGCGTTCCAGATCTCTTCCGGTACTGATGCAGACGATTATGCAAAGAAGTGCTCGGACGCAGATTTAGATGGTGTTGTTATGGCAAATGACGCAATGATGATTTTCCAGCAGGCTTCCGGCAGTAACGTTGTGTGGACTGTTTGATTTCGCTGAATTATTATTTGATACTGCCCCCATCTCTTATGAGATGGGGGTTTTGTTATGGTTGACATTATTCGCTCTTTCGATTATACTGATAATGATATATTAGGTGGATTATGCACGCGGAGCAATCGGTATGCTTTGATGCCGTTCACTTATGATAGGAGTATGCAGAATGAGATCCAAAAGAATAATCGCACTGTTGATTTGCGTCATGCTGGTCGTGTCGATGACAGCCTGTTCCTTCGGCGGCGCCAAGGGTTCGGTATACTGGCTGAATTTCAAGCCCGAGCTGGACGAAACGCTCCGCACGCTGGCGGAAAAGTATAAGGAACAGACCGGTGTCTCCGTCAAGATCGAAACGCCCGAGAGCGGCACTTATCTGCAGGCGCTGCAGGAAGAAATGAACACCAAGAATCCGCCCACACTGTTTGTTGTCAATAATCAGGACGTCGCGGACGCATGGAAGGATGAGATCCTCGATTTGACGGGTACTCCGATCTACAGCGAGTTGAATACGGCTTCCTATAACCTGACGAACGAGGAGGGCAAGATCCTCGCGATCCCATACTGTCTGGAGTGCTACGGCATTGCCGTCAACCCCGATCTGCTCAGCAAGGTCGGCTACTCGGTCGATAATATCACCAACTTCGCAACGCTCAAGACTGTGGTGGAGACGATCCATCAAAACGCTTCATGGCTGGGCTTTGACGCCTTCTGCTCACCCGATCTGGACGCGGATTCCTCATGGCGCGTTACGGGGCATCTGGCAAACCTCGAGTATTATTATGAGGAGCAGGCTTCCGGCACATGGAAGGAGGCGCCTGCCTCCATCACCGGCGCTTATTTGCCGAACTACAAGAATCTCTATGACCTTTGCATCAATAACGCGGTCACCAAGCCCGAGGAGCTGGCTAAGGGCGGTCACAACCCGACGGAGGAGTTCACCTCGCGGAAGGCGGCGTTCTTCCTGACCGGCTCGTGGGATTACGCAAAGCTCTCTGCCGCTGTACCGAACGTGACCATGATCCCGTATTACTGCGGCGTCAACGGCGAGGAAAAGGCAGGACTCAACAGCGGTTCGGAGAACTTCTGGGCAGTCAACGGCGGTATCCCTCAGGATGATCAAGAGGCTACGATGAACTTCATGAAGTGGCTGGTCACCGATGAAGAGGCGAGCAACATGATGGTCGGTCAGGTCGGTAATATGCCGTATAAGAACGCGGCAAAATCCGATAACGGCTTTTTGGCAAAACAGAACGAGCTGATCAAGAACGGCTGCTACAAGATGGATTGGGCAATGCTTTATCAGCCCAACTCCGTCACCTACCGTGAGGAGCTTGTCACCGCGCTTTCCGCCTATAACGCCGATCGCTCCGACGCGAACTGGGCGAAGGTAAAAGAGGCGTTCGTCGATAACTGGGCAAAGCAGTACGCCGCCGTCAATAATAAGTAATATAAAAAACAATGCGTGTCGGATAACCGGCACGCATTTTTGCTACTTAGTATTAGTGATGGATCTTTGTCATTACGAAGCCCCGGACAAGCGTGTCCGGGGCTGTGCAATCTCAACCGATTAGTATTACCCGATCTGGGTGACATTCAGGTTGCTGTCAACCTGCACGGTCATGTTGACGGGCTGCTGTACGCCGTCGGCGGTGTTGTAATACAGGGTGAGGGACGCGGTGCCCGGGGCAACACCGGTGATGTTGAAGTCATACTGCTTGGTGTTGAAGTCGTAATTACAGCTGACGCTGACGATACCGCCGCCGCCCGAATAGGTCCAGTCATAGCCGTAGGAGGTCTGACCCGTAGCGGTGTAGTGCAGGACGTTGCCGCTGCTGTGAGAGCCGCCCTCGGCAGCTGAGGAGGAAGCAGTCTGTGACGACGCGTCGGAAGAAGCCGAAGAGGATGAGGTATCGGGGAGCGTCGCCTGCTGCGCGTCGGCGTTGTTGGAGGATGCGATGTTGTTCAGCGCCGGATCTCTCGCAGGCTGTGTTGACTGCGGTGTGGTAGCGGTTGTTGTTTCGGACGCCTTTGTTTCAGAGGCGATGGTCGCGGTCACGGTGGTGGGCTCGGTATCAGCCGGCTTCTTGTTCTTGCCGACTAAGGCGACGACCGCCACGATAATGCCGATGATCACCGCCGCGGCGATGACGATCACCAGAATGCTTGAGATACGGCTCTTTCTTCTGGTCTGCTCTCTTCTTTCCATTCGGTCACGCTCGATGGCGTTCGGTTCATGGTCATCATAATAATCTTTATTTGCCATATGGTTACTCCTATCTCGATATATTCTTTTTCCGCAAACACATTATAACTGACATAATTCTTTAAAGCAAGATAAATCGACGAAAATTTACAAACGATTCAAGATTTTTCTTTCGCGCAATGCCATTGTCGGCAAAAATCATAAAACTGATCGGCACAGCGCTGAAAAACTCGGCACTTCCTCGGCTTGCCAAATCGTGCAATTGTGCTATAATACAAATGTAACTTATATAAAGGACTGATAGATATGAGAAAAATACTTCCCGTTACCCTGCTGACCGGTTATCTCGGCGCGGGCAAAACGACATTATTGAATCACGTGCTCAATAATCAGGAGGGCTACAAGGTCGCCGTCATCGTCAACGATATCGGCGAGGTCAACATCGACGCTGAGCTGATCCAGAAGGGCGGCGTCGTCAATGAAAAGGACGAGAACCTCGTACCGCTCCAGAACGGCTGTATCTGCTGTACCCTCAAGACCGATCTGATCGAGCAGATCCTCGGCTTGGTCGAACAGCAAAAGTTCGACTACATCCTGATCGAGGCTTCGGGTATCTGCGAGCCCATCCCGATCGCGCAGACCATCTCCATGCTCGACGGCTCCTACAACGATCCCCGACTGCCCAAGCTCTGCCGTCTGGATAACGTCGTGTCCGTCGTTGACGCGGCTCGACTGAGCAGTGAATTCGGCTGCGGCGGCGCTCTCTTGAATGATGACATCGACGACGAGGATATCGAGAACCTGCTGATCCAGCAGATCGAGTTCTGCAACACCATCATCCTCAACAAGATCGACCTCGTCACGGAGGAAGAGCTAGTCAATATCAAAAAGGTCATCCGCGCGCTCCAGCCCGAGGCGAAGATCATCGAGACCACCCACGGCGAGGTGGCGATCGGCGAGATCCTCAACACCAACAACTTCGACTTTGACAAGGTCGCTTCCTCCGCCGCGTGGGTGCAGGAGCTCAACGCTGACCATCGCGATGGCGAGTCTGAGTCCGAGAATCACCATGACGAAGATGGTCATGAGGAGCACGAACACCATCATCATGACCACGATGAACATCACGATCATGACGAGCATGAGCACCATCATCACGACCACGACGATCACGACGATCATGACGCTCACGACCATGATCATCATGAAAAAAGCAGCCACGGCTGCCACCACCATCATCACCATCATCATGAGGGCGGTGAGGTAGAGGAGTACGGTATTAGCACCTTTGTGTACTATCGCCGTCAGCCGTTCACCAAGGATAAATTCGAGAAATTCCTCGCGTCCTTCCCGAAGAACGTCATCCGTGCCAAGGGTCTGTTCTGGATCAAGGAGGACAAGGATTGGGCGATCATGTTCGAGCAGTCCGGCAAGCAGATGGACTGCACCGACTACGGTCAGTGGCTCGCCGCCGCTCCGGCGCACATCCGCCGCAAGATGTTCCAAGAGGATCCCGAGCTGCAGAACGATTGGGACGATAAGTACGGCGACCGCATGATCAAGCTGGTGTTCATCGGTCACAATATGGATAAAGAGGGTATCATCAAGGCGTTGGATGACTGCTTGACGGAACTCTGATATGATAATTAGTCATTGCGAGGCACATTTATGTGCCGTGGCAAGCTCAACCGAATTCAAAAAAGCGCTTCCGTATGGAGGCGCTTTTTAGTTAGGAGTTAGGAGTGAGGTGTGAGGAGTTAGGAGTTAGGAGTGAATGGTGGGCGCTGCCCACACCTGATTCATATTTCATATATTAAAATAACCTTTTAATAATTACGCTCATGACTTTTCAAAGAGTCATGAGCGTTACTGTTATCTATCTGTATTATCATTCAAAACGCGTCAGCGTTTCCCACAACTCCTCACTCCTCACTCCTAACTCCTCACTTTATATGATTCCCAATTCCTTCAGCGCTTTTGCGATGCCGTCGCGGTCGCAGTCGTCGGTGATACGGTCGGCGACCGCTTTAACCGCGTCCTCGGCGTTGCCCATCGCGACGCCCGTTCCTGCGGCTTTGATCATGAAGATATCGTTGAAGCTGTCGCCGAAGGCTACCGCGTCGCCGATATCGATCCCTGCGTCGTCGCAGATTGTGCGCAGTCCCTCGCCCTTGTTCGCCTGTTTGGGCATCACCTCGAGGAACCACGGCGCCGAGAGGTAGATATCGACCTCATCGCCGAGGGCGTGGAGCAGCTGCTGTTCCAGCTCTTTTAATTCAGTCGGATCGCCCGCAATCAGGAACTTGTGGATATCCCAGTCGATGAACGACGGCAGATCATCCACCACATTCAGCGGCAGACCGATCACATCGCTCTCGATGTGGGTGTAGTCGTTGACCTTGTTGTCGGCATAGATCTTCGCGCCCTTGTGCACCATCGTGGTGACGTTCGCCGGACGGAGAATGTCATAGACAGGCTCGATGTATTTACTGTTGAGATAACATTTGCCGATCAGCTCGTCGCGGCTGTTCAGGATCGCGCCGCCGTTGAAGCCCATGTAGTAGCCGCCGTAGCGGAACACCTCAAGCTGCTTTGCAAAGGGGCGTACGCCGTAGGGGAGACGTCCCGACGCCACCGCGACCTTCACGCCGTTTTCCTGCGCCTGCAGCAATGCCGCCTTGGTGAGGGGGGAGATCTCCTTTTTTCGGTTGAGTAAGGTGTCGTCGATATCGACCGCGATCAGTTTGTATTTCATAAGATACCTCTGTGATTCATTGTTCAACCATACGTTACCACAAAACGGGGAAGATGGCAAGCGATATTTGGAGAGAGATTTGTAGGGTACGGCGCCCTCGACGTACCGCAATGCAACGTACCGCATGGCGGCAATGACTGTTTCCTCAACGTACATTGCTCTATCACCGGCGTCCTGCCGTGGGAGAAGCAAGCCGCTCCTCTACAAAATCACTGTAACGTTTGCTGTAGGAGAGGGGCTCGTCCGGCGCCGCAGGTGTTTTTTCTATCTGAGGTTTTTGTTTTATGCTGCGCCCGTCATTCTGCGGATGATCGATGACCATCCCTACGGCAGGATTGATTTGCTCCATAGTTAGATGGCATCGCAATCAAACGCGCGGTATGTTATAAATGCCGTACCCTACGGAGGGATCGATTTGCTAAGCGGTAGGTGACATTTTATCAAACGTTCGGGACGTCGAGGCGCCGTCCCCTACAAAATGCACCTGCTTAACGCCTCGTTTTCACTTTAACGCATTACCGCGTCAGCATGAAATCTGTACAATTTTAAACGCAGTATCACGTGCAGGATGAAAAATCTGTAAAAAATCCCGTGAATCCTTAAAAATGGATTGAATTTTTTCAAAAATGTATTATAATGTTAAGTGTATTATTGTGGATAATTATGGATTACTGTATCTTGAATACAAATTCGAATGTTTCATGAAAGGATGTGCTGAATATGCAGACATCGGTTCTCGAACGCTTAGACGCGAGCGCTTCTCGCTATGCGGACAAAGTGATGTTCAAGGATCCCGAGCGCAGCCTGACCTTTGGTCAGTTCAATTCGCTCACCAAGTCGATCGGTACCTACCTTGCCGGCGTTACCAAGCCCGGCGATCCGGTCGCCGTTATGTCCGGCAGACATGTATATACCCCCTCATGCTTTTTAGGCGCCGTCAGAGCAGGCTGCTTTTACGCACCGATGGACGGCGATATGCCCAAGCAGAGACTCAACCAGATCCTCTCCGTTATCAAGGCGCCGAACCTGTTGGTGGATCAGGCACATCTTGAGATGGCAAAGTCTCTGGAATATGACGGTAACATTATTGTGATGGAAGAGATCATGGAGACCGCTCCCGATGAGGCGCTGCTCGCTGAGCGTGCCGCGACGCTGGTATGCACCGCGCCGCTGTATGTGATCTTTACCTCCGGCTCGACCGGTAAGCCCAAGGGCGTCATCACCTCGCACCTCTCGCTGATGACCTATATCGATTCCGTATGCAAGGTGCTCGATATCAACGATACCGACATCATGGGCAACCAGAGCCCTCTCGACTATATCGCGGCTGTCCGCGACATTTACTTCCCCATCAGCAAGGGCGCTTCCACCTTCATCATCCCGAAGAATGAGTTCGCCGTGCCGACCGAGCTGTTCGGTACGCTGAACCGTGAGAAGATCACCGCGCTGTGCTGGAGCGTCGCGGGCGTTGAGATCCCGGCAAAGCTGGGCGCGTTTGACGAGAGTAAGCCCGAATACCTCAAAAAGCTCTGCTTCTCCGGTTCGGTCATGCCCTGCAAGTACCTCAAGATCTGGCAGGAGCATCTGCCCGACGTCCTCTATGTCAACCAGTACGGCCCCACCGAGTCCACCGCGTCCTGCACCTACTATGTGGTCAGGGAAAAGGTCGATGACGATACCGTTCTCCCGATCGGTAAGCCGTATGATAACTACAAGATCATGCTCCTCAATGACGACAACACCCCGACCCCCGACGGCGAGATCGGTCAGATCTGCGTCAGCGGCCCGATCCTCGCGCTGGGCTATTACGGCAACAAGGAGGTCACCGACGCGTCCTTCCTCCAGAATCCGCTCAACCCGAACTACCGCGAGCTGATCTACAAGACCGGCGACCTCGGCAGATGGGGCGAGGACGGCAACCTGATGTTCCACGGCCGTATGGATCGCCAGATCAAGCATCTGGGTCACCGCATTGAGCTCGGCGAGATCGAGGAGACCGCCAAGCTCGTCGAGGGCGTCAAGGATTGCTGCGCGCTGTACAACAAGCCCAAGGCGACCTTGTACCTGTTCTATACCGGCGAGGCGACAAGCAGAGATATCGTGCTCTATTTCAGAGCCAACATGCCTGCCTTCATGGTACCGCGTAAGCTCGTCAACCTTGAGGAGATGCCCACCCTGCCCAACGGCAAGCTGGATATGCAGGCGCTCAAGGCGATGTTCAAATAATTGCCTTCCCCTTGAGGGGAAGGTGTCGCCGCCGGCTGAGGCGGTGACGGATGAGGTGGAAGTGTTTCCATCTCATGACATTGATTGTTGTATCGGAGAGGTATCCACCTCATCCGACCAATTCGCAAGCGAATTGCCCACCTTCCCATCAAAGGAAAGGCTGAAACTGTATATTACCACAAGGTGATAAGATATAATAATTCTAAAGGAGAAATTTATTATGGATCAATTAATGAAAATCTTACAGGAACTCAGACCCGACGTAGATTTTGAGAAAGAAACCGCTCTGATCACCGACGGTATTCTCGATTCCTTCGATATCGTAGCGCTCGTCGGCGAACTCAACGATGAGTTTGATATCGAGATCAAGCCGAACAACCTCGTTCCCGAGAACTTCAACTCCGCCAAGGCAATGATGGCGCTGATCGAGAAGCTGCAGGACGAATAATCTGTCGGCACACTATGACGAATCCGCCTCCCTGTCTCAGGGAGGCAGAACGTTGCTATGAACAACGAAAAAGGAATGATATGATGAATATCAATAAATTACAGGAGCTCCTGCCCCGTGTGGGAACCCCTTCCTATATTTTTGATCTCGATCTGTTTGAAAAGCGTGCCGCCTTAGTTAAGAAATACTTCGGTGATACGATCGGTCTGTGCTTTTCTATCAAAGCCAATCCCTTTTTGCTGGGCAGGATGCCTGAGCAGTTCGACAAGATCGAGGTTTGCTCTCCCGGTGAGCTGACGGTTTGTGAGCGCACCGGCGTCGATATGAGTACGATCATTTTCTCGGGCGTCAACAAGGGTTATGCGGATGTAGAGCGTGCCGCGGACGATAACGTCGGCACCTTTACCGCCGAATCCCCCCTGCACCTCGAACTGATCAACGACGCGGCGCTCCGCAGAGGCAAGGTGTTTGACCTGCTGCTGCGCGTGACCGATATCAAGGGCGGCAGCCAGTTCGGCATGAACGAGGAATGCACCCTCGATATCATCCGCCGCCGCGATGTATACAAGGGCGTCAATATCGTCGGTCTGCATTACTTTACCGGTACGGCAAAGCGTAAGGCAAAGCCCATCGAGCGAGAGTGCGACTACCTGATGGAGCTGACCGCCCGTATCAAGAACGATCTCGGCTTTACCGTGGAGCGTATCGAGTATGGGACGGGACTCGCGGTCGACTACTTCTCCGATAACGCCGACGCCGAGGAAGAGGAGCGTCTCGCTTCTATTTCTCCCAAGTTGCAGGAGCTGGCGCAGGTCGCTGAGCTGACCGTCGAGATGGGTCGCTTCTTCGCGGCTCCCTGCGGTTATTACCTGACCAAGGTCGTGGATACCAAGACCAATTTTGATATCAACTACGCGATCGTGGACGGCGGCATGAATCAGGTCAAGTACAACGGTCAGCTGCAGGGTATGCAGATCCCCGAGATTTTGCACCTTACCGATCGTGACAAGACGGAGGACAAAAAGCCGTGGACGCTGTGCGGTTCCATCTGCACCACCGCGGATATTCTCGCGCGCAACGCGGAATTTGACGATCTGCGGATCGGCGACATCCTCGTGTTCTGCCGCACCGGCGCTTATTCCTGCATGGAGGGTATCTCCACCTTCCTCAGCCGAGAGATGCCGGTCATCGCCGAATACAGCGAGAAAGAGGGTCTCAGGATCCTGCGAGAGATGCTGTATTCCGATGAATTCAACACACCGAAAAGATAATAGCAACGGAGAAAGGATAACGGAGAACTGAGAACGGATAAGAGAAACCGCTGAGCAGCTGCAATACTGAAGATAGTATTGATTGAGCGAAGCGAGATACCGCCACCATTCACCGTTCACCGTTCACCATTCACCGGATTAAGGTTCATTATGACTTATACATCAATCAATTTCATTTTCTTTGTGCTGGCGACCGCGCTGATCTACTTCATCCTTCCGTGGAAGAAGTATCGCTGGACGGTTCTGCTCGCCGCGAGTGCGATCTTCTATTGTCTCGCAAGCTACAAGTACGCTGTATTCATCCTGTTTACGGCGCTGAGCACCATGCTCATAGCCTTGTGGCTGGATAAGGTGAACACAAACGCCAAGGCGCTCTTAAAATCGAAGAAGGGCGAATGGGATCGCGAGCAAAAGAAAGCGTTCAAAAACAAGCTGAAGGTCAAGAAACGCTGGATCATGGCGCTGTGCCTGATCCTCAACTTCGGTATTCTGGCTTTCTTAAAGTATTATAACTTCTTTGCCGGTTCCCTGAACGACATCCTCGGCTCGCTGCGTGTTGACTTTTCGGCTCCGACCTTAAAGCTCTTCCTGCCGCTGGGTATCTCGTTCTACACCTTCCAGAGCATGGGCTATATCGTGGACGTCTACCGTGAGAAGGTCAAGCCGCAGACCAACCCCTTCAAGTTCCTGCTGTTTGTCTCCTTCTTTCCGCAGATCATCCAGGGTCCGATCAGCAACTATTCACAGCTCGGTCATCAGCTCTTTGAGGGTCACGATTTTGACTTCACCCGTTTCAAATACGGTTCTCAGCTGATTTTGTGGGGCTTCTTCAAGAAGCTGGTCATCGCTGACAGAGCGGTCGTGGCGATCAATACCGTCACTGCTACCGCGCAGGGCTACAATAAGTATTCCGGCACGACGCTGACCTTCACCATCCTGCTCTATGCGTTCCAGCTGTACGCCGACTTCTCGGGCGGTATCGATATCTCCCGCGGCGTGGCACAGCTCTTCGGCATCGATCTGATCGACAACTTCAAGCGTCCGTACTTCTCCAAGAGCATCAACGAATACTGGCGCAGATGGCATATCTCGCTCGGCGCGTGGATGAAGGATTACATCTTCAATCCGCTGGCGATCAGCTCGACGTTCCTCAACGCGAGCAAGAAGATGCGCGGCACCAAGTTCGGCAAGACCAAAGCCGGCGCGCATATCGCCAAGGTACTGCCCACCGCCTTTGCTTCGCTGATCGTCTTTTTGGTTGTCGGTATCTGGCACGGCGCGAACTATAAATATGTCGCGTTCGGCGTCTGGAACGGCGGTATCATCATGCTGTCGATTTTGATGCAGCCGCTGTTTGACGCCGCGACCGACAAGATGCACATCAACCGTCAGAACTTCTTCTTCCGTCTGTTCCAGATGATCCGCACCTTTATCGTGGTACTTGTCGGTTATGTCTTTGACGTAGCGCCCTCGTTCAATCAGGGCATGATGACCATCGGCCGCTTCTTCACCGATCAAAGTCTGGAGCGCGGCAGAACGGAGATCTTTAAGCTCGGTCTGGACTGGAAGGATTATGTGCTCCTGCTGGTATGCGTGGTTGTGATCTGGTCTGTCAGCATGATCCAGGAGAAGCATTCCGATACCACGATCCGCGAGATGCTGGACAAAAAGCCCTTCATCCTGCGCTGGCTGGTGTTCTTCTTCCTGATCATGGCGGTCATCATCTTCGGTATCTACGGCTCCGGCTACGCTGCTTCCGACTTTGTCTATATGCAGTTCTGACGGACAACGCACTGCGATCATCCGCCAAAGTATGATGTATGGAATATGAGGCAAACCTATGAAAAAGAAACTTTATATCACGCGCGGTTTGAAGCTGTTGTCCTTCGGACTCGCCGTGGTTTTAACGACCTTACTGCTTCAAACCTTTTTGTTGAAGCGTATCGATAACAATACGATGCGTATGGAGGCGTTCTATCTTGAGGAGAAGAACACCATCGACGCGGTTCTGATCGGCGCGAGCGACGTCTACGCCGGCTATTCCGCTCCCTACGCGTATGAAAAATACGGCTACACCAGCTATCCCTACGCGACCCAGAGCTCTCCGGCGAACATCGTTCTGCCGCAGATCAAGGAGGTTCTCAAGTACCAGAACCCCAAGATGGTCATCGTAGAGATCAACGCGTTCCTGTACAGGGACAGCGAGCTGCCCAACGAGGCGAGCGCGCGTATGTTCGCGGATAACGTGCCCAAAGATAATATCTGGCGCGATTATCTCAAGGACGCGATCCCCGAGGATAAGCAGATCGAGTATTATCTGCCGATCATCAAGTATCACAGCTCGTGGAACGAGTATCCGTGGAAGATCAAGTTTTTGAACGCGGAGATCGGACTCAAGCAAAAGGGCTATTCGCTGTTCCGCGGCTACAAGACTGTCGCCAACGAGTTCCATTGTACGACTAAGGTTTATAATGATGAGATCAAGGATAACAACGAGACCCTGCCTCTTGCGGTCAACGGCGAGCGTTATCTGAGGCAAACGCTGGAGTACCTCAAGGACAATAACATCACCAACGTGATGTTCATGCGATTCCCCCATATCGTCACCGATTCCGCGTACAACCGCTTCAAGCGCTGTAATGAGGCGGCGAGGATTATCGAGAGCTACGGCTACGACTTCGTCAACCTCGAGCGCCACGGCGACTGGGCAGGCATCGACGTCAACACGGATTACTACAACTGGGATCATCTGAATGTTTACGGCTCCGAGAAGGTCACCGACTACGTCGCCAATATGCTGCAAACCAAATACGGCATCACCAAAACCGAGATGACGGATAAGCAGAAGGCGGAGTGGAATGATTCGGTCAACTACTATCATATGATCTACAATTACTGTCAGGAAATGATCAAACGCCGTCTCGAGCTGGGTCAGACCGGCAACGGCGGTACGACCGTATCAGAGGATGAAAAGAGTATCAACACCATCAAGCAG
>DGUQ01000125.1:0-1526 GCA_002394725.1 Ruminococcaceae bacterium UBA4306
GTCAGTATCGCGGCAACGACGATCATCATGATTTTTTTCATGTTGGTTCCTTCTTTCATGTTGTTTGTGCTATTATAACGCATTCCTGCCGAAAAATCAACGGACGTTTCAGGATTGTAATATAGGTTAGTCGAACCGTAATATATGATACGGAAAAGAATCGTTATGTGTCAGTTGAGATTTTGATTTACGTGTGTTATACTGGATTCAGCTTACAGAAATCAGGTGATCTTATGAAAACAGAGCTTGTCCGAATGGGCGATATCGAAATGGAATACTTCTCCTTTGGAAGCGGTGGAAGGGCTTTTGTCATCCTGCCCGGTGTTTCCACACGCAGTTTGATGCTCTCCGCAATGGCGGTCAGCGCCGCGTATCGGGATTTTGGAGAAGAGTACACCGTCTATTGCTTTGACCGCCGCCGTAATATGCCCGACGGCTATACCGTGCGGCAGATGGCGGAGGATACCGCCGCTGTAATGCAGAAGCTCGGGATCGCCGACGCCGATCTCTTCGGCGCGTCCCAGGGCGGCATGATGGCAATGTGCATCGCGATCGATCATCCCGAGCTGGTGCGTAAGATGGTGCTCGGCTCTACCGCCGCCTGTATGGATGATCAGGGGAAGGAAGGCACCGATCGATGGATCGCCCTCGCGCAGAGCGGTGATCTGACCGCCTTGACCGCCGAGCTGATCGACTCGCTGTATTCCGAGAACACCATCGGCAAGTACAAGGAGGTGCTCCTCCATATGAACGACGGCATGACGGAGGACGATATCAGGCGCTTTATCATCCAGACACAGGCGCTTGATGGCTTTGATATCACAGGAGAGCTGAGTAAGATCCAATGTCCCGTTCTGGTGATCGGATCAGAGGGCGATCAGGTGCTCTCGCCGTCACAGTCGCGTTATCTTGCCGAGGCGCTCAACGCTGAGCTGTATATGTACGGCAACGAGTGGGGGCATTGCGTCTTTGATGAAGCGCCCGACTATAAACAGCGGATGCTCGATTTCTATCATCAGACATGAACTGTCCGTCATGGAAGGAAGCGGATAACCATCCGCAAAGCGACATGCCCTATCACTATTATTCTTTAAACGAATATTACAAACAGAAATACGGCAAAAAGGTCTATCGACTCGCCATCAGCGGCGGTATGACCTGTCCCAACCGTGACGGGACGATCGGTAATCGCGGCTGTATCTTTTGCAGTGCCGGCGGCTCGGGCGAATTCGCGTCATCCGCGGCATTGTCTGTTGCTGAGCAGCTCGAAGTTGCCAAGAGCAGGGTGAGCGCAAAGACGCGCGATCCTCTGTACATCGCGTATTTTCAGCCGTTCACCAATACCTACGCTCCCGTCGAAAGACTCCGCGCGCTGTATGAGGCGGCGATCGCGCCCGATGATATCGTAGGGCTCTCGATCGGCACGCGTCCCGACTGCTTGCCGCCCGATGTGATCGACCTGCTCCGGGAGATCAATGAGAGAAAGCCCGTTACCGTTGAGCTGGGTTTGCAGACGATCCATGAGA
>DGUQ01000125.1:1714-2782 GCA_002394725.1 Ruminococcaceae bacterium UBA4306
ATGACGCTCGAAACCGTCAGGGTTGTCGGGCAGGTGACCGACGGCGTCAAGCTCCAGCTTTTGCATGTGCTCGAGGGAACGGATCTGGCTGACGACTACCGCCGCGGACTGTTCCGTGTCATGACGCTCGAGGAGTACACGCGGCTATTGTGCCGCTGTATCCGACTTTTGCCGAAAAATGTCGTCATCTACCGTTTGACGGGAGACGGCGATAAGAAAAGTCTGATCGCGCCGCAGTGGAGCGCGGACAAAAAGCGTGTGCTGAATTTCATAAACCGCGCGTTTGCGGAAAATAATATACAGCAGGGTGAACAAATAATTCAAGAAAATCGGGTCGAAATTTAGAGGGATACAGGACGGCTATTATTCTATATTAGAAATATATCGCAAAAATCCTGTGCTATACTTTTTCCACATCATGTAGAAGTTTGTCAATTTTTTGATTTTTAGATATATGTGGAGATGATTTTTCCCGATGAAAAAGCTGTTTGCAATTGTATTTTCACTGCTTTTGTGTGTTTGCATGCTGCTCAGCGGCTGTAAGCCTACTGATAAAGCCGCGTCTACCGAAGGGCAGGTCGAGACCGTGGCTGAGACCGAATCGGGCTATGACACGACCTCTCCCAAAAGCGCGGAGTGGTTCGATAACGCCGTGTTTGTCGGCGACAGCGTCACCTTAAAGCTCGATTACTACTGTGAGGAACATCCCGAGGCGCTGGGCAAGGCTTCGTTCTACTGCGCCGGCAGTCTCGGTTACACCAACGCGCTGTGGGCGATCGACAACCCCGAGGCGGTTCATCCGTTCTATGAGGGCGCTACCCATCTTGTGGAGGATTGCGTCGAGATCACCGGCAAGAAGAATGTATTCATCATGCTGGGCATGAACGATATCGGCTTATACGGCACCGACGGCGCGATGAAAAGCTGTCAGCAGATCGTGTCCAAGATCCTCGCAAAATCCCCCGACGCGCGCATCTATCTGCAGTCGGTCACCCCGATGATCGAATCCGCTCAGATGGAGACCTTCAACAATACGCTGGTCAAGGAGTTCAACGGCAAGCTCAAGGC
>DGUQ01000098.1:0-1432 GCA_002394725.1 Ruminococcaceae bacterium UBA4306
GTTATGGAAGTCGGTAAGAAGTATTTCGAAGAGCTTATCGACGAGATGAAGGCTGACCGCGGCGTCACTCAGGACGTTGAGCTGACCGCCGACGACCTCAAGGAGCTCGCAGGCAAGTTCAAGGCTGAGTACAAGGCGAAGATCGGAGAGGACTTCCCGACCGATCCCAAGGAGCAGCTCATGGGCGCTGTCAAGGCTGTATTCCGTTCCTGGGACAACCCCCGCGCGAACGTATATCGCCGCGACAACGATATCCCCTACAGCTGGGGTACTGCCGTAAACGTCCAGTCGATGGCGTTCGGTAACATGGGCGACGACTGCGGTACCGGCGTTGCGTTCACCCGCGATCCCGCTACCGGCGACAAGGGTCTGTTCGGTGAGTTCCTGACCAACGCGCAGGGCGAGGACGTTGTCGCAGGCGTTCGTACCCCCATGCACATCTCCGAGATGGAGCAGAAGTTCCCCGAGGCGTTCGCTCAGTTCGTTGAGGTCTGCAAGACCCTCGAGGATCACTACAGAGATATGCAGGATATGGAGTTCACCGTCGAGCACGGCAAGCTCTATATGCTTCAGACAAGAAACGGCAAGCGTACCGCTCAGGCGGCTCTGAAGATCGCTTGCGACCTCGTTGACGAGGGTATGAGAACCGAGGAAGAGGCCGTTCTGATGATCGACCCCAGAAACCTCGACACACTCCTGCATCCGCAGTTTGACGCTAAGGCACTCAAGGCCGCTACTCCGGTAGGCAAGGGCCTGGGCGCTTCTCCCGGCGCTGCCTGCGGTAAGGTTGTCTTCACCGCTGAGGACGCTAAGGCTCAGGGCGGCGCAGGCGAAAAGGTCGTTCTGGTTCGTCTCGAGACCTCTCCCGAGGATATCGAGGGCATGAAGGCTGCGCAGGGCATCCTGACCGTTCGCGGCGGTATGACCTCTCATGCGGCTGTTGTCGCTCGCGGCATGGGTACCTGCTGCGTATCCGGCTGCTCCGACATCGCGATGGACGAGGAGAACAAGCAGTTCACTCTCGCCGGCAAGACCTATCACGAGGGCGATTTCATCTCCATCGACGGTTCTACCGGTAACATCTATGACGGCATCATCCCCACTGTTGACGCTACCATCGCCGGTGAGTTCGGCCGCGTCATGGATTGGGCTGACAAGTACAGAACCCTGAAGGTTCGCACCAACGCCGACACTCCTGCCGACGCTAAGAAGGCGCGTGAGCTGGGCGCTGAGGGTATCGGTCTGTGCCGTACCGAGCATATGTTCTTTGAGGCTGACAGAATCGCCGCGTTCCGCGAGATGATCTGTGCCGATACCGTTGAAGAGCGCGAGGCTGCTCTTGACAAGATCCTGCCTTATCAGCAGGGCGACTTCGAGAAGCTGTATGAGGCTCTCGAGGGCAACCCCGTTACCATCCGTTTCCTGGATCCGC
>DGUQ01000098.1:1496-1616 GCA_002394725.1 Ruminococcaceae bacterium UBA4306
ATCCGCCTCTGCATGAGTTCGTTCCCACTGAGGAAGCTGACATTGAGGCGCTGGCGAAGGCGCAGGGCAAGACCGTAGAAGAGATCAAGACCCTGATCGCTTCCCTGCACGAGTTCAACC
>DGUQ01000098.1:1682-1941 GCA_002394725.1 Ruminococcaceae bacterium UBA4306
TGATGGGTCACCGCGGCTGCCGTCTTGCTGTCACCTATCCCGAGATCGCGAAGATGCAGACCAAGGCTGTTATTCGCGCTGCGATCAACGTCAAGAAGGCTCATCCCGATTGGACGATCGTTCCCGAGATCATGATCCCGCTCGTCGGCGACGTCAAGGAGCTCAAGTATGTCAAGAAGTTCGTTGTTGAGACTGCTGACGCTGAGATCGCCGCTGCAGGCGCTGACCTCAAGTACGAGGTTGGTACCATGATCGAGAT
>DGUQ01000098.1:2095-2304 GCA_002394725.1 Ruminococcaceae bacterium UBA4306
CGTGACGACGCAGGCAAGTTCCTCGACGCTTACTATGACGCTAAGATCTTTGAGAACGATCCGTTCGCTAAGCTCGATCAGACCGGCGTTGGCAAGCTGATGGATATGGCGATCAAGCTCGGCAAGCCCGTGAATCCCGCACTCCACATCGGTATCTGCGGCGAGCACGGCGGCGACCCGACCTCCGTCGAGTTCTGCCACAAGATCGG
>DGUQ01000098.1:2372-10539 GCA_002394725.1 Ruminococcaceae bacterium UBA4306
GTCTTGACTATGTATCCTGCTCACCCTTCCGTGTTCCGATCGCTCGTCTGGCTGCTGCTCAGGCTGCAATCAGCAACAAGTAATCAATGATTTAAGGCATAGTTTTTATCAGACAAAAAAGCAAAATCAAATAATAGAAAAAGACCTTGTAGGAGAAATCCTGCAAGGTCTTTTTTGCTCACTCAGTGCTTATGTCGTTCTGTTATAAAATGACATCCTCTTGATGTTTGCGGCTGAATTTTATTTGCGTACGATAACATAAAATAATAAGTGACAAAACATTTAAAAGCTGTTATAATACAGTTATATGCGAATTTGGGTGTAAAACATGATAAACCGATTCTTACATGAGATCTATGTGTCAAATATCTCTACCATACTTATTGCCATACCGATATTGCTGTTGGTATGGTCGGTGATTGGCGCGGTATTTTATAAGTATATGCGGATCATTTCATCTGTCATGGCGGTGATTGCGGCAGGAGCGATCCTGTATGCCACGGTGATCTCTCGCGGCGAGAGCGGCGCAGGAGCGGATTTTGTTCTGTTCTCATCCTTTGAACGAGCGAAGATCCAGCCTGAGATGTACCGCTCCATGCTGATGAATGTATTTCTGTTCGTTCCGTTGGGCTTGTCCCTGCCGTTTGTATTTGGCGGCAGTATAGGAAAGCGGATATTGTTCACGATATTGGTCGGACTGTTGCTGTCGGCGACCGTCGAAGCTGTCCAGTATGTCGCCCATCTCGGCATGACTGAGACGGATGATGTAATCTGCAATACAGTAGGAACAGCAACAGGCAGCTGCGCGTATCTGCTGTCACTGTTGTGGAGAAAGATATTCAAGAATACAAAGGAAAGGAGAATGCCTGATGAATGATGTACATAGCCTGCTTTTGCAAGTGATTAGCTCGGCTTTGTTCGGCAAGAAGGCGCCTGATGTAGCGGCTGATCAGTTAATGCCGCTTGTCAATGAGAGCAAGGCGCAGGCGGTCTATCCCTTGGCGTTCTCTGTGATTGACAGTCAGTTGCAGGAAAAGCTCAGCTCCAAGCAGTATGCGGATTGCAGTGAAGATTTCTTCCGCTACGCGATCGCAGGAACACAGAACTTCGCCGAGCACGGTGAACTTCATGAGCTGATGACTGCGAATAAGTTGCCCTACGTCGCGATGAAGGGCATAGCCTCGGCAATGTATTACCCCGAGCCGAATCTGCGCTCGATGGGCGATGTCGACTTCCTTGTAGAGAAAGAGAACGTCTCTCAGGCAGGTATGCTGCTTGAGAGCATCGGTTTTGCGGTCGATCACGGCGAAGAGGATGACGGCATCCATATCGCTTATAAGCGACCGCCGATGAGCATTTGGGAACTGCATCACAGCGTTAACGGTATCCCGAATAACGATGTCGGTAAACTGATAAAAGCGGAAATGAGCAAAGCGATCTCAACATCAAAAACTGTAAAGGTAGACGGTTTAATCTGCCGCCTGCCGGACAAGCTCCATCATGGACTGATCATGCTGCTGCATACCGCGTCTCACTTGACCGGTGAAGGGGTAGGATTGCGCCACCTCTGTGATTGGGTGGTATTCGTTTCTGCTTTGAGCGACGCGGAGTTTCGTGAGATTTTCGAGAAAAAGCTCAAGAACTTCGGACTTTGGCGCTTCGCACAAGTGCTGACCCTGCTCGGTATCAACTATCTTGGAGCACCGAAACGAGTATGGGCGTTGGAAGCTATCGAGAGCCATAAGGTGGATGACACAACCCTTGTGGGGCTGATGGACGATATTCTAAGAGGCGGCAATTTCGGCTTCAAGGATATGAACCGCTACCGAGAGATCAAATATATCTCCGACCGCGGTGAGGGAACGGTCGGCAAGAGCGGTATCCTCCGCCAAGGCTTCAAGACGATGAATGAGAAAGTCCGCAGGGATTATAAGACCCTCGGTAAACATAAAGTCTTGCTCCCTGTCGGCTATCTCGCCGAGGGCGGCAAGTACATCGCCCTACTCCTTACCGGCAAACGCAAATCATCCAACACCAAGCAAATGTTCAAAGAAGCCGCCGAGAGAAAGAGGATATATTCCTCGTTGAATCTGTTTCAATAGGTGGGAGCACGTGACAGGATAAGGAAAAATAGGAAAACGATTGACAGATACGGTTTGGCTCTATTGATTTTTAAGTTTATTGGCTCATATTTTGTGATCGTTATTCATACAAATATTTTCTCGTCTTACTCTGTCTTTGGATCAACGGTTCAGGCCGAGTCGTTCTAATAAATGATACTTTTCTTTTCCCGACGACATGCCCTTTGCGATTTTTTCGCCGCGCAAAAGGGCAGCGGTTCCGCGTGTGATATAGCGAAAAATCTGATACAGCCATGCAAAGTGCCGCAGGAAGGGGTGCTTTTGGCTGTTCTCCCAGTTCTGCTCGCCTCTTGCTTGCAGATAGCGAAAAAGCCCCATTCGTTGGGCGCTGATGGTGATGTATTCCGAAGGGTGTATTTCCTCCGTCAGTTTGCTGCCGAAGTTACCGTAATTGAATACGGCTTCGAGCAATTCTTGCATCGTAGCTTCTTCAGCAGAATCGCACCATGTAATGGGATCGGGCAGCCCGAAATACTGCTTGCACATACTTGTCATAGTAATGGCAAGGGTTTCAAGACCCGCTTTTTGCGCAAGCTCGGAAAAACTGTTCTTCCAGTTTTCGTCGGTCAAGTGCGCGTGGACAAACATCATCCAGTCGATGATCTGGCGAATGCCGAGGCCGCCCTGTAAATGGTGGCGCACATGATCGAGCAGGATCAGCCCGTTGACCATCTCGGGCAAAACCGGAAACCGGTGGTTGAACAGTTCACGGGTGCTGATGTCGGGAAAGCTATTGAGGATCAGGGGGTCGATATCCCATTTCTCGTCGCTGTAACGATGGTGAAGCTCCAATACAGCGCCGCGCTTTGTGTAGCTGTAATCCCGATCGGTACCGTGATCTGAGCAAAACTCATATTCGTTTTCTTCCATGAGCTTACGCGCTTTTTCAAAATACTCGGGCGGCACCAAAAAGTCAACGTCGCCCATTGACCGCCTCAACGGGGCGGGATAGTACATAGCGGCTGCAAAGCCTTTGAGGATCACGAGAGGTATACCGGCAGCTTGAAAAAGCTGAATAAGATTTGTCTGCTCATTGAGAAGATTTAGAAAAGTCGCTGTATTCTGTTTGACAGATACTTGCCATTTCACCGACTCTTGCGAGGGAACAAAAGGCGCTGTCAGCGCAACGACTGTTTGATCCTTCGCTTCCTGCAAAACGGCGTCCCAGTCAACTCCTTCGGGAAATGACGGTTCGGCATCGAACAATGACGCGCGGAGAAGTTCAAGGAGTGCTTGTTGATTGATATTGATCATGAGCGACCTCCCTCAACAAACTCTGTAATAGGATAATAGTATCATAGCGAATTCTAAAATGCAAGCGGCGATACCGAATAACATGGCGCTGTGATTTCGGTCACAGCGCTTTTTACATATCGGAAAAAATGGAAGATCATTTGTTTTTTTGTTGACAGTGTTTTCATCTGCTATTATAATAGAAGTATCAATTTTAATGAAAGGAGTTTTTCCATGTCAGTATTTATGATCATTATGGGTATCATCATGGTGATCGGCGGTATCGTTTGTGTAGCGACTCCGATCCTGACCACCTTCAGCCTGATGCACTTTTTCATGATCCTGCTGTTTGTGACCGGTATTACGTTCCTGATTGAGAGTATCCGGTATCGCAGTGTTCCGAACCTGATCCTTGCGATCCTGTCCTTGATTTTAGGCGGATTCATCGTGTTCTCTCCGAGCATGTCTTTCGTGACAGAAACGATCCTGCTGTACATTATGGCAGGCTGGTTTTTGGTTCGCGGAATCTTCGGCTTGGTCAACGTGATCCGTATGAGAAAGGAGATCGGCGGCGGATTCTTTGTGCTGGGGCTGATCGTCTCGATCCTCGTGATCATTGCCGGTATCTATTCATTCATCCATCCGGTGCTTTTCGCAGGCGCTCTCGGCATTATGGCGAGCTTCTACTTCATCGTGGAAGGTATCGACCTGATCGCTGCCGGCTGTATCGGCGGCGGCAACCGCATGAGACCGGCGTAATCGTTCTATGATTCTTACAAAAAACCTCTGAGTGCTCCGCATTCGGAGGTTTTTTCAATTTATTGAAACCAAAACGGCGTTTCAATTGTATTACTTATGAAGGAGGGAGATAATGGCTGACGGATTGTACGCAGGACTGAGCTATGAAGCGGTACTGGCAAAGTATGCCGACACGGTCGCCGGCGTATGCGTGATGCGGCTGCAAAACTGGGCTGACGCCGAGGATTGCTTTCAGAATACCTTTATCAAACTCTTTCAAAAGTCTCCCGACTTCAAAAGTGAAACCCATCTGAAGGCATGGCTGATCCGTGTTGCTGTCAACGAATGTCGCAATTATATCGCGAAAAACCGCCGTTTTCTCTCCCTTAAGGCAACAGATAAAGCAACGGCAGGCGAGCCGTCGGCATGGCATGACAATGAACGCGACATATCCTGGGCGCTCATGCGCACGGAGCCTAAGTACCGTGAGGTGCTGTATCTGCATTACTGTGAGCAGTACAAGGTAGCGGAGATCGCCGAAATTCTAAGCAAGAAACCCAATACCGTGAAAACCCTGCTCAAGCGCGGCAGAGAGAAGCTCAAACAAATCTACGGAGGTGACGAGGATGAATCAAGTGAACTTTGACAGCCTGAACAACATCAAAGCGCCCGAGCAGTGGATCAAAAACGCCGCCGCCATCCCCGAGACTTCCGTAAAAAAGCGCGCTTTTCCGCTCTATCGTGTCGCCGCCGCGGCAAGCATCGTGCTGGTGAGCGTGATCGGTCTGCTGATATATTTGTCCTTCGGCAATCACGCGCCGATCGAACTGCGCGACAATGCCGCCGGCGGCGTGCCGTCGACCGAGACGGCAGGGGATAGATCATTCCCCGATGACGGAGAACTCCCGAACCTTGATGCGATACTCCCGACATGGCCCCGTGTCTATCCGACCGACGCGGCAGGTGAGCCTGTGATCGAATCATCCACAGAGCCAAAGGCGGCAAGAGAAAAGCCATCTGTCACGACGCCGACGGAAAAGGGACGCTCGGGCACAAAGACCGTCAGCCCCACCGAGATCGCGGAGGAACCGACACAGGGAGCGCCGTTACCGACAAAAGCGCCTGAGCCGACTGATCCACCGATTCCGACCGAATCGCCGGAAACACCGATCCCGACAAAGGATCACGGCGAAGTTGTTGCAGGCGAAATCTGCTTTACCGCGACCTTTCCTGCATCACTGATCAAAGAGGGAGAAACCGTCCGCTGTATGTATTCGGTGCAAGGATATGCTTCCCCCACAATCGAGACCGACACACAGGCACAGTATACCGTGATGGATAACGGAATGGTGTTCGCCATGTATCGCCCGAGTATACAGATATTTGAAGAAGATACGACGACCTTTGAGTACCTGTTTTACACCGATAGTGCTGTGCTCGCGCGAGGTACACTGACGGTATAGGTTGAATCGAAATCCTTAATGATGGCAACATCCATTGTAGGGGCGGTGCATCTCCTCAACAGACATCACAATTTGACCAACTTCCTGCCGTGGGAGGGTCAAGACCCTCCCCTACAAAAAAACGTCTAAGAATGGAGGTTTTATCATGAAAAGAGTATTAGCATTATGTTTAGCATTGATCATGCTTTTCGGCTGCGGCGCCGTTGCGGCGTCAGCTGAAAGCAATGATGACTATTTGAAGAAGCTGACCCCTGCGTTGATCCAAGAGATCAACAGTCCTACCGACGTTATGATCCAGGTATATATCTTTTTGAGAAATTGCCCCGAGGCGCAGCATGTTGAGGAGATCATCAGTCAGAAATATACATGGACGAATCAGCAGGAGCACCTGATGTATTACCGCAAGGAAATGTCGGCGATCATCGGCGCGTATGTGCAAGGCTTTATCGATGACAACGCCGATTTGCTGTATAAGGTCATCTGTCAGACCGACGCCGCTGAGTTTGTTATCGCGGAAGTATCGAAGGAGAACGTACCCAAATTAGCACAACTGGAAATCGTAAAAGATATGGATACGTATGGTTCGTACAGCACGCCAACGGCGATCACAGAAATGATCGCTCCTGCCGTAAATGAACGGTATTATGATCCGCGCCATCCCATCACCGCGAGAGATATCGATCTCAGAGATCATTATCAGTTCCGTGATTCGGACGCTTATGCGGTTCACTTTTATGTGAGAAACTTGGGATATATCGACGTCATGATCGAGGAGCGCATCGGCGACTGGCTGCTCGAATGCTCCCATCCCGAGCCGTTCCTGTTTGTGAACGATCATCTGTACGGCTTTAAAGAAGCATATGAAGCAGGATTGATGACAGACGATATGCTCGAAGAGCTCGCAGGGTCATCTTTTAAAGGCGATTATGTTCTGCCGCTTTTGACCCGTTATATCAAAGGCGACGCGAACGGTGACGGAGCGTGTACGATCATCGACGCGACCTGCGTTCAGCGGTATGAAGCCGGGGTGGCTGTGAACTCGTTCTTTAAGCCCCTCGCGGATGTGGACGGCGACAGCGAGGCGAACATCATCGACGCGACCCTGATCCAGAGAAGCGAGATTGGATTGTATACGATCGAATAATATCTCCGGTACATTGACTTATTGAGAGGAGAATGAACATGAAAAAAGTAATAGCATTAGTTTTGGCGACGGTATTTATGTTGAGTTGTTTTGCCGCGATGGCTGTATCTGTTGAAGCGGCGACAAAGTTGCCCTCGGGCTACTATGTAGTCGGATCGTTCAACAATTGGACGTTCGACAAAGCATATCGTATGCAGAGCGAACTCTATGATCGCGATAATGATAAGGGAGAGTATTATCTTCTGAAAGGGATCAGGTTGAGCGCCGGTGACGAGCTGAAAGTAGGATATACCGAAAACGGTCTAAAAATCAGCGCGTGGTATCCCGACAGCGGTCCGCAGACGAACTATGCCATTTCAGAGGATTCCTATTATAATATAGCGTTTGCTCTTCCGACTGACGAAACCTTAGGCGATTGGGATTGGCAGCTTTGGGTAGAGCCCTGTGATCCCCCTACCGACGACACTACGCCCGTTGATCCCGAGCCTGTGATCAATCATACCAAAAAGCTGTGGGACGATCGCCAAACGCCTGCCGCCGAGGATATTGAAGAAGCCGTGAATGAGCAGTTTAACAGCCGTACATGGATCAACGCCGAGGATATCATGGTCTTTAATACCTATCGCTTCAATTCTGCGCCTGCATACGTAGTAGATTTCGGAGTAAAAGGATATGGCATTTACTGCGAAGTGATCACGGAAGAATACTTCGGTGATTACCTTTTCTGGTCGGCTTCTTCCTACGAGCCGAGTATCTACGTTGATAACAAGTTATATACCTTTACAAAGGCGTATCAAGCGAGTGTTCTTACGCAAGAAATGCTTGCGGAACTGGCAGAAGCGGACTATCGGGGCGGAGGCTATTACGGCGAGAACAGTTGCAGGGTACTGCCTGTGATCAAAGGTGACGCGAACGGTGACGGCGCGTGTACGATCATCGACGCGACCTGCGTTCAGCGGCATGAAGCCGGGGTGGCTGTGAACTCGTTCTTTAAGCCCCTCGCGGATGTGGACGGCGACAGCGAGGCGAACATCATTGACGCGACCCTGATCCAGAGAAGCGAGATTGGATTGTATACAATCGAATAACCCCCTTTTCATCCCCTTACAAGGCGCTGCGGCAATAGTCGCGGCGCCTTTCTCTTGTCTGACAGAAAAATAACGAATAGTTATTGACTTTTGCGCTTTAATGTGTTATCATCAACCATGTTAAGGGTGAACCCTCCGAGTCGGCTCGGAGAGCCGACCCACCTCCCTTGGGAAAGGGAGGCTTAAGGAGTTATGGTGATGACTGTTTTGACAACTGAAAAAACCAATAACTATTTTTCCTTTACCTACGCGCGCTTTTATGCGGGCTTTTATTGCTTTGCAAAGAATGAGTAAGCTGCTCGAACGGTAACAGGTGCTTTAGTGGAATGGTAAGCGGTTCTGTTTTCGGGCAGAGCCGCT
>DGUQ01000085.1:0-1181 GCA_002394725.1 Ruminococcaceae bacterium UBA4306
TTGCCTAAAATAAACCGACTCAGGGCGGAGATCCTCCGCCCTGTTTCTGTGTATATGGTAGGATGAGTATGAAAAAGAAAAGTTTACTTCCGCCGTCGGTCTGTTTCGCGGTCGTATTAGGCGCTGCCGCTCTCTTCGGCGGTTCGGCAAGCGCCGCGCAGACGACTTCCGCAAGCTCCGGCGGTTCATGGTGGGATGACGTCAAGGCGCAGTTTGTGTTGAACTTCGTCGAAAAAGACAGATGGAGATCCCTGCTTGAGGGCTTGGGCAACACCCTGAGGATCACCTTCTTCGCGGCGCTTTTGGGTATCGCGATCGGTATCGTGATCGCCGCGATCCGCACCACCTTTGATAACAACAAAGAGAATATGAAGCACAGCAAGAGCATCGGCTACTACGTGCTGGGCTTTTTCAACGCGATCTGTAAGATCTATCTGACTGTGATCCGCGGCACGCCTGTCGTGGTACAGCTGTTGATCATCTACTTTATCATCTTCGCGTCGTCCACCAAGGATATCCTGATCGCCTCGCTGGCGTTCGGCATCAACTCCGGCGCGTATGTCGCCGAGATCCTGCGCGGCGGTATCATGAGTATCGACAAGGGACAGTTTGAGGCAGGCAGATCGCTGGGCTTCAACTATGTGCAGACGATGATCTACGTCATCATCCCGCAGGTGTTGAAGAACGTTTTGCCCACCCTGCTCAACGAGTTTATCGCGCTTTTGAAGGAGACCTCCGTCGCCGGTTACGTCGGCGTCGTCGACCTCACCCGTGCCGGTAACGCGATCCGCGGCGCTACCTTCTCGGCGTTTATGCCGCTGATCGCCGTAGCGCTGATCTATCTGGCGATCGTTATGCTGCTGACATGGCTTGTCGGCATTATCGAGAGGAGGCTGCGCAAGAATGAGCGATAAGCAAAATGTTTTGATCGAAGTCCATGATCTGAAAAAGCATTACCGTGAGGGCACTATCCACGCGCTGGACGGCGTGAGCATGGATATCTGCCGCGGCGAGGTCATCGTCATCGTCGGCCCCTCCGGCTCGGGCAAATCCACCTTTCTGCGCTCGCTGAACCTGTTGGAGCTGCCTACCTCCGGTGAGATCATCTTTGACGGCGTGGATATCAACGCGCCGCATGTCAATATCAACAAGCACCGCCAGAAGATGGGCATGGTGTTCCA
>DGUQ01000085.1:1246-3317 GCA_002394725.1 Ruminococcaceae bacterium UBA4306
GTTCCAGCACTTCAACCTCTTCCCGAATATGACGGTCCTGCGCAATATGACCATCGGTCCGCAGAAGCTGCTGCATAAATCCAAGGATGAGGCAGAGGCAAAGGCGCGTGAGCTGCTCGAGCGCGTCGGACTCTCCGACAGAGCGGACGCCTATCCCTCTCAGCTGTCCGGCGGACAGAAGCAGCGTATCGCGATCGTGCGCGCGCTGTGCATGGAACCCGAGGTCATGCTCTTTGACGAGCCCACCTCCGCGCTCGACCCCGAGATGGTCGGCGAGGTACTGGACGTCATGAAGGAGCTGGCAAAGGCAGGCGCGACAATGGTCGTCGTCACCCATGAGATGGGCTTTGCCCGTGAGGTCGGCTCCCGTGTCGTCTTTATGGACAGCGGCAAGATCGTCGAGGAGGGCACGCCCGAGGAGATCTTCGATCATCCGCAGAGCGACCGTTTGAAGAGCTTTTTGGCAAAAGTTCTGTAAAAGAATGATAATCAAAACTGCCCACGGGAAACCGTGGGTTTTCTCTTGTGATCTCCGCGTTCCATCTGTTAATCTCGCACTTGATTTATTTTTTTTCTTATGGTATACTTTAGACTACTTGTGAAACAGCTGGTATTATTTGGAGATTGATATAGATGGATGAATTTAAGAAGGTCGTAGCAGGGAATATCACCCGTCTGCGCACTTTGATGAACATGACGCAGGCGCAGCTCGGCGAGATACTCAACTATTCGGATAAGAGTATCTCTAAGTGGGAGCGCGGTGAATCGGTTCCCGATGTTTTTGTGCTCAAGAAGATCGCCGATCTCGCCGGCGTCACGGTGGATTATATCATTAACCCTCATTCGGAGGATGAGGAGATCAAACCGGATAAGCCCGAGGGTCGCCGATACAGCCGCCGCTTCATCACGCTGACGGTGCTGGCAGGGATCTGGGCGCTGGCGGTACTGCTGTTCGTCATCCTGTGGATTGCCGGTATCGTCAACTGGCTGATCTTCGTGTACGCGATCCCCATCTCGCTGATCACGCTGCTGGTGCTCAATTCCGTATGGGGCGATCGCTCGTGGAACCTGTATATCATCTCGGGTCTGGTATGGGGCATCATCTGCTCCGTCTACCTTACCGCGCTCAAATATAACTGGTGGCAGCTGTTCCTGCTGGGTATTCCGGCACAGATCATTATCATCTTCGCTTTCTCGATCAAGAGGAAGCCCCAAAAGAAATAGTCCAGCGTTTATGCGTGTTTCTACTGTGAGTAGAGTGCTTTTTGAAGCATTCTACTCCTTTCTTTTTGTGTGTAGAATGAAAGACGGTCAACAGTAGATGTTGAAAACTGTCGAAGGGGTTGCGTTTAAATTTCAAAAGTATAAAATAGAAAATGTAAATTGTTGTGGTCTTTCCTCGTCAAGCGATGACCAAAGCAGTTTGTCCGCGCGGCAATGGCTCTCTGCCGGGACGGATGGAAACAAAAGGAGTGTTTGCTGTGAGCTATATTTTGAGTACATGTACCACTGCCGATATGACCAAGGAGATGTTCGAGAAGCTCGGCGTCCGCTATATCGGCTTCCATTTTATGATCAACGGCAGATCTTATACCGATGATCTGTATGAGAAGATGAGCGCCAAGGAGTTCTACGGCTATATCCGTGACGGCGCCGATACCTCGACCTCCCAGGTCTCCGTCGGCGAGTATGTCGACTATTTTCGTGAGATGCTCGGCGAGGGCAAGGATATCCTGCATGTCTGTCTGTCGTCGGGTATTTCGAATACCGTGCAAAGCGCTAACGCCGCGGCGGATATGCTCCGCTCGGAGTTCCCCGACCGCAAGATCTATATCGTCGATTCCCTTTGCGCGTCCTCGGGCGTAGGTCTGTATATGACCCTGCTCGCGCAAAAGCGTGACGAGGGCATGGATATCGACAGCCTCTGTCAGTGGGCGCTGGAGCATCAGCAGACGGTTCAGCACTGGTTTTGCTCCACCGACCTGACCTATTACATCAAGGGCGGCCGTGTGTCGAAGATCAGCGGCGTGCTGGGCGGTATCTTCGAGATCTGTCCGCTGCTCTGCGTCAG
>DGUQ01000085.1:3437-6347 GCA_002394725.1 Ruminococcaceae bacterium UBA4306
CTGACCGCGCTGGTCGATAAGATGGAACAGCACGCTTTGGACGGCAGGGATTACGGCGGCTTATGCTATATTTCTCATTCGGATTGTTTGGAGGACGCCGTATCCGTCCGCGAGCAGGTGCTCGAACGTTTCAAGAATGTCAAGCAGATCCCGATCTTTGACGTCGGCACTACCATCGGCTGTCATACGGGCACCGGAACCGTGGCGCTCTTCTTCGTCGGCGATGAGCACAGAGAGGATTCCTGATGAAAGCCGCGCGAGCGATGAGCAATGATATCGCGGTAAATAAGAGAAAGCCAAAAACACAGCTGCCCGATTACACGCGCGGTGAAGAGCTCTGTAATACCGTGACCCATGTGATCGGCGCGGTCTTTGCCGCGGCGGCGATCCCGCTGTTGGTCGTCATGGCGGCGATGCACCGCAATCCGTGGGCGGTCGTGACCGGTGCCGTTTACGGCGCGACCCTTCTGGTGATGTTCACCGTTTCCGGCATCTATCACGGACTGCCTGCCGGCAACGCCAAGCGTGTGATGCGGATCATCGATCACTGCGACATCTACTTCCTGATCGCCGGTACCTATACGCCGATCCTGCTCGTGGGGATCCGTCCGCTGAATCCGGCGCTCGCGTGGTCGATCTTCGGTGTGGAATGGGCGCTGACCGCAATCGCCGTGACGCTGAACGTCATCGACCTCAAGCGCTTTGAAAAGGTGAGTATGGTGTGCTATATCGGCATGGGCTGGTGCGTGATCGCCGTGCTGAAGCTGACGATCGACGCCATGACGATGTCCGGTTTTCTCCTGCTGTTGTCGGGCGGTATCGCCTATACCGTCGGCGCCGTTCTGTACGGTATCGGCAAGAAAGCGCGCTATTTCCACTCGGTGTTCCATGTGTTTGTCCTGATCGGCAGTGTGCTGCAGTTCTTGGCGATCCTGTTCTATGTGATGTAGTAACAATACAAATCGATCAAGCTCCCTCGCTGACAGGGAGCTTTTGTCATATCCGCTCATTTTCTTTCATAGGTTTAGGATAGGTTGTTCGTTGACGGATGACAGAGGGGATGTGATGAAGATGCTGATCAGGGCTGTGTCGTTTTTGACGGCATTTTTGCTTTTGGCGTGTACGATCACCGCAATCTCAGCCGCCATGTATGAGGAGCCGAAACAGATGAGCGAAGAACCTGTTTCAGCGACAGAAGCGCCGACTCAAGCGGCAACACAGCCTGCGACGGAGAAGAAGCTCCCCGAGGTGGAGGAGCATCCGCAGCAGGAGAACGGCTACACGCCGCGCCTGACCTCACCCGACGTCGATAACACGCGCTATTATTCGGGTGAGAATCCGTTCTATGCCGCGGGCTACGGCATGCCGAACTGTACCTGCTACGCATGGGGAAGGACGTATGAGATCAGCGGCAAGCGTCCCGAGCTGTCGCCGTATGACGCGTGCACGTGGTATGATTATAACGCCGAGAATCAGATCTATGATTACGGCGATCAGCCCGAAGAGGGGGCGATCGCCTGCTGGGCATATGCCGACGGCGGGTCGGGTCATGTAGCGGTCGTTGAGCAGGTGGACGGCGATACGGTACTGCTCTCCAATTCCGCCTACAGCGGCGCGGAATTTTACATGGACACCGTACCTGCCGACGATCCCTCGGCAGGCAGGGATAATTGGATCTTTCAGGGGTATATCTATCCCGGGCATCAATAAAAAACCGGAACTGCTTTTTCGCGGTTCCGGTTTTTTATTGTTCTGTTATCATTTGCTTGGAGAATCGAGCTTCGGATCAATTGTCGATCAAAGCGAGTCGGCGCTTCATCCGGGTCACATCGAAGACATCCGTCACGCCGTTGTTGTCGACGTCCGCGAACCGCGTCCCGTCCTCGTCGAGGCTTTTTATAAGCGCCAAATGCCGCTGAGTGAGGGTGACGTCGATGATGGTGAATTTACCGTTGCGGTTCACATCGCCTACCGCGCGGTCGCTCGTACACAGCGCCTTGATGACAAAGGTACCGCCGACAGTATCGCCCAGCTTCGTCTGATAGAAGTTCATGATATCCATTGCGGTATTGGTATAGCCGATCAGATAACTCTGACCGTACTCGGACTCGGGTGTGAACAGATAATTGCCGCCGGCGGTGAGCCATTCGTCAACGCCGATGCTGATGTCGGTGCTGCCGTTCTTTTCGATCATCACGCCGATCGCTCCCTTTTTCTTGGGCGCGTCAAAGCCGTAGACCTCGGCACAGATGTAGCCCTGATGCTCGATGGTGCCCTGCGCGAGCAGCGTCCACTGACTCGAATCGGAAATCGGTGCGCCGCTCTCATCGACAGGCATATAGTAGACGGTGTACCCGGAGCCCTCTGAGGTGGATTCAAACACGACCTTGTCGATGTTGTGATAGCCGTCCGAAAAATCGAATACATTCGCGTAGGTCATCTTGTTCTGGTTGGGTCGTGCCTGCTGAACGTAATTGAATTCATAGGTCGCGCCGAAGATCTCATTCTGTCGGAGCTTCATGTTCGCGTTCATCGGTGAGGCTCCCGTGATCGCGTAGCTCGGGCCGAATCGGGATTCAAAGAGATACAGATCCTCATAGGAGATCCAAAAATAACCGTTGTCGCCCCAGTAGCTGCCCCAGCTGTTTTTGCACAGCCATGCGCCGGGGGAGGAGGGACGGTGATCTTCCTTGAAGTTTTCGACAGCGTAAGTGTCGTCCCAGCCGACGATCTCGATCGCGTGACCGTTCAGCTCCGCGGTCATAAGATCGGGCGTATCAAAATAATAGGCGTTGTTGTTGAGAAAACTGCCGTTATAGTGAAAATTGCCGATCACGCCGCCGTACTCATAAACAGCGGCTTTGACGGTTTGTTGATCCTTCGCGTCCAGATAGATGACGGAGTTGACCG
>DGUQ01000087.1 GCA_002394725.1 Ruminococcaceae bacterium UBA4306
GTTTTATTGCTACTTAGTATTAGTTTGCGGAGGTGTCATAATGAAAATCTTGATTACCGGCGGCACTACCTTTGTCAGCAAATATGCGGCGGAGCATTTTATTGCGAAAAGCAATGATGTTACCGTTATCAATCGCGGCAGCAGACCGCAGGTTGACGGTGCAACGCATATCAACTGCGACAGAACAACTTTAGGTGACAGGCTCAACGGCAAGCGTTTTGACCTGATTCTCGACATCACCGCCTATACGGAAGAACATATTAAAACCCTGCTTGATTCCGGCGTTATCTTCGACGAGTACATTTTTATCAGCTCCAGCGCTGTTTATCCCGTAACCAACTCTCAGCCGTTTACCGAAGATCAGCCCTGCGGCTATAACTCCGTATGGGGCGAATACGGTACAAACAAGCTGAAAGCGGAGCAATATTTGCAAGCGAATGTTCCGAATGCTTACATTCTCCGTCCTCCGTATTTCTACGGCGTATATGAAAACCTTTACCGTGAAGCGTTTCCGTTTGACTGTGCTTTGAAAGACAGGGCGTTCTACATACCGCAAAACGGTGAAATGAAACTGCAATTCTTCAATGTTTCCGACCTCTGTCGCTTCATTGAAATCCTGATAGACAAGCACCCAAAAGATCACATTTTCAATGTCGGCAATAAGGATATTGTAACTATAAAAGAATGGGTCGAGCTATGCTATAAGGCAGTCGGAAAAACTGCCGAGTTTGTCAGCGTGGGCAAGGAGATTCCGCAGAGAGATTACTTCTGCTTTTACGATTATGAATATGTGCTTGACGTCAGCAAACAAAACGAGCTTATGCCAGATACTATTCCGTTGGAACAGGGCTTGAAAGACGAATTTGAGTGGTACAAGAATAACCTCAACAGCGTTTATAACCGCAAGCCCTATATGGAATATATTGGTAACAATTTGGTGAAGAAATGACAGTAAGAGAAATCAGAGATAATGAATTAAGCAATTTGCTTGAATTATATACACATTTGCACGAGCTTGGAATACCTGAGGACAGCGAGCATTTACAGAACACTTGGGCGGCGATTTGCAACGACGAGAATCATCATATCATCGTCTGCGAGGTTGACGGCAAAATCGTTTCGTCGTGCGTATGTGTGATCATCCCCAACCTGACACGGAATATCCGTCCGTACGCCTTTATAGAAAATGTTGTCACTCATGCTGATTACAGAGGAAATGGTTATGCAACCGCCTGTCTGAATTATGCAAAAGAATTAGCGGTCAAAGCTGATTGTTATAAGATGATGCTGCTCACAGGCTCAAAAAGCGAAAGCACGCTTAATTTCTATAAACAAGCAGGTTATAATTGTACGGATAAAACAGCGTTTATACAATGGTTATGAGAAATGAAATGAGTATAAAGCTTATTGCGGCTGAGTTTGAGGATTTAAATACAATCCTGCAAATGCAAAAAGAGGCATTTGCAGAGTTGTACGCTAAATATCAAGACATTGAAACAAGCCCTGCAACTGAAAAATACGAGGATATTTTGTTTCGATTCAATCAGCCCGAAACGACATATTACTTCATAACGACAGATAGTATAAAGGTAGGCGTTATCCGTGTTGTTGATTGTAAAGACGGCGTTACCCGAAAAAGAATATCGCCGATCTTCATCATGCCGGAGTACAGAAACAAGGGATACGCACAAGAAGCGATCAAGGAAGCAGAACGTATTCACGGCAAGCAGCATTGGAAGCTCGACACGATCCTGCAAGAAAAAGGCAACTGTCATCTATACGAAAAGCTCGGCTATTATCCAACAGGGCAAACAGAAATCATCAATGATAAAATGACAATTGTGTTTTATGAGAAGGACACTTAATCATAAGGGAAAAAGGGACAAAACCGTTCCGATGGCAAGCCTGTTGCGTATAAGCAGCAGGCTTTTATTTTTGAACAATTTGTGAATATTTGATTTTGACCTTGACTTTCTTTGACCAATGGTTTACAATATAGTCAAGGTCAGAAAAGGACAAAGAGCGTTGGGAAGAAGAAATCAAATACGGTTTGATAACAAACGGTTGATTTCAAACGAACGCTTGACCCTTCGTTGATGATGATCAAAGCACGATCTACATTAACGAAGGCGGAATAAAGGCACATGTGCAGGAAAGAGGACAAAAAATGCGTATGAGCGATTTGGTTGCAAAGTATATCAAGGATATACTCGAGCAACAGGACGGCGAGGCAGAGATCAAACGGAATGAGCTGGCGACCACGCTCGGGTGCGTTCCCAGCCAGATCAACTACGTGATCACCTCACGCTTTACCCCCGAGCAGGGCTATATCGTCGAATCCAGAAGGGGCGGCGGCGGATACATCCGCATCACGCGTATCAACACCACGCGCGGCGGCGCGATCATGCACATCGTCAATTCCATCGGCGCCGCGCTGGATAAGGCAACAGCAGAGATCATGCTCGATAATATGTTGACGCGCGGTATCATCGAACCGCGCACCGCAAAGCTGATGGCGGCGGCGGTGGGAGAGCGAGCGTACCTCAGCGTACCCCAGCAGTACCGTGATTCTATCCGTGCCACCGTATTCAAAAATATGCTTCTCACACTTCTCGACACATAAGTGTCAAGGTATATGATAAACTGAAAAAACAGAGAGCGGTGGCGTTTGAATAGTTGAAATCAAGAATCAGGTGAGGACAGCGTCCTCCCTTCACCATTCACCGTTCACCGTTCACCATTAACTGCGCCAAAGGCGCCAAAGGAGGAATCATCATGTTATGTCAACACTGCAAAAAGAATGAAGCTACCACCCATGTCAAGACGATGGTCAACGGCAAATATGCCGAATACCGGCTCTGTCCGGAATGTGCCCACGAACTCGGATATGATTCGATGTTCACCGATTTTTCCGCTGATTTCGGCGGTCTGCTTTCGAGCTTTTTCTCGAACGCGCTGCCTGCGATCTCCAGCGCCGCTCATTGCGACACCTGCGGCAGCACCCTTAACGATATCAAGCGTACCGGTAAGGTCGGATGCGCCGACTGCTACGATACGTTCTTCAGCGAGCTGATGCCCACCATCCGCAACGTCCACGGCAATACCGAGCATAAGGGCAAGCGCCCCGGTGTGATCGAATATACCGTGAATGAGGAAGAGAAAAAGGCGGATGACGCCGCGTCGTCTGAGGACAAGATCAGCGCCCTGCGCGCACAGCTCAAAGAGGCGATCGAAAAAGAAAACTTCGAGCGCGCGGCGCAGCTGCGTGACGAGATCAAAGGACTGGAGGGATAACGTTGAGTGAAGCAGTAGTATCGACCAG
>DGUQ01000123.1:0-2524 GCA_002394725.1 Ruminococcaceae bacterium UBA4306
CCGAATCGTCCCAAGGGCAAGGCGCCGCGCGTCACCATTTCCGCATCCTCCTTCGTTCCCAAGCCCTTCACACCCTTCCAGTGGGAGCCGCAGGATACGATGGAAACGCTGCGTGAAAAGCAGAAGTATATCAAGCAGACAATCATCGACAACAAGATCTCGATGAGCAAACTGTCTTACAATTATCACGACTCCGATACCTCCTATTTGGAGGCGGTGTTCGCACGCGGCGACCGCCGCTTGAACAAGGTGATGTATGAGGCGCACAAGCGCGGGATCCGCTTTGACGGTTGGAGCGACTGCTTCTCGCTGCAAAACTGGCTCGAGGTGTTTGAAGCGTGCGGCATTGACCCTGCGTTCTACGCCAACCGCCGTCGTTCGTTCGATGAGCTCCTGCCGTGGGATCACCTCGATTACGGCGTGACCAAGGAATTTTTGCGCCGCGAGTGTGAGCGCGCGTATCGCTCTGAGGCGTCGCCCAACTGCCGCGAGCAATGCCTCGGCTGCGGCTCGAAAAAGTACGGAGGGGGCGTGTGTTATGAAAAACGTTAGAGTCTTCTACCGCAAGTTCGGTCCCTGCAAGTACATTTCCCACCTCGATACCAACCGCGTGATGATCCGCGCGATCGGCAAGAGCCGCCTGAATATCTGGCGCACCGAGGGCTTCAATCAGCACGCGTATATCACCTTCGCGCTGCCGCTGTCGCTCGGCTTCGCGTCCGAATGTGAGAGCATGGATTTTCGGGTGCTGGATGATAATGAGGATCTGTCCGCGATCCCCGACCGGCTCAACGCCTGCCTGCCCGATGGGATCCGCGTTTTGCGCTGTGCCGAATCGGTGCATAAGCCCGCGGATATCGATTCCTCAAAATATACGGTGATCCTCGAACCGATGAACGAGGGCGATATTTCTGGAAAAGAATTATCAGAGAAATTAAAGGCGTTTCTCGATTCCCCCGAGATTATTGTGGAAAAGAAAACCAAAAAGGGCATGAAAAGCATTGACCTCAAGCCCTATATCCTCGCCTTTGCTTTGCGCGAGGGAGATCAGGCGCGTTTTGATCTCAAGCTCCCTGCAGGCGCTACGCTCAACATCAACCCCAATCTGCTGATAGGCGCCTTTGCCGAGCATCTCGGCATGGAGCTGTATGCCGACATCACCCGTGCCGCGATCTACACCAAAGGGGGAGAGGAGTTTGCTTAAACGCTTCGATATCGTCCTCCTCGACGCGGATGAAACGGTCTACGATTTCAAGCTGGCGGAGAAAACCGCCGTCAGTCTGACGCTCGAACAGTTCGGCGTGACGCCCACGGATGAGGTCGTGACACGCTACAGCGCTATCAATCTCCGCTGCTGGAACGCGCTCGAGCGCGGCGAGCTGAGCCGCGAGGATCTGAAGCCGACCCGATTCCGGATGCTTTTTGATCAGCTCGGCGCACAGCCGGTCGACTTCAACGCGGTGAACGATACCTATGAGCACAATCTCTCCCATCAGGCGTTTTTGCTCGACGGCGCGTTGGATTTTGTCCGACAGCTCCACGAGCATTGCAAAATCTATCTCGCGACCAACGGTCTGACGATTCCTCAGACAGGGCGATTTAACCGTGCCGCGGTCAAGCCCTATGTCGACGGCATCTATATCTCGGAGCAGATCGGCGCGAGCAAGCCCGATAAGGCGTATTTTGACTACATCTTCCGTGATCTCGGTATCACGGACAAGAGCCGTGTGATCATGGTCGGCGACAGCCTGACCTCCGATATGCGCGGCGGCAGGAACGCCGGTATCACGACCTGTCATTATCTCAACGGAGAGGCGCCGTCCCACAGCCCCTTGTGCGACTACGAGATCGCGTCCTTCGATGAGTTTTTTGCTATCTTATTTTCACCATAATAAAGCAACCCCCACTGTTTTCCGCAGTGGGGGTATATTTGTTGGGTCACTATTCTTTATTGCTGACTTGCCGCCGTCGTCTGCTTGCTGTTTGTCGAAACGATATTCAGGAAGATCAGCGAGCAGCCGATAAAGTAGGCGAGAACCACCGCGCTTGCTACGGCGCCGTCGATGATCATCAACGTGCTTTGTGACGCAGCGTCGCTTTCGGTGGCTGTCATCGGCGCCATCGCCAAGCTGATCAGCACCATACCGGCGACAAAGGTGATCGTTGTCAGACGCTTTGTCGGATTTGTCCACATGCGGTAGCCGAGCGCTCCGACGATAATATACACAACGGCGTAGAAGATGTTGAAGAAAACAGCCGAGTTCCCGTCGCTGAGCGCGCTCTCGGTAACATAGGAGCCCGAGTTGGTGAGCACCTCAACGATGGACAGCATCGCGTGCAAAATCAGGACAAGACCGGAGGCGAGGATCAGGCGTTTGCCGAAGACATACGAACGGTTCAGATTGCGGTCGGGAGCGTTTTCGTCGAGCTTGCTTTCCAGCGTAAAGCGAATGATGATGAACAGCGGGATCGCCACATACAGGAACATTCTCAGCACGATGTAGTTGTTGAGGTCGCCGAGCAG
>DGUQ01000123.1:2651-7660 GCA_002394725.1 Ruminococcaceae bacterium UBA4306
TGTCCTGCCGCTTTGTTAAAGGCGAGCATGTCGGGTCCGATCGTGGAGCCGCCGATGTAAGCGGAGGGCAGGAGCAGTCCCAGCGTCGCTGCGACAGCCGTCACGCAGGTCAGGGCGATCGCGCGGTATTTATTGAACGGGATACACATGGAGAAGACCACGATGATGCCTGCGATGGACAGCAGAACCGTCATCATCGGACGAACGTTGACGTCGGTGATAATAGGCGCGTTTCCGAATCCCTTCGGCACCACATTCAGCAGGATCGGCAGGAGTACGGCGATCGCGCCGAGAGCGCCTGCGCAAATCGACTGCGATACGATCTTTTTGAGGAACGAGCCGCTGATCGGTGTGCGACGGGGCTCCAGTGAGAGCAAGAAGCCGCCCGTGCCGATCACTGCCGCCTCCAGCATATACATGTTCTCGATCGAGAACCACATCTGACCCTTTGCGAACGGGATCAGCGCGAAAGCAAGAATAAAGACCGCGATCGACTTCATCAGGTAGAGGACGGAGGTTTTCTGGGTGTTGCCGATGACGCGTCTGCCCTCGCCGACGACTTCCTTGAGGTGGCTGAAGTCGTTGTCGAGGAGGATGACGTCGGAGCAGGATTTTGCCGCTTCGGAGGCTTTGGCAAAGGTGATGGAGGAATCCGAGCGTCTGAGCGCCAAAATGTCGTTGACGCCGTCGCCGGTCATCGCTACCTTATGCTTGTTGGCCTGCAGCGCCATGACGAGCGCTTCCTTCTGCTCGGGAGAGACACGCGCGAACACCGTGTATTCCTCCGCGATGGAGGGGATCTCCTCAAGAGGAACACCGGCGAGGGAGATGTATTTGTCGGCGTTCACAATGCCGCATTTTTGCGCGATCATGCTGACGGTCAGGGGGTTATCACCCGAGATGACCTTGACGGTTACGCCGTTTTCACGGAAGAATCGGAGCGTATCCGCCGCGGTCTCGCGGATGTGATCTTCGATCGCGATAAAGGCGATCAGCGTGTCGTCGAGCTTTACGGCGATGACGCGGTTGCCTTCTTTGGCGCGTTCGGTGACATAGTCAAGTCGTTCATCGTCCTTGGGCAGCAGATATTCGGGCGCGCCCATCAACAGCTTTTGACCGTTGTTATATACGATACCGGAATATTTGTTGGCGCTGGAGAAGGGGATCAGCTCGCGAATGTCGGCGGACTGATCGGCGCCGAAGTATTGAAACACCGCTTCACTTGTCGCGTTTCTTTCATCGGTCGCGCCCATCAGCACACGGATGTGCTTCTCGGCGCTGTCGTCAAATTTCTTGATCTCACATACCGACATCGTGCCGTCGGTCAGCGTACCGGTTTTGTCCAGACAGATCACGTCGACGCGCGAGAGGTTCTCAAGCGAGTACAGCTCCTGCACCAGCGTTTGCTTTTTGGTCAGTCCGGCGATGGACACCATCAGCGCGACCGAGGTGGTCAGCACCAGACCCGAGGGGATCATACCGACGCCGAACATGCCGTCCGTCAGCACGATCAGCGACCATGTGACAGGGTCGTTGAGCGATAATGTCAGACCGTTCCAGATGGTGGGGTCGTTACCTGTCGCGGTGATCTTGACCGCGAGGGTAACGGTGGCGGTGATGATCGCAAAGCACAGGCAGACGGTCAGCACCTTGATGATCTTCATGATGGAGCTCATCAGCTCGGACTTGTGTCCGGAGGTGTTCTTGACCTTGCGCGTCAGCTCAGCGGCATAGGTGTCGTCGCCGATCTTGTCGGCGCGGCAGCGCGCGGAGCCCACGATGATGGAGGAGCCTGAGAGGATGGTGTCCCCGACAGTCTTTTTGATGTGATCCGATTCACCGGTCAGCATCGATTCATCCACCTCGACCTCGCCGCTTAAGACGATCAGGTCGGCGGTCGCCTGCTCACCTGCCGACAGCGCGACAACGTCGTCCAGCACGATCTCGGACGCGTCGAGCGATTCGATCTTGCCCTCGCGCACGACCTTGCTCTTGGTGCTGGTAACGATCTTGAGCTTTTGGATGGTCTTCATGCTCTGGAATTCCTGGAATGAACCCATGCAGACGTTCATGATCGCGGGAATCAGAAAGACGAATTTAGAAAACCCGAAATAGCTGTTGACGATATCGGAGCGACCGATCGCGTTTAAGTAGATGATAAATCCGATAAAGACGAACGCAATGGTAAACAGCACGATATTGAAGAAGGTAAACAGGTTGTTCGCGACGATCTGCGCCATGTTTTTTCGGTTGGGATCCAGCGTGACGTTGACATAACCTTTCCGGATCCTCTCATCAACCTCTTGCTTCGTCAAACCCGTTTCATATGTCGCCTGCACGCGCTTGATCGGCGGTTTTTCGGCTTTTTTATTTTTCATAAACCCACTCCTCGGTTTTATTGCGGCTTTGTATTACGTTGCACAGGACGTTTTCTGTCAAATCCTCTGACAGCCGTATTTACTCATTCTCTATACTATCATATCTTTTTGCAAATAGCAAGAATCCTCAAAGAGAAATCTTCATCTATAATGACAGATCTCGGAAAAACCGCGAAAATTGTGGGACGGGTATTGATTTCTTGTATAAAGTGTGATACGTTTATTATATAGATTGTTACAGGAGATGTTCAGATGAAGAAAATCGATCGACTGATCAAGAACAGAAAGGTGATCTACGCGCTGACCGCGCTCGCGGCAGGTATCCTGTGCGCGGTAGCGATCTTCTTTATTGTTTTCGCCAATTTCAACTCGATCTCCGGCTTTTTTGAGGGCGTCACAAGGGTGTTGGCGCCGATCATCATCGGATTGGTGCTCGCCTATATCATCGACCCTGTCGCCAAGTTCTTTGAAACCAAGGTTTTTGTTAAGCTAAAAAAAGAGAACCTGCGCCGCACTCTCTCGGCGGTGATCGCGCTGATACTTGTGCTGACGTTACTGATCGTCTTTATCGGCACCTTGATCCCTAACCTGATCAGCAGTATCTCCATGCTGATGGAGAATGCTGACGCCTACTATGCCACCATCGAGAAAACGGTCAATCAGATCAATTCACTCGGCTTCGGTCTGCATATCGATCTGTCCGCGATCGAGGCGTCTGTCAGGAACTGGCTCGGCGACTTTGTCAACAACCTGTCCCAAAACCTGTCCTCCATTCTCAGCACCACCAAGAACATCGGCGCTATTCTGCTGAACATTCTGATCGGCGTGATCCTCGCGGTCTATATCCTGTTCAGCAAAAAGTACCTGCTCTCGGGTCTGCGCAGACTGCGCAAGGCGATCTTCACCCCCAAACAGTATGAGAGCGACACGCGCTTTTGGAACCGCTGTCACGATATCTTCACCCAGTTTATCGGCTGTAATATCATTGACGCGCTGATCATCGGTATTTCCAACGCGATCTTCATGCTGATCCTCGGTATGCCGTATGTACCGCTGGTATCCTTTGTCGTCGGCGTCGCGAACCTGATCCCGACGTTCGGTCCGATCATCGGCGGCGCGGTCGGCGCATTGGTACTCGTACTGGTCAAGCCCTCTTACGCGTTGTGGTTCCTGGTCTTTACCATCGGCATCCAGATTTTAGACGCTTATGTGATCAAGCCCCGTTTGTTCTCCAGCTCCATCGGTCTGGCGCCTGTCTGGACGCTGATCGCGATCACGGTCGGCGGTAATCTGTTTGGTATTCTCGGTATCCTGCTGGCGATCCCCGTCGCGGCGATCCTGACCTTTATCTATGACGAACGCTTTATTCCGTGGCTGGAAAAGATGAGCAAGGCACGCGCGGCAAAGGCAGGGGAGCTTCCCACTGAGGAATCCGACGCCGCTGTTCAGTCAAGCGAGGATGAACCATCCGCAGAGATAGACTCTGAAGAATCGCAGGAAGCGTAAGCTTTTTGACAAACGCAACCTCAGATAACATCCGTCGGCAGGACAAGTCGGCGGATGTGGTTGTTTCTATCACTATTTACCATATTTGATGACAATTCTGTTTCAAATAAATAATTTTTGTTGTATTTATGATCGTTTTATGATATATTAAAACGGAAAGTCGGGATGAAATAAAAAAGATGCGATTCATCGTCAATATCCTGCTTTCAAATCTTTTTTTGTGCTGATCATTGCCTATGGCAAAGCAGAATATAATCACCATACATTGATTCAGAGGAGAAAGAACTATGAAGTTAAAACAACGTTTTCAGCCTTTTTTACAGGCGATCCCACAGCTGCTGTTGTTCCAGTTTGTGTCAACCGTCATCCTGTCGTTGGTGACCTTGGGCATTTCCGTGCTGGGCAGCTTACTGTTGGGCTTATCCGGTAAAGCTGCCGTTACCAGCGGCGATTTGTCCTTCCTGTTCACCAGATGGCAGGGCTATGTGATGATCCTCCTGCTTTTGGCGATGGTGACCATCTACGTCGCTGTTGAGCTGAACGCACTGATCATCTTTTGCAACAAGATACTTAACGGCGAAAAACCAAACGTCTGGCTGTGCATCAAAGAGGGCTTTGTCGGGCTCAAGAAGTTTTTGAGCCTGCGCGGCGTTGTCATTATCCTTTACGCGGTCGTGCTCGCTCCGATCTTCGGACTCGGCTTCTCTATCTCGCTGACCCAGAACTTCTATATCCCGAAGTTTATTATGTCGGTCATCGAGGCGACTCCGCTGTTCTTGACGGCATATATCATCGTCGGCGTGCTGCTGACCGTTGTCGCGTTTGTCTATTGCTTCATCCTGCACGGCGCGCTTCTCGACGGCATGACCCTGAAGGAAGCCGGCGTCAAATCCCGTGAGCTGTTCAAAAAGAACTGGAAGAACCTGCTCGTTGAGCTGCTCATCTTTTTCCTGCTGGCGGTTCTGGTCGCGGCAGCGCTGATCCTTATTTGCGGCGTACTTCCTTTGTTGATCGTTCAGCTGATTCCGGCAGGACCCGTACAGCTGTTCTTTGACATCTTCTTCTGCGTCGTCATCCTCTTGATCTCGACGATCGCGGCCTATTCCTATGTATCTCTGTTGATGA
>DGUQ01000152.1 GCA_002394725.1 Ruminococcaceae bacterium UBA4306
GGCTTTGAGGAGTTGTCCAAATCTATGATTTGGTTTACAACTCCCATGCAACAGCGCTCCAAGAGCGGATTCATCCGTGATTGGCTAAGCGCCACTGTGCTCCTCCCACTATGGTTTTTGTAGTGTTTCCATAAGTTTCAATTTTAAGGAGTTATTATGAATCTGACTGAAAGAATCGCTTATATCCGCGGTCTTGCCGACGGATTAAAGCTCGATGAAAACCGCGACGAGGTCAAGGTCATCAAGGCGATGATCGATCTTCTTGAGGATATGGCGTATGACGTAGCCGAGATGGAGGACGTCGTCGACGAGGTATGCAATCAGGTCGATGAGATCGATGAGGATCTTGCCGAGGTCGAAGAGGAACTCTACGGCGACGATTACGGCTGTGCGTCCTACGACAAGGATACCGACGAGTTCAGCGACGACGAGGCGTATTATGAAGTCACCTGTCCCTCGTGCAACAACACCACCATCGTTGACGAGGACGCGCTGATCGAGGGCGGTCTCGAATGTCCCTACTGCAAAGCCGAGATCGAGTTCGATTTCTCCGAGCTCAACGAGGACATCGACGCACTCGAGGACGCGGACAAAAAGGCTGACGAAAAAGCCGAAGATAAGGCAGAGGATAAAGAGGAGAAGAAATAATTTTTTCTCTATCTGCCGATTCAATCCGATCCACACAGGCGGTACGACCGAGTTCGTGCCGCCTTTATTCTTGTCGTCGTGAGGATCCTTATTATGTAGGGGATGACGCTTGCGACATCCCGAGTGTCTGACAAGATGTCATCCTACAGCGAAGCAGATCAATTTCTCCGTAGGGTACGGCATTTATGACGTACCGCAACCCTTCCGCTCTATATTATCCAATGGCGGAGCATATCCCTGCTTCCGTAGGGATGACCATTGGTCATCCGAGAATGACGGGCGTTTCTGTTATCGAAAACGTGGGATAGGAAACAAACATTTCAGCCATGCGGATGAGCAATGCTCGTCCCTACGGTAGCGAGCCGCTTCCTTAACCGACGTGGTGCGTGATCCAACGCCCTACCGCGGTACGTCGGCAAGCGCCGTACCCTACAATCCTGTGTAACCTGCGCTGTTGGGGCTGACACTTGACACGCGTGTTCCAATGCCGACCCCTACAGTGTATCGCTTCTAACTCCTCGCAGTAGCTCTCAGCCGATCAGCGTTCGCAAGTATACTCCGCTTCTTGGGAGAACCTTGCATGGGTGCTGTATGCCAAATCAAAGATTTGGACAGCACCTCAACTCCTAACTCATCGCTCCTCACTCCTCCTTTCACACCCTCCGTCCTTTCGCATAAACTATCACGAGGTGATCGTGATGCTGTGCCGCAAAAAACTCTCTCCCGTCCGACGAAAGCTCCGCAAATATACCGCCGTATTCTTATCGCTTTTGATCCTGCTTGACGTTTATGTGGAGCTGGCGGTCAAGCACCAGCTCCGCGACGTCATTATCCGCGATATGCAAACGCTGTCCGAGCAGGCGGTCACCATGGCGGTGGATGACTATTTATCAGAGCACGCGGATATAGGGAACAGGATGTGCGACATCACCTACGACAACGGCTCTGTCGCCGCGATCTCGACCAATGCCGCCTATGTTAACGCCGCCAAGACCTTCATCACCGCGCAGGCGCAGGAAGCTATCGACGCTCTGTCCCATACGCAGGGTGTCAGCGTACGGCTCGGCACCTTCACGGGGTTGGTGTTCCTGTCGAATTTCGGCCCCGATATCTCGTTTTCCGTTGACAGTACCCAGACCGTTTCCTGCGAATTCCAAAGCAGCTTTGAATCGGCCGGCATCAACCAGACGATCCACCACATCACCATCACGGTGTACGTTGATCTCTTGATCTACGGCCCGATTAGGATCAAAGAGACCGTGAGTACCGAATCCGCCTTTGAGATCGCCCAGACCGTTATCGTCGGCGCGGTACCATCCTACAGCGGCGTCGTATCATATTGACTTGTGTCGAATGCTGTGATATATTTGTTGCGGTGATGGTATGCGACATTTTGATTATAATGATTTTGTGGTGCAGTTCAGTATGCTGCATGATCAGCTTTTGACAGACGTATCCTTCGATTCCGGTGTTCTGAGGTTGGTGTTCGGAGAATACAGGATCTTCCGTGAGGATTATTCCGAGGATACTTACTTCGAGCGCTACAAGGATTATCGGGAGTGCACGGTCGAGATCAGGAAACATGACTTTTCCGATCCCGATATGGACAGGCCTACGCTTTGTATGCTCAGGGGAGAACGATTCAAATGGATGCAAATGGACGATGACGCCCTAGTCGATTTTCTCCGTTCATTGCGCGCGCAGTTCACCTTTGCTTCTATCGCGAATAACGATGAGCTCGAGCTGCAGCTGCTGTCCTCTGCCGAGAGCGAGATGAAACGAAAATATCGGTGCTGTGAATACCGCCTGTGCGTCTATGCCGACGCGATCAACTTTATCTGGAAATAATCGTATCGTCTATCCTTTGGGTAGACGGTTTTCTTTTGCCGCAAGTCCCAATATTTTGCGTAAAAACGCTTGAAAAGGCGGATATCTTGTGCTATAATACTACGGATAATAGGATTATAATGTGCAAATATGCGCATTGATCAATTGTCATTGCGAAGCCCAAAGGCTCCCTTTCCTAAGAGAGCTGTCAGCAAAGCTGACGGAGGGTTGGAGCTGTGGCAGAAGTTCTCAACCGATTGCAACGGAGGAATACAGTTTGTCTGAAACCGTCAAGATATCTGACAGTCAAATGGAATATCTGAACCTGACCGCCGAGCTGATGAGCATCCGCAAGCGCGGAGAGGTTCCTTTGGCATATATCCGCACCTACGGCTGTCAGCAGAATGTCGCCGACAGCGAGCGCATCAAGGGTATGCTCCAAAAGGCAGGCTACAGCTTCACTGAGAATGCGGAGGAAGCGGATTTTATCCTGTTCAACACCTGCGCGGTACGCGAACACGCCGAGGACAGGGTGTTCGGCAATGTCGGCGCGCTGAAAAAGCTCAAGCACCGCCATCCGCAGATCTTGATCGCGTTATGCGGCTGTATGATGGAGCAGGAGCATGTCATGGAGCGCATCCACGACAGCTTTCCCTTTGTCGGCTTGGTGTTCGGCACCCACTGCATGCACGAGTTCCCCGAGCTTCTTTATAAGAGTCTTGTGGACGGCTCACGCGTCTTTGTCCGTGATAACGACGACAAAAAGGTCTATGAGGGCATCCCGACCTGCCGCGACGGCAGGTTCAAGGGCTGGCTGCCGATCATGTACGGCTGTGACAACTTCTGCACCTACTGTATCGTGCCGTATGTGCGCGGCAGAGAACGCAGCCGTCAGCCCGAGATCATCATCAAGGAAGCGAAGGAGATGATCGAACAGGGCTATAAGGACATCACCCTGCTCGGTCAGAACGTCAACAGCTACGGCAAGGGGCTCGAGCCGCGGCCGACCTTCGCTC
>DGUQ01000151.1 GCA_002394725.1 Ruminococcaceae bacterium UBA4306
CGTTCCGACTCAGACAGTCCGTCGGGAACGGTGGCATAGAATTCATTCGCGACCGCACGCATGGCGTTGACGCGCGTTTTGACCTCTTCGGGAGAAAAATTCGAATAGATCTGGATCGCCGTCATGCTGTCGTCGCTGTAATACCCTATCGTACCCGTCAGCCAAAAGATCTCCGGATGATCGTCGGTGATCGCTTTTGACACGGTGCGCACCTCGGCTTCACTCAGCGAGTAACCGGTGAGATCGATCCTCGGCATGGCATAACGCTCGGTTTCTTCTGTTTTATCCGGCGAGATATCATAACAGCTTTTAAGGAGCCTTTGATAGAGCTTTTTTTCTCCCTCCTTAGGGAGCGCGTCATAAGAATAAGTGGACGACACCGGCTGATACCCTTCGCTGTAGGTCAGGTGATCGGGCACGATCTCTCGGTACGGCACCACGGTCTCATCCGTCCTGTGCGGCAATTCACCGATCGAAAACGCCTCGAGAAAGCCGCATGAGCACAGACAGCCTGTCAATAATATCGCGATTATGATGGATAATACTCTTTTCATCATCATTCCTACGTCATAATAGAAGTATGACAGCGTCATCGATACGGCGTATCCTGTTTCTGTCATCATCATAGTATTTCACCGCGTCGGCGCTGATATGCACGGGAGCCTTTGCCAAAGCGGCGTTAGGCTATGTACGCCGTCAAAAGCCCCTCTTGTCGATCGGCAGAGTCGCCACGGCATTGAGGTCGCTTTTGGCGATATTGCCGTCCAGATACTCATAGTAGCCTTGTGAGCCGACCATCGCGCCGTTGTCACCGCATAGGTATTTTTCGGGCATATAGAGGGTGTATTTATCCTTACATAAGCGTTCGAGCTCCCGACGGAGCAGGGAATTCGCCGAGACGCCGCCGGCCGTAACGAGGGTCGTATAGCCTAAGTCCTCGGCGGCTCTGAGAAAGTTGTCCGTCAGACATCCGACCACCGCCTTGCGATAGGAAGCGCAGACGTCGGCGACGGGGATCTCCTCCCCCTTTTGCTGTTTGTTATGGATCAGGTTGATGACGGCGGTCTTGAGCCCCGAGAAGGAAAAATCATAGGGCGCGCCGTCCACATGCGGATGCGGCATAACGAAAGCGGAATCATCGCCGTTTTCGGCGATCTTGTCGAGCTCCACGCCGCCGGGATACGGGATGCCCATTGCGCGAGCCGCCTTATCAAACGCCTCGCCTGCCGCATCATCACGGGTTTTGCCGATCACACGCATATCGGTGTAGCTGAGCACCTCGACGATATGGCTGTGACCGCCCGATACGACCAAGCATAAAAACGGCGGTTTTAATTCTTTATGTGAAATATAATTTGCCGCGATATGAGAGCGCAGGTGATGCGTCGGGATCAGCGGCTTGCCTGTCGCCAAGGACAGACCCTTCGCGAAATTCACGCCCACCAGCAGCGCGCCGATCAATCCGGGCGCATAGGTGACGGCGATCGCATCAATGTTATCGAGCGTACAATCCGCCGCTTTGATGGCTTCATCCACCACGCCGACGATCGCCTCCGCGTGCCGTCTGGAAGCGATCTCTGGCACAACGCCTCCGTAGAGCTTGTGCTCCTCCACCTGAGAGGCGACGATATTCGAGAGGACGGTTCTGCCGTCCTCCACCACAGCCGCGGCGGTCTCGTCACAGCTGCTTTCTATTGCTAAGATTTTCATAACCATTCAACCTTTCGGGATTCAGAAAAGCCTTCCCCTCGGGGGGGAAGGTGGGCTTTTCGGCTTCTGTAAGCCGAAAAGGTCGGATGAGGGGACAACCTCTCCGTTTCATCGAGGATTCGGCGTATTACATACGCTAATTGACAAATTCATGATCACCGCATCTTCTTTGGGCTTTTGATAATAGCCCTTGCGAACGCCGATCCGCTCAAAGCCGAAACTTTCATACAGCCGGACGGCAGGCACGTTACTCTCGCGCACCTCTAAGAAAACCGTATGCAGCCCCTCCGCGCTGTTGACTGCGGATGTGATCAGCGCTTTTGCGATACCCCTCCTGCGATAATCGGGATGCACGGCGACATCAACGATACTGCCCTCGTCCAACACCTGCTCAAAGGCAAGGAAGCCGATGACCGTATCACCCTCCACCGCCACCGTACAGTGCGAATCCGCCTTATCGAGCTGAGAGCGCAATGATTCCATCGTCCACGCGCTCTCACCAAAACAGGTATCAAGAAGCGCCTTTACCTGCTTTATATGAGCAGGCAGCATAGCTGTGATCATCATAAGGTGGTTATCAATACCTTGACCGCGCCGACGATATCATCGCGGCACTGACGGTAGGCATTCAGATCGCCGCCGTAGGGATCGACGATGTCCATCCTCAGATCATAGATATCATCCACATTCGGCGCACGATGCAGCACGCGTACCATGTTGGAAGGAATGCCGATGGAGCGCAGGATATCAGCGTGCTCCTCACCGAGAGCGACAAAGAGCGAATACTCATTCAAATCGATCTCGGGCAAAAAGCGTGTGCGGTGCATATTCAAATCGAGCCCGATCTCCGCGACCGCTTGGATCGCGTTTTGGGACGCGGGACGCTCCGCCACAGCGGCTACGCCGGCGCTTTCGGCACGCCAGTCAAGTCCTTTTTGTTCTGCAAGAGAATTAAAAATCACCTCTGCCATCGGACTGCGGCAGGTGTTGCCGGTACATACAAATAATAGCTTTTTCATTTTATCACCACATTAACAAATCAGGTGTGGGCAGGATACGCGTATCCGCCCACCCTTCATTCTTCAATTTTAATTTTCAGTTTTCAGTATTCATTTAGCGAAAGCGCCTAGCCTTTTGCTTCGTACCACGTCTCGCCCATCGAGGCTTCGGCAGTGAGGGGCACGGTCAGCTTGACCGCGTTCTCCATCTCCTCCTGCAGGAGCATAGCGACCTGCATGCTCTCGTACGCGGGCGCTTCCACGATCAGTTCATCGTGCACCTGCAAGATCAGGCGCGCCGCTAATCCCTCTCGCCTGAGCCGTTCATCTACCCGAACCATCGCGATCTTGATGATATCGGCGGCGGTGCCTTGGATAGGCGCGTTACGCGCGACGCGTTCGCCGAACGATCGGGTGTTGAAGTTGGATGCCGCAAGCTCCGGCAGATAACGCCGTCTGCCCTCGAGGGTCGACACATAGCCGTCCGCCTTTGCCTGCTCGATGGTCTTCTTCATATAGCTGTCGATCGCCGAGAACCGCGCCAGATAATTGTCGATATATTTCTGCGCCTCGCGTACGGTAACACCGATATCCTTTGACAATGAGAACGCGCCGATCCCGTAGACGATACCGAAGTTGACCGCCTTTGCACGCGAACGCATCAGCGGCGTGACCTGATCGATCGGCACACCGAACACCTCGGAAGCGGTGACGGTGTGGATGTCGATATTATCGGTAAACGCCTTGCGCATGGTGGCGTCGCCTGCCATGTGCGCGAGCACTCGCAGCTCGATCTGCGAGTAATCCGCGTCAACCAGCACACAGCCGTCCTTTGCCTTAAAGAAGCGACGGAATTCCCGACCGCGTTCGGTACGCACGGGGATATTTTGCAGATTGGGCTCGGTGGAGCTGATACGCCCCGTCCTTGTCTCGGTCTGGTTGAAGGAGGAATGAATCCGTCCGTCGTCGGCGACCTTGTCAATCAGCGAATCACAGTAGGTCGATTTGAGCTTGGCGACTGTGCGGTATTCCAATATTTTCGCGATCACAGGGTGCAGGGGCAAGAGGCTCTCGAGCACCTCGGCGTTCGTCGAATAGCCGCTTTTGGTCTTTTTACGAGGCGGCAGATTCAGATCCTCAAACAGCGCCTTGGCGAGCTGCTTGGGTGAGTTGATATTGAACTCGCAGCCGACGTCCTCGTAGATGGATTGTTGCAGTTCATCCACCTCAACGCTGAGCTGTTCCCCGTAGCGGCGAATCGCCTCAACGTCTACCATAAAGCCGAGGTTCTCCATCCGCGCCAGCACGCGCGCAAGCGGTATCTCGATCTCATAGAGCAGATGGTCGTTGGCGATCTCGTGGATATCGTCGGCAAGACGCTTGCACAGCGCAGGGAGCGCGTGGATAAAGCCTAAGCCCTCTTCCCCATCCTCTGCCGTCGCGACAGGAATACCGTACTCGGCGCAGAGGCGTTCGGGCTCGTAGCTCGACGACGAGGGGCTGAGCAGATAGGCGGCAAGCGAGGTATCAAAGGCGATATCCACCTCAATCCCCTCGCGGTCACAGTAAGCAAAGATCGGCTTGCTGTTGTCCGTATAGAGCTTTTTGCCGCTGTTCAGGATTCTTTTTATTTCTTCTGTAGAATTAATTTTGTATAATAATTCTTCTGTAGAAATATAAGCGAGCGTTGGCTGTGCATACCGTACGCTTTCGCCGTGAGCACCCTTATTTTCTTCAAAAGAAATATAAATATAGAGTTCTTTATTCTCTGAAAGAATTTTATCGATCGTACCGCTGTCGGCTTCCGTCACCTTGAACGTCCGCTGTTCGTCCTGCTCGACGACCTTGTCCTCCGACAGCTCCAGATCATACTTTTTGATCAGCGAGAACAGCTCGAGCCGTGCCATCATCCGTGCGGCGGCGGCTTTATCGCCCTCGCCGACCAGATAGTGATCGAGCTCGGTATCGATCGGAGCGGTCAGGCAGATCTCGCCCAGCATACGGCTCATAAAGCAGTTATCCTTCGACTTCTCGAGCTTTGCCCTCATGCCGGGCTTGATATCGAGCTCGTCGAGGTGCTCATAGATATAGTCGATGTCGCCGTACTTTTGGATCAGCTCGGTCGCGCCCTTCGGCCCGATCCCGGCAACGCCGGGGATATTATCGGAGCTGTCCCCTTGGATCGCCTTGATCTCGATCAGCTTCTTCGGCTCCACGCCGTATTCCTCTTTGACGACGTCGGGCGTATAGAGCATGGTGCCGTTGAGGTTCTTTGATAAGCGCACAGAAACGCTGTCATTCACGAGCTGCAAGCTGTCGCGGTCACCCGTCGCGATCACACAGGTGTTGCCGGTGTCGGCACACGTTTTGGAGAGCGTGCCGAGGATGTCATCCGCCTCATACCCCTCGCAGGTGACGAGCTGATAGCCCAGATCGGTCAAAAGCTCCTTGAGCGGCGCCATCTGCATGTGCAGCTCCTCGGGCATGCCCTTGCGGTTCGCTTTATACAGGTCATACGCCTTGTGGCGGAAGGTCTTGGCTTTGAGGTCAAAGGCGATCGCCACCGCGTCCGGCTTGACGTCCGATTTCATACGCTCGAACATGGTCAAAAAGCCGTAGATCGCGTTGGTGAACTGACCGTCCTTTGTGGTCAGCGGCTTGATGCCGTAGAACGCGCGGTTCAATATACTGTTTCCATCTACTACTAATAGTTTCATATATTCACCATCATTTTGTAGGGTGGGGGTTTACTCCCACCGAAACGCTTTAATTATTATTTTCTATGAAATGAAATAATATCCTTTGCTTCGCAAATGTCACCGATGGTGACACGGGAGGAGCACAGTGGCGCTTAGCCAAGAGCGGATAGATCCGCTCTTGGAGCGCTGTTGCATGGGAGTTGTATGCCAAATCATAGATTTGGACAACTCCTCAAAGCCGCTCCCCTACAATTTATATACCACATTCTCTGTGATCCAGTTGGTTCGGTACAGTCTTGGGACGCGCTTTGATACAGCGCAGAGCACCTCATAGCTGATGGTATCGCCCCACTTGGCGACGTCCTCGGCGGTCGGCTCACCGTCCTTGCCGTTGCCGAACACAACGACCACATTGCCGACCTTCGCCTCGGGGAAGTCGGTCACGTCCAGCATGGTCTGATCCATGCAGATACGTCCGATGATCGGGCAGTTCTTACCGAATTTCTTCGTCTCGTCCCACACGAACATATACCCCTTTTCGGCATACGCGCGTATGTAGCCGTCGGCATATCCGACCGGTACGGTAGCGATCCGCATATCGTGCTCGGCGGTGAAGGTGCGGCCGTAGCTGACGGTCGTACCGGCTTTGATCGTCTTGACATGTGAGATCAAGGTCTTGAGCCGCATGGCAGGCTTGAGATCAAGCTGATGGCGCATACTGCTCGAAGGCGCGTAGCCGTACAGTACGATACCTGCCCTGACCATATCGAGGCGCATGGACGGATAATCCATGATCGCGCCGGAGTTGGAGCAGTGGCGGATCGCAAAGCGGATCCCCTGCCTCTCCAGCTCGTCCACCGTGTGGGTAAAATTCTCATACTGCTTGGTCGTATACGCCTCGCCCTGATCACCGTCATCCGCGACCGCAAAATGCGTGAACACGCCCTCGGGGATGATATGCGGCAGGCTGCACGCTTCTTTTATTTCTTTTATAGAATCATTATCTCTCGGGAATTCCTGACACATAAATCCGATGCGGCTCATGCCGGTGTCGAGCTTGATGTGCGTTTTGACTTCCACGCTGAACTCCTCGCACCAATGCGACAGCTCCTTTGCGTAGTCGAGGCTGTACACTGCCTGCGAGATATTCTGTCGGCTCAGATCACGACAGCGGTTCGCCGGCGTATAGCCGAGGATGAGGATCGGCTCGGTGATCTCCGCTCTGCGCAGCTCCAACGCCTCATCCAGATTGGATACCGCGAGGAAATCGACCCCCAACTCATGGTAGAGCTTACAGATCTCCACAGCGCCGTGACCGTAGCCGTCCGCCTTGACGACGCAGCAGAGCTTGACGCCCTCGCCGATCGCGGCGCGAATCGCTTCGTAGTTTTCACGAATGGAATTCATATTGATCTCCGCCCACAGTCGGCGTGTAAATATCAGATTGTCTTCCAAAAATGTCACTCCCTCAGAAGCATATATATCGTTATTATACTACAAATAATGATTATTTACAATATATAGGAGAAATTTTGTGTCAGTGCGCGATGCACGCAAGCGAAGGATAAGCAGTTGATCCATAGGGTGTGGGATATAGCGGAAGTGTTTCGGGATGTCGCAAGCGTCATCCCCTACGAGAAACATTGCAGAGAATTTGTAGGGTACGGCGCCCTCGACGTACCGCGGCAGGGCGTTGAAACACGAACCACGTCGGTTAAGGAAATGAACATTTCCGTAGAGATCGTTTTTGATGTATGGTACGGCATAAACCACAATCTTGACAAGATATCAACCCAAGTATAGAATAGAGTCTATACACGAAAGGTCGTGACGCTATGAATAAATCCAACAATCATACCAAGAGCAAGATCGTCTCGGCGGCGTGGAAGCTCTTTTACGAGCAGGGCTTTGACAACACCACCGTGGACGAGATCATCAAACTGTCGGGCACGTCCAAGGGCTCGTTCTATCACTACTTTGAGAGCAAAGACAGCCTGATCGGCTCCCTCGCCTATCTCTTTGACGAGAAATACAGCGAGCTGGAACAACAGCTCGACTACAATAAGAACGCCATTGACAATATGCTGTACCTCACGCGTGAGCTGTGTATGATGATCGAGAATAACATCGACATCGAGCTGCTCTCGCGCCTGTACGCGCAGCAGCTGAGTAAGCGCGGACAAAAGGAGCTGCTCGACCGCAACCGTCTGTATTACCGCCTACTCAAAAAGCTGACCGTACAGGGACAGGAACGCGGTGAGATCACACAGCAAAAGTCCTCCGCGGAGATCGTGCGCCTGTACGCGATCGCCGAAAGAGCGCTGTTGTACGACTGGTGTCTGCACGGCGGCGAGTACTCCCTAGCGGAATACGCCGGCGCCGTCATGCCGCTGATGCTCAGCGCGATCCGCGCCTAAAAACTTTTTCGTCATTTATTCAGTCTGTTATTTAGTCTACTTGATATTTAGCTAAATAACAGACTTTTTCTATTATTAATCAAATTTAGTATTCAATTTCGTCTATACTTTATTCTATATTGATTTTCACGTTTTAATGTGCTAAGATATATTGGTGTTGTAAGATACAACTAAGCTTTTGCGGAAGATTCCGCTATCTTTCGGGAGGGCAAGCCTCGATTTCGGGAGGAGCAAGCCCCTCCCCTACATCAATTATTGGAGGGAAAAGAATGTCAACAAACACCATTGTCATCCTCGTTGCGTTTGTTGTGTACATGGTCGTGATGATCCTCATCGGCGCCTTGAACAGCAAACAGAGCAATAATGAGGACTACTTCCTCGGCGGTCGAG
>DGUQ01000177.1:0-487 GCA_002394725.1 Ruminococcaceae bacterium UBA4306
CTTGTAGGTGCCGCCGACAAAGGTGACATACAGGTACATCAGCCCCAAGAGGAAGATGTGGACATACAGCCGCGCGACAGAGGTATAGGTCATGATGGTGGATACGGGGAAGCTGACCTTGTTGACGAACTGGCGGTTCTCACGAATGGACTTCGCGCCCTGAACGATGCTCTCGTTGATGAAGAACCAGGGGATGAAGCCGATCAGCATGAACAAAAAACGGCTGTATTCAAAGGTGCCGCCTGCCTTGCCGAGCTCGGGGAAGATGACCTTGACGTTACCGGCGCTCTTGAGACCGACCTCAAACGCGAACCAGTAGACAAACAGGGTGAACAGCGGCTTTACCACCGACCAGAGAGGTCCGATGACCGCGCCCTTATATTTCTTGATGAGCTCGTTTTTGGCGAGCAGCATGATCTGCTTGCCGAAGCCCTGATGTTCTTTAAAGATCTGGAACATTATCATTCTCCTTTGCCTATGAAAAGAG
>DGUQ01000177.1:550-2854 GCA_002394725.1 Ruminococcaceae bacterium UBA4306
TGAATGATGGCAGAATATGCCAAATTGTGAACTTACATAGTCATCTCTATTATAGCTGATTCATACGAAAAGTCAATATGACATGATTCTAACTATAAGAGAAAAATAGTCGATTATTTTAGTCAATTTTTCACGTAGATTTGTTGACAAAATACGGCCTTGCATATATAATTGATAACTGTATGCTTATGCTGATGTATTGCAGTAAAGCGTAAAAGCGCTAGAACCGTTAAGGCTGTTTTTCGGTCAGTTATCAATGTGAGAAATCTCACATGCCATGTCGGTGATGATATGATCCCGGAAAAACCGCCGCGGCGGTCTAAACCAAGGAGGTTAGATAGTTGAAGCAAAATTCTGTCGTATCCTTGAAGGATATCAATTTCAAGTACTCGAATGAGGTGATATTGAACAATATCAGCCTCGACATCTATGACAAGGAGTTCATTACCCTGCTCGGACCCTCCGGCTGCGGTAAGACGACCACCCTGCGCATTATCGCCGGCTTTGAAACGCCTCAGAGCGGCGAGGTGTATTTTGAGGGTGAAAAGGTCAACGATGTGCCGCCCCATAAGCGCAGTGTCAATACCGTATTCCAGAAATACGCGTTGTTTCCGCATTTGAACGTGTTCGACAACGTCGCGTTCGGCTTAAAGCTCAAGAAGCTGCCGAAGGCAGAGATCGAGAAAACGGTCAGGCAGATGCTCGCCGTGGTCGATCTCAAGGGCTATGAAAAGCGCCCTGTCCGATCGCTCTCGGGCGGTCAGCAGCAGCGCGTCGCGATCGCGCGCGCACTGGTATGCGACCCCAAGGTCGTGTTGTTGGATGAGCCGCTCGGCGCACTCGACTTGAAACTGAGAAAGGATATGCAGATCGAGCTAAAACAGCTTCAGCAAAAAACCCAAAAGACATTTGTTTACGTCACCCATGATCAGGAAGAAGCCCTGACCATGAGCGACCGTGTCTGCGTGATGAACAACGGCGTGATCGCACAGGTCGGCACGCCTGAGGATATTTATAATGAGCCTGCCAACGCCTTTGTCGCCGACTTCATCGGTGAGGCGAACATCATCAACGGCGTCATGCTCGAGGACTGCAAGGTGCGTCTGCTCGGGGCCGAGCTTGACTGTGTGGACAAGGGTTTTGCGAAAAATCAGCCCGTGGATGTCGTCATCCGCCCCGAGGATGTGGAAGTGGTCGCTCCCGATCAGGCAAAGCTCAACGGCGTTGTCGAGGACGTCATCTTTAAGGGCGTTCACTTCGAGATCAGCGTCAAGTGCAACAACTGCCTGTGGCTGATCCACTCCACCGTCGCGCAGAAGGTGGGGGAGACCATCGGCATGCGCGTCGATCCGTTCAACATCCATATCATGGAGAAGATGTTCCAAAATCCCACGAATGACATCATTACGGATGTTCATTATTCTGATAAAGAAAATAACACTACCACCATCCTCCTCGAAGGCGTAGAGGTCACCATCCCCGACACCTACTTTGAGGAGGGCAAGAAGATCAAGATCGTCCTGCCGCCCGAGGCGCTGTCTATCGCCGGCGACGGCGTCGGTCATCTTGACGAGGTCTATATCGAGTCGGTCATCTGGAAGGGTGAGCACAACGAGATCATCCTCGAGTCCGACGAGCGCAAGTGGATCATGCAGAGCGATATCGATGAGCAGGTCGCCACCTATGTTCCTCTCTGTTTCGATTTCGGTCAAGCCGAGATCAGCGAGGTGTAAGCCGATGAAGTCAAAACGCCCTGCTATCCCGTATCTCGGCTGGATGCTGGTATTCACCATCGTTCCGCTGCTGATGGTGATCTACTTCGCGTTTACAAACGATCAAGGGCAGTTTTCCCTTGAGCCGTTCCAAAACGCTTCCGTATACAGTGAAGTATTTCTGTATTCCTTAGGGATCGCGCTGATCTCTACCGCGATCTGTCTGGTGCTGGCATATCCGCTGGCGTATTCCATCTCACGGTGCTCCGAGCGCGCCCAGAGTATGATCATCATGTTCTTGATGGTGCCGATGTGGATGAACTTCCTGCTGCGTATCTACGCGTGGGTCTTGATCCTGCAAAACTACGGCCCTCTCGATATGCTGCTCAATCTCCTCGGCGTCGACGTCACCCTGATCGGTAACTCCGGCGCGGTGGTTGTCGGAATGGTCTATGAGTTTTTACCGTTCATGATCCTGCCCCTGCATGCCGTGATGAGCAAGATCGATTCCTCGCTGATCGAAGCGGCTCAGGATCTGGGCTGTAACGGTATCCATGTGTTTACGAAGGTGATCTTTCCGCTGTCCGTACCG
>DGUQ01000154.1 GCA_002394725.1 Ruminococcaceae bacterium UBA4306
CCTTTACACAGGTCGATTCTCTGGATGAGGACGGCAGGATCAGGGAGCTCGCGCGGATTGTCGGCGGCGAACAGATCACCGACAGCGCGCTCAATCACGCAAAACAACTGTTGCATACAGCGAGAGAGTGATCTCTCTATTGAATACGATCAGTGACCGAGTTCGGATTTGTTCTCGGTTGCTTAAGGAGTAGCAGATGAAAAAATGGGTGACCCGAAAACTGAATAAAGACAACGCGGTCGCCATCTCTCAGCGCTATGACCTTCCCATGCTGATCGCCATGCTGCTCGATATCCGCGGCATTACCGGGGAGGAGGAGATCATCGACTTTCTGTCGAATGAGACGCTCACCTCGTCCCCGTTCGAAATCAAGGATATGGACAAGGCGGTAGAGCGGATCCAAAGGGCGATCGAAGACGGCGAACGCATCTGCGTCTACGGCGACTTTGACGCCGACGGCGTTACCTCGACCGCGCTGCTGTACTCCTATCTTTCCGATATCGGCGCGGACGCGATGTATTACATCCCCTCGCGTGAGACCGAGGGCTACGGCATGCACCGCGAGTCGACCGACCGCTTGTATGAGCGCGGCGTCAAGCTGATCATCACGGTCGATAACGGCATTGCCGCCGTCGATGAGGTGGCATATGCCAAAACGCTCGGGATCGATACCGTCATCACCGATCATCACGCGGTTCCCGATACCCTGCCCGACGCGGTAGCGGTGGTCGATCCGCATCGTCCCGATTGCGATAGTTCTTTCAAAGAATTATCAGGCGTCGGCGTCGCCTTCAAGCTGGTACAGGCGATCGAGGGCGAATATGCCGATGTGGACGGGCTGTTAGAGAACTACTCCGACCTTGCCGCGATCGGCACCGTGGGCGATATCGTCGCCCTGCGCGGTGAGAACCGTGTGCTGGTCAAGAACGGTCTGCGCCATATCAATAACGGCGATCGCATGGGCATCGCCGCGCTGGTTGAGGACGCCGGTCTGAGCGGTAAGAGCATCTCCGCAGGCAATCTGAGCTTTACCATAGTGCCGCGTATCAACGCCGGCGGACGGCTCGGACTGTCCAAAAAATCTGTCACGATGTTGTTGACGGATGATGAAGAATACGCGGCGGACATTGCCGCGGAGCTGAGCTCCGATAATATGGAGCGCCAGCAGATCGAGCGCGATATCCTCAGCGAGATCGACGAGATGATCCGACAGGATCCCTCCCTTGTGAATAACCCTGTGATCGTTGTGTGCGGTGAGGGCTGGCACAAGGGTGTGATCGGTATCGTCGCCTCACGTATCAAAGAGGTGTACGCAAAGCCTGCCGTGGTGATCTCGATGGAGAGCGATGTGTGCCGCGCGTCCGGCAGATCGGTCAGCGGCTTTTCGCTGATCGACGCGGTGTTCTCCTGCTCCGATATCCTTACCCAATGCGGCGGTCATCCGATGGCGGTCGGCTTTGGGATCAGGCGCGATCAAATCGAAAACTTCATTCAGCGGATCAACCGTTATACCGTGACCCATCCGGTTCCGCAGCCGGTGCTGGAGCTGGACTGCAAGCTCAATCCCGCGCAGCTGAGCGTGGAGCTTGTTCGGGGACTGAGCCTGCTTGAACCGTTCGGCGCGGGGAATCCCACGCCGCTGTTCGGGCTGTACAACATGACCCTGCGCGATATCCGTGAGATCGGCGGCGGTAAGCACCTGCGCCTGACGCTGTCGCGCGGTGACAGCACGGTATACGCCCTGCGGTTCTCCACGACCCTCGCGGAATTCCCGTATGCTGCCGGCGATATGGTCGATCTGGCGGTTACGCTGGATATCAATACATATAATAACAATGAGAGCCTGTCGATCTTCATCCGTGATATGCGATTCGCGGACAGGGAGGAGGATGAGATGCTCCGCTCCAAGGAGTGCTTCGAGCGCTTCTGCCGCGGCGAGAGCATTTCGGCGCAGGAGGCAAGCTCGCTCCTGCCCGACCGCTCCGAGTTCGCGGTCGTCTATCGGTTCCTCAGAGCGAACGGAGGGTATCGCTACCCCTTTGACAGCCTGTTGTATCGGATCGATTCCGATATCGGCTACGGAAAGCTGCGCGTGATCCTGGAATGTATGAATGAACTGCGGCTGATCGAGATCGATGAGGGCATGTATGATTTTACCATCAAGATGTGTGAGGTCGGCGCGAAGGTCGATCTGGATACATCCGTTATTATCACGAAACTCAGGGAGGTGAGCTTGGATGAATGATGTAGTCCATTATCAGGACTTTGACGAACTGCTGTCGCTGCTCGATAAAAGCAACGTCAGGTATAACAAAAAGAAAATCAAGAAGGCGTATGAGTTCGCGAATCTCGCCCACGGCGATCAGCGCCGTGTGTCGGGCGTGCCGTACATTCTGCACCCCACCTCTGTTGCCTGTATTCTTGCCGAGATGGGCATGGATACCGATTCGATCGTGGCAGGGCTGCTGCATGATACCGTCGAGGATACCGACGTCACCCTCGATCAGATCGGCGACGCGTTCGGCGAAGACGTCATGAATCTCGTCGACGGACTGACCAAGATCAGCAAGATCAAGTTCACCGACCGTGAAGAACGTCAGGCGGAGAATGTCCGCAAGATGCTGATCGCGATGAGCAACGATATCCGCGTGATCATCGTCAAGCTCGCCGACCGTCTGCACAATATGCGCACCATTG
>DGUQ01000147.1:0-162 GCA_002394725.1 Ruminococcaceae bacterium UBA4306
TCGCCGAGGCGACGGGCTTTGCCGATACCGACGACGAGGTCATCAAGGAAGCGCGTCAAAAGTATCAGGAATACTATGACAGCCATAAAGAAGAGATCAACGCCGAGGCGGACAAAGTCCGTCAGGCAGGCGGCTTATACATCATCGGTACGGAGCGCCACG
>DGUQ01000147.1:252-4219 GCA_002394725.1 Ruminococcaceae bacterium UBA4306
CGCGGACGTTCCGGCCGTCAGGGCGACCCGGGTAAGAGCAAGTTCTTCCTCTCCTGCGAGGACGACCTGATGCGTATCTTCGGCGGCGAGAGGATGGGTATGATCCTCGACCGCATGAACATCGAGGAGGATCAGCCGATCGAGAGCAAGATGCTCACCAACATCGTGGAAAGCTCCCAGCAGAAGGTCGAGAGCCGCAACTTCGCGATCCGTAAATCCGTCCTTGACTACGACGACGTCATGAACCGTCAGCGTGAGATCATCTACGGTCAGCGTAATCAGGTGCTTGACGGCGAGGACGTGCACGATACCGTTGTGAAGATGGTGAATGATACCATCGAGAACAATGTCAACATGTTCTGCGCCGACGATATGGATAAAGAAAACTGGAACCTGCCCGGTCTCAATGAGCTGTACCGCGGCTGGCTGATCGACGACGATAACAAGTTCAGCTTTACCAAGGACGAGCTCGAAAGAACCGATAAGGAATATCTGATCAAGGAATTGCAGGAAAGAGCCGCCAAGCTCTATGAGGAGAACGAGGAGCTGGTGGGTTCCGAGACCATGCGCGAGATGGAGCGCATCTATCTGTTGAAGAGCGTCGACACCTACTGGATGGAGCACATCGACAATATGGATCAGTTAAAGCAGGGCATCCGCCTGCGCGCCTACGGTCAGCGCGATCCGGTCGTCGAGTACCGTATCGAGGGCTTCGATATGTTTGACGAGATGATCGAAACCATCCGTCAGGAGACCGCCAAGCTGATCCTTGTCGCGCCTAAACGCGTGTATGAGATCCAGAAGAAGCGCGAGGAGCTCGAAGCCAAGCGCAGGGAGATGGAAGAAAAGGCGGCGGCAGCCCATCAGGTCATCCTCAAGACCGAAGAGGACAGAAAGCCCAAGCCCTCCGCGGTGGAGCTGGGGCTCAAGCGCGAGCAGGTCGCAAAGCCCACCGAGTTCTCGGGCGACGGCACCGTGTCGACCAACAAGACCGTTGTCAAGAAAAAGAACAAAAAGCCCGGTCCCAACGACCCCTGCTGGTGCGGCTCGGGCAAGAAATATAAAAAATGTCACAAACCGATTGATGAGGGATACAAAAGTGAGTAAGGTAAGAACACGTTTCGCGCCCAGTCCGACAGGCTTCATGCACGTCGGCAACCTGAGAACGGCGCTGTATGAATATCTGGTCGCCAAAAGTCAGGGCGGCACCTTTGTCCTCAGGATCGAGGATACCGATCAGGAACGCTATGTCGAGGGCGCGGTGGACGTCATCTACAAGACGCTCAAGACCGCCGGCTTACAGCATGACGAGGGTCCCGATATCGGCGGCGACTACGGCCCCTATGTGCAGAGCGAGCGCAAGGATATGTACCTGCCCTACGCCGAACAGCTGATCAAAGAGGGCAAGGCATACCGCTGCTTCTGCACCAAGGAGCGTTTGGAAAAGCTCCAGAACGAGACCGTCGGCGGCGGCTATGACCGTCACTGCCGCGATCTCAGCGAGGAAGAGATACAAGAAAAATTGGACGCAGGCATCCCCTACGTCATCCGTCAGAAGATGCCGATCGAAGGCTCCACCACCTTTACGGACGCGGTGTTCGGCGAGATCACGGTGGACAACAGCGAGCTGCAGGATCAGATTTTGATCAAGCAGGACGGCTACCCGACCTACAACTTCGCCAATGTCATCGACGACCACACCATGGGCATCACCCATGTCGTGCGCGGCAGTGAGTATCTGAGCTCCACGCCCAAATACAACCTCTTGTATGAGGCGTTCGGCTGGGAGATCCCGACCTACATCCATCTGCCGCTGATCAACGGCAAGAACGAGGACGGCTCTGTGTCGAAGCTCAGCAAGCGCCACGGCTCCACGGGCTTTGAGGACTTGATCAAGGAGGGCTACCTGCCCGAGGCGATCATCAACTATATCGCCCTGCTCGGATGGTGCCCGAAGGATAATCAAGAGATCTTTACGCTTGAAGAGCTGACAAAAGCCTTCGATATCAGCGGCATCAGCAAGAGCCCCGCGGTATTCGACTACGACAAGCTCGAATGGTTCAACGGCGAGTATATCAAGGCGATGACCAACGAGCAATTTGTTGAGATCTGCACCCCGTACTTCAAAGAAGCGTTGGGCGATAAAGCGCTCGATTATCACAAGCTGGCGGCGATCCTGCAGCAGCGCACCACCAAGCTCACCGACATCCCCGGGAAGATCGACTTCTTCGCGGCGCTGCCTGAGTACGATAAGGAGCTCTTTGTCAATAAAAAGAGCAAGACCAATCTTGAGAACGCGCCAGTGATGCTGAAAGCGGTGTTTGACGAGCTCTCCGCACTGGAGAACTGGGATCATGATGCCATCCACGACGCGCTGATCGGATTAGCGCAGAAGCTCGAGGTCAAGAACGGCACCGTGATGTGGCCGGCGCGTATCGCCGTGGCAGGCAAAACCGTCACCCCCGGCGGCGCGATCGAGATCCTCGACATTCTGGGCAAAGAAGAGAGCCTGAGAAGAATGGCGCTCGGGCTGGAGAAATTGAAATAATGTGCGCAGCACAAATCATGCACCGACGGTGCAATTCATGAACAATGTTCAATTCATGACAGCTCTGCTGTCAAATCATTATGATTTGCCTACGGCGTGAATTGGCTTTGCCGTGATTTGCCGGACACGCATGTCGCGGCATGATTTGAATTGCCGACGCAATTCATGATTAAATGAGGGAATGTATATGACAGAAGACAAGAAAATCGTGGAAAACACCGAGGAGATGTCCTCGAACTTTATCCACACCATGATCGAAAAGGACATCGCCGAGGACGGCGACTACGCAGGGATGAAGGTGCACACGCGCTTTCCTCCCGAACCGAACGGCTACCTGCACATCGGTCACGCCAAGGCGATCTGCATCAACTTCGGCACCGCGCTCAAGTTCGGCGGCGTCTGCAACCTGCGTATGGACGACACCAACCCCACCAAGGAGGATGTGGAGTACGTCGACGCAATCCAAGAGGATATCAAATGGCTGGGCTTTGACTGGGAGGATCGCTTCTATTACGCGTCCGAATACTTTGACAAGATGTATGACGCGGCGGTCGAGCTGATCAAGAAGGGGCTCGCCTACATCTGCGAGCTAACCCCCGAGCAAATGCGCGAATACCGCGGCGACCTCTCCACTCCAGCCAAGTCCCCCTACCGTGACCGCCCGATCGAAGAGAGCCTCACCCTCTTTGAGAAGATGAAGAACGGCGAGGTGGAGGACGGCAAAATGACCCTGCGCGCGAAGATCGACCTCGCGTCGGGCAACTTCAACATGCGCGATCCGGTCATCTACCGCATCAACCGCCTGCACCATCACCGCACCGGTGACAAGTGGTGCATCTACCCGATGTATGACTTTGCCCACCCCATCGAGGACGCGATGGAGCACATCACCCACAGCCTGTGCAGCCTCGAGTTCGAGGATCACCGACCGCTGTACAACTGGGTGCGCGACAACGTCACCCTGCCCTCTAAGCCGCGCCAGATCGAGTTCGCGCGACTGGGCATCAACCACACGGTCATGAGTAAGCGCAAGCTCCGCGCGCTGGTCGAAGGCGGCACCGTCAGCGGATGGGACGATCCGCGTATGCCCACGATCTGCGGTCTGCGCAGACGCGGCTACACGCCCCGATCGATCCGCAACTTCTGCGACCGCATCGGCGTGAGCAAGGTCAACTCCACTGTGGAGTACAGCTTCCTTGAGCATTGTCTCAGAGAGGATCTGAACCTGACCGCGCAGCGCGTGATGGTCGTGCTCGACCCTGTCAAGCTCGTCATCACCAACTACCCCGAGGGGCAGAGCGAGACCTTCCGTGTGGAGAACAACCCGAACAATGAAGCCGACGGCACGAGAGAGGTCACCTTCTCCCGCGAGTGTTGGATCGAGCGCGGCGACTTTATGGAGGAGCCGATCAAGAAGTA
>DGUQ01000147.1:4286-12492 GCA_002394725.1 Ruminococcaceae bacterium UBA4306
CAGCGCCTGTACCCGGGCAACGAGGTGCGTCTGAAAAGCGCCTACATCGTCAAATGCACCGGCTGTAAAAAGGACGAGAACGGCAACGTCGTCGAGGTCTACGCCGAGTATGATCCTTTGACGCGCGGCGGCAACACGCCCGACGGCAGAAAGGTGCGCGGCACCATCCACTGGGTAGACGCTGAGAACGCGCTCGACGCGACCTGCAACCTGTATGATAACCTGTTCAGCGTCGCCGACCCCGAGGCAGACGGCAGGGACTTCCTCGACTTCATCAACCCCGACTCCCTCAAGGTCGTCGAGGGCTGTAAGGCGGAGAGAGCGATCGCCGATTTTGAAGCGCCTGCCTACTTCCAGTTCATGCGCACCGGCTACTTCTGCATCGACCCCGACAGCACCAAGGAGAAGATGATCTTTAATAGAAGTGTCAGCTTGAAGGATGGGTTTAAAAAGAAGTAGGACTTCTTTTAGTGAGGAGTGAGGAGTGAGGAGTTTCGGTTACTCGCTGCGCTCAAACAGATAGATAGAAAAAATATACGCTTGCATCTCTTTTTTAGAGGTGCAAGCGTTTTGTTATGCTCGATTTAATTGTAAATCAGGTGTGGACGGAGTCCACCATTAACTCCTCACTCCTAACTCCTAACTCCTAACTAACCAAAGCGCTCACCGCCGCGCTGACGACGGGGGTGGCGGCAGTGATGCCGTAGCCGCCCTCGGTCACGACCGCGGCAAAGGCGTAGGGATGGCTCGGGTCGTCGATGAAGCCGACAAACCATGCGGTCGGCTCCTTATCGTGACCGACCTCGGCGGTGCCGGTCTTGGCGCAGAACGGCAGTCCGGCGATACTGACGCCGCGTGCCGAGTAGCCGTCGGCGGAGCCGCGCATCAGCTCCTTGACCTTCGCTGCGGTGTCGGAGGAGAGCATGCCGACGTCCTTGTTCTTGTTGATGGTGATGTTGAGCTTGTTGATCAGGTTGCCGTCGTCGTTGACGATGTAGGGCGAAGCGGCAGTGCCGCCGTTGGCGACTGAGGAGGCGATCATCGCCATGAGCATCGGATTCGCCAGATCCTCCTGCTGTCCGATACCCGACCACGCAAGGCTGTTGTTGCCCATGCCGGTCGCGTCATAATGGCTTTTGGCTACGGGGATCTCACTCATCATATAGCTGTCGTTGTTGAAGCCCAGCTTCTCGGCGGTGGCTTTCATTTTTTCATCGCCGACCTGCACCGCGATCTGAGCGAACGCGCAGTTGCAGGAGTTGGCGAACGCCTCGGAAAAGCTCTGGGTGCCGTGGGCGGACTCACAGGTGATCGGGTTGCCGTCCATGTCGATCGAACCGTTACAGGTAAAGCTCTGACTGTATATATCGGGGATGTTCTCGATCGCCGCGGCGGCGGTGATGATCTTGAAGGTTGAGCCGGGGGTGAAGGTCGAGGACACGACGTTATCGAGATACACGCCGTCATACTCGCTCTCATTCTCCTCGGTGATGGTCGGCGGATCGGCGGGATCGTAGCTCGGGGTGCTCACGTCGCAGAGCACCTCGCCCGTTTTATAATTGTAAACAACGCAGGCGCCCTTGTGGCTGCCCAGCGCCGCGTATGCCGCGCGACAGGCGTTCGCGTCGACCGTCAGGCTGATATCGCTGTTGGGGCGAAGGGATTCGGGCAGTCCGGCGCCGACGATGAAGTTGTAGCCCGACAGACTGGTGCGGTAACGGCTCTGGATACCGGTGGAGATATTCAGGCTCTCGTCACCCACCACATGCAGCAGCGCCTCGCGCGTGGTGCTGTCATCGGCATAATAACGCTTGCCGTCCTCACTGTGCGCCAGCACGGCTTTGTTGCGGTCGGTGATCTTGCCGGCGTTGCCCAGATCGGCGGCAGACGCCATGTGCCCGTTAAAGGGCTGCTGCACCCACCTGTTATGATTGATGACGGTGATCACGCTGAGGTAGATCGTACCGGCAAGAAAGGCGAAGGTCACGAACCACAGGATCAAAGAACGGGTCATGATTCGTTTCATCTCTCAACACCCCTTTCTCTGAGCACACTCTTGGGGATGCGGCGTTTGGCGGCATAGGTGCGTTCATCCGCCGCCTTGATGAAGGCGAGCAATCCCCAGCACGAGATCATCGACGATCCGCCCGCTGACAAAAACGGCAGGGTGACGCCGGTCAGCGGCAGGATATCGGTGATGCCGAAGATGTTGAGCGCGGATTGGATGACCATCAAGCCTGCCGCGCAGCAGGCGGAAATGGCATAGAAGGAGGAACGCGAACGGGTCGTGATCGCGCGCGAATAAAACGCCAGCGCGATGATCGCGAACGCCAGTGAAAAGGCGATGATCAGCCCGAGCTCCTCCGCGATCAGTCCGAACACCAGATCGGATTCGGACGCGAAGATGTATTTGAGATAGCCGTTACCGGTGCCCACGCCGATCAGACCGCCCGACGCCATATAGGACATCACGCGCACCTGCTGATAGCCGCCGCTGTCCTGCGTATGCTCCCAGACATGGCCCCATGCCGAGAAGCGGTCGGCAACGTAGGGCTTGACGCTGAGCACGACGAACACCGCGAGCACCGCCGCGGCAAGCGCTAAGATAACGGTTTTGAAGTCGCCCGAGCGCATGAACGCAATGAGCAGGAAGGTCATGAAGAAGATCAGCGCCGTACCGAAATCGCCCATCAGCGCCAGCGCGCCGACGCATATGGCGGAGAAGATGATGAACTCGATGAAGTTGCGCTTGGTCTGTAACTGATCCAACGCGGAAGCGCCCACAAAGATGAACGCGATCTTGACGAACTCGGAGGGCTGGACACTGACGCCGCCAATGCTGATCCAGTTCGCCGCGCCGTTCGTCACGCGACCGAACACCAGATTGATCGCCAACAATCCCACGGCGCCGATCATGATCCAGAGCCGCCATTTGGTAACGCGGTCGGGATCCTCGATAAATTTGACGATCACGGCAAAAACGATCATGCCGATCGACATCGCGACAAGCTGTACGATCGACGACCGCACCTCCTGCCGCACGAGCAAGAGTACGCCCATACCGGACATAAAACACGCCAGCGCCTCTAATTCAAAATTGACGCGGTTGAGCGCGTAGGACGAAATGCAGAAGAACGTCCACATCACGAGCTCCATCGCGCCGAACACATACAGCGGAATGAAGTTCTGCACCTCGTTGGAGAAGCACGCCTCCACCGCCATGAACAGGTGGAAGAAGGTGATCAGGATCATCAGCTTATAGGGCTTTAATGATCCTTTGTCCGACGCCTTGGAGAAGAACCATGAGGGGCGGATACGCTCCTGATACTCTTCACCGCGCCTGAGCACCAGAGAGGTATGACCGATATCGATGACGTCGTTGATGTTCACCTGCGTGCGACCCTCGGCAGGCTCACCGTTGACAAAGGTACCGAACTTGGAGCCGATGTCCGAGACGAGCCAGCCTTCCTTACGACGCAGAAATACACAGTGATCGCGCGACACGCTGATATCGGACACGCGGATGTCGGAGCCCTTGCTCCTGCCGATGGAGTTCTCCCAGAACAGCACGGGGATCTGCTGACCCGTCTGGAGCAGCTCGAACATCACCAGCGGCTTCTCGGGACGGCGGTGCCGCCTTGCGGACGCAAAACACTGGTAGATGATAATGATCGCGTAGACCGGCAGCAGCGCGCGCAGCGCGATGACCGAAACATCCAAAACCGACTGTAGATTCAAGCGCCTCACCTCCTGAAATTCATAAAGAAATATATGGATAATTTTACTATACATAGGGCTAAAAGTCAAATGAAGGAACTGTGAACAATGCGGCGACTCAGGCGCGGAATCGGTCGATTTTGTGACGCGGTAAATCAATACAAATCATCAATGATTTGCACTGCGTGCATGAATTGGCTGACACGCGTGTCGCGCCATGATTTGCGTTCCGCATGATTTGCCGGACAAGCTGTCCGGCATGATAGTAGAAAAAGGCGTACCTGCCCCGGAGTAGGCGATACAAATCAAAACACGAAGTGTTTCCCACAATTATTCATTCTTCATTTTTCAGCCTTCAGTCCCCATAAAAACAGCCCCCGGATCAAAATCCGAGGGACTGCAAAAAGCCATATCAGTAGATGATGACCGGCGTACCGGTGGGGATGCTGTAGTAGATGTTCTGCACCGCTTTATACGGCGTGTTGACGCATCCGTGGGAACCGTTGCCTTTATAGATCGGGTTGCCGAAGGAGGATCGCCAGCTTGCGTCATGGATACCGTAGGAGCTGCCGATGAACGCCATCCAGTAGTTGACAAAGGAGCTGTAGCCTGCGCCGTTGAGATAGATATCGGTGGACTTGTTCAGAACGCTATAATAACCCTTAGGGGTATCGCTGACGCCCTTATTTCCGGTAACGACCTCGGTGGATTCGATCTGTCTGCCGTTCTTATACGCCCACATATGCTGCTGGTCGATGCTGATCTCGATGTAAGTGTTGCCGACATAATCGCCGTACGCGTTGGAGGTCACCTTCGCGCTCTTTTTATTGCTCGTACCGGTAACGGTACCGTCGCTGTCCACATAGATCGGACGCACGCGGAAGTAATAGGTCTTGCCGGGAGTGAGCTTCGTCGTATTGTAATACAGGCGCGGCGTGGTGAACAGCTTGACAAAGGTCGAGTTGTTCGGGCTGGTGGAGTAGTAGACCTCATAATGGGTCGCGTAACGGTTAGCGTTCCAGGTCAGATTCACTCTGCCCAAGCGTGAGGTGATCAAATAATCGGGTCCGCACAGACCGGCGCGGAACATGATCGAGTCTGCGTCGGAGCTGTAGGAGGTATCATACAGCTCTCTGAAGCTCTTGACGCGGTATTTATAGAAGCGACCCTGGGTCACGCTTTTATCCGTGAACGAGGTGTTGCGGTTGCCGCGGATGGTCTTGTAGAGCGTTTCCACACCGCCGACGGTACGATAGATACGATAACCGGTGGCGCGGTAGTTGTAATCCCATTCCATCTCCAACACGTTGGAGGAACGCCACTTGGTCAGTCCGGTGACCTGAGCCGGCTGGGTCGCGGTCTTTTTCAGGGTCGTCTCACCCTCGATGATCTTGCCGTTGTGCTTAATGTAAGCGGAGACCTTGAAGTGATACTGCGTACCCTGTCTGAGCGGCTTGATGTCGCAGGAATTGGTCTTGACGTCGGCGAACTTAGAGAAGTTCTTGTGATCGTCGGCGTTCAAATAATAGACATAATAACCGTCGGCGCCGGGCACCTTGTCCCATGTCATCAGGCAGCGGTCGCTGTCAAAGCTTTCACGCGTGATATTCTTGACCTTTCCGACGGTCGGCACAGGTTCTTCGGTGGGAGCCTGAGTCGGTACAACGGCAGGCACCTCAGCAGGCGCTTCGGTCGCCGCCTCAGTAGCCGCCTCAAAAGCGATATCATTCGTCTCGGCGCCTACCGCGGCAAGCTCTTGCGAATCGGACGCTGCCTCTGCCGGCGCGTCTGCGTCCTGTAATCCTGCCGCGGAGAAGCTCACGCTCGAAATCGCGGAGAATATGAGAACCAGCGCAAGCACCAGACTCAACAGCTTGAAAGTTTGTTTCATACTAACCCTCCTCAAAGTTAGAACAGATCACCCTGCTGTGTGCAGGGAGTGGTATTGCTTTCCAAAGGCGGCGATATGCCGCCTATATTATGTAACCAAGTTCGGTTGCTAACCTTATTATAGCATGAATCAACGCGTTTGCAAGGGATAATAAGGAAAAACAGCAGAGAAATTATCCGCTGATCTACTTTGGTGGTTTTTGATTTATTTTGACGAAGCCGCCGCGATCGTTTCCTTGAACGCCTCCTGTGAGAGGACATTGTAGGACGAGGTGTCCGTTCCCTCCTTGGCGTAATAGAATGTGAGGGCCTCTTTCTCAAAATACAGACGAAAAACATTGCCGTTCTCGACGGGACCGAACAGGGTGCGGTTGCCGACGGTGATGTCGATCAATCCGCCCTCGACCTTCCATCTTTTGATCGTTCCGTCGTTTTTTTCGGTGCTGAGCGCCATCACGCCGGTGCCGTCCTCATTGAGGGTGATCTCGGAGCTGTTGCCCTCTCCGAGATCAACGAGATAGTCGCGATAGTCGTCGTGCACCATCGCAAAGGCAACATACTTGCCGACGTAGCTGAGGCTCTCGCCCGAGGCAGGCTTTGCCTGTTGACTGCCGCAGGCACAGAGCGACAGGATCAGCAGGATCGACAGCGTGATCACGATCATTCGTTTCATTGTTTTCATTCCTGCCCTCCCCTATCTTTCCGTGACATATTCGCGCAGGCGCGCGTATTGGATCTCGTCGAGCGTGACCTCGATCTCTACACCCTCGGCGGTGTATGCTTCACTGTGGAGTACCGCGGTCTGGCGGAGCTTTGCGGCGATCCCTGCCTTGTCAAACGGCAGCAGGAGCTTGACGCGCTTGAGCTTTTTGGGCAGGTTCTCTTCGATCGCCGTGAGCAGCTCGTCGATGCCGGTTCCGTACTTGGCGGAGATATGCACCGCACCCGAATATCCGTATTGATGATCGGTATCTCGCACGTTGCGCTCGGTCGATCGGTACAATCCCTCAGTCACCGTTCGGCGACAGCTCCCTTTACCAAAGGGAGCCTGATCGAACAAGTCACACTTGTTCAGCACGGGGATGATCGGCTTGTCCAGGCTCGACAGAGAGGCCAGCAGATCACGGGTCACCTCAAGATGCAGGCGGCTCTCCTCACTGCTCGCGTCACAGACATTGAGGATGATATCTGCCTGTGCCGCTTCCTCCAAAGTCGATTTGAACGCCTCGACCAGATGGTGGGGCAGTCGTCTGACCAGACCGACGGTGTCGATCAGCATGACCGATACGCCGCAGGGCAGCTTGAGCGCGCGTGAAGTCGGGTCGAGGGTCGCAAAGAGCTTGTCCTCGCTGAGCACACCGGCGTCGGTGAGGGTGTTCATCAAAGTCGATTTGCCGGCGTTGGTGTAGCCGACAATGGCGACCGTAATGACGTTGTCTTTACTGCGGCGTGAACGCAGCTGTCTGCGGTGCTCTTCCACATCGCGGAGCTGTTCCTTGAGGGTCTCCATCTTGCGCTTGATATGACGGCGGTCGGTCTCGAGCTTGCTTTCACCGGGACCGCGTGTACCGATACCGCCGCCCAGACGCGACATCTCGATACCCTTTCCGGTGAGTCGGGGCATCATGTATTTGAGCTGGGCGAGCTCGACCTGGATCTTGCCCTCGCGCGATCTGGCACGCAGGGCAAAGATATCAAGAATCAGCATGGTACGGTCAATGACGCGCACGTCGGTAGCCGCCTCAATGTTGCGGATCTGGACGGGGGAGAGCTCCAGATCGAAGATGATCAGGTCGATGTCCTCCCTTTCGCAATAGTCCTTGATCTCCTCCAGCTTACCCGTGCCGACACAGGTAGCAGGATCGATGTGCCGGAGCTTTTGGGTGATAGACGCGACAGGCTGTGCGCCCGCGCTTTCGGCAAGCTCAAACAGCTCCGCGAGCGACGCCTCGGCGTCATAATCGCCTGTATCCGCCTCCACCAACAGCGCACGCGTAGGCTGAGTTTCGGTAATTGTCATTTCCATAGGGTTCTCCAATGCAAAAAAATTTGCAATCCTTTTGTGCAATCGTTATAATAGGATATTATATCGAAACTCCGCCAAAAAAGCAAGGGCACGTGTGCCTATATCAACAAATACATCAGCGCCAGCATCAGATTCATGTCGGCGCCGTCCTTCATCAGCATGACAAGGAGCAGAAGGATCAGGCTTTGATCCTGATCCTTCAAAAAGATATCGAGCAGACTGTTTGACTTTTTTTCAGCCATCCGCGTCTTTGGCTCAGCCTCCTGCGGCGGCTTTGAATCAGTCGGCTTGGACGTATCGGACGAATCAACAGCAGGAGAAGGCTTGGGCTTTCTCACAGGCTCCTGCTGCGGCGCGGGACGGTCAAAGGACGCGTACATCCGCCTGACCCTGTCCATCGCTTCCTGTTCGAGTGAATTTGACGGCATGGTATCACCTTGTATTTAATTAGGAATTGGGAGTTAGAAATTAGGAATTGCGGGCGGACGCTGTCCGCGCCTGATTACAGCGGGAGGAGCATTCCTCCAATACGATAAACGTTACAGCGAATTTGTAGGGGAGCGCCTTGGTGCT
>DGUQ01000147.1:12552-16435 GCA_002394725.1 Ruminococcaceae bacterium UBA4306
GCCTTGGTGCTCCCGCGGCAGGGCGTCGGTCACAATACAACGGTTGTAAAGGAGATGTGCATTTTGTAGGGTACGGCGCTTGAACACGCGTGTTCGACGTACCGCGTGGCAGGATCGTTTGTACCCTATCCGACATTTTCGATCAATGAAACGCTCGTCATTCTCGGATGACCAATAGTCCTCCCTACGGAAGCAGGCATTTGCTCCGCATATTAATGTCATCTTAACATACGTTTCGGGAGGAGCAAGCCCCTCCCCTACAGATAAACGCATCAGCGGATTTGTAGGGGTCGGCGCCCTCGACGACCCACGGCAGGGCGTTTGATGTGCTCCGCATTTAATGGTATTTATCGGAAGCGTTTCGGGAGGAGCAAGCCCCTCCCCTACAGTAAACGTTGCAGGGGATTTGCATGGGAATACCCCTCCCCTGCATTTTCATCTATCATCCTCACAGATCGAACAGCGGCAGATCCTTGATCAGCGGCATGAGCTTCATCACCTTGATCAGGCGCTTGGCGCGGTCGAGCTTTTGCTGTCGCTCCTCGCTGAGGAACGGACGCATCGCATCGAGCAGACGGGTGGTATCGTCCTCCTGTTTGAGAGTGCCGAGCATCGGCATGAGCTTCATCATCTGAGCGGCGGTATCATCAGGCGGTGACGGTTCGGGACGCACATTCTCTTTATGTACGCCCGACGATTCCACGCCGAGCTGTGAGGCAAGCGCCGCGATATCACGCATCGCCTCGGGATCGTTGAGGATCCCGTTGAGCTTTTCGGAGAGATCGTCCATCAGCCCATGATCCTCTTGATGATGGCTTTCGCCTGCGGTGAGTTCAAAAACGCCTTCGCCTTATCCTCGTCATTGAGGATCTCTTCCATCTGACGTGCCTTGTCGGACGGGAGTTGATTGAGTAGCTTAGCGTAGCCGGATTGACTAACGGCGCTCTTGATCTCACTTTCGGGCGTACCCATACGCTCGCTGATCTTCTTGATCAGTATATTGATTTGCTGATTATCAGCCATACTTTCACCTCATATCGTTATAATGGTGGGCATTGCCCACACACAGGAGAGAATGCTCCTCCTCTACAGATCGGTTGAGATCGCAGGCTGTCAACCGCCTCGCGATCATCATTAATAGTATACTATGCAGTTAGGAGAAAAATATGAAAATAATCGTTGTATCCGACACCCACGGCTCGTACCGAAACTTCAAAAAGGTCATGCAGCTCAACCAAAACGCCGCCATCGTCGTGCACTGCGGCGACAGCCGTGACGAGGTGGACACGATCAAGATGGAATACCCCGACAAAACCTATTACACGGTCAAGGGCAACTGTGATTTTGAGATGCTCCCGATCGTAGAGGAATTCACTGTGGACGGTGTGCGGTTCATGGCGACGCACGGACATATCTACAATGTCAAATACGGTCTGTTCGATATCGACAGAGCGGCAAGGGAAAAGCAGGCGGATATTGTGCTGTACGGTCACACGCATATCGAAGATGATACCGTCAGGGACGGCGTGCGGTTCTTCAACCCCGGGTCACTGGGCTACGGCAAGAGCTTCGGCGTGATCGAGATCAAGGACGGTCAGGTGCTGACGAATATTGCGTATTTGAAGTGAAAATGATTGGTTAACGGTTAATGGTTAACGGTTAACGGTGAAGGGAGGGCTCCGCCCTCACCCATTTTGTAAGTAATCTATCAAAGAGTCGCGGACTTCACAGTTCCATAGTTGTTCTATCAATCCAAAACGCGTCAGCGTTTCCCACCACCGTTAACCGTTCACCGTTATCCGTTAACCAAAAAAATAACAGTAGCATTTTTCATTTTGTTATGGTATAATACAGAATGATAATGGGGATAAAGGCGGCGACGGCATGGAAATCAGTTTGCAACACAATAACGAAAGTGCTGTTCTGGAACTGATCCGCTCCGGTCGTCTGCCGCACACGATCATCCTCGAAGGCGGCGAGAAGGAGGAACGTGACAGCGCCGCGCTGCTGTTGGCGGCAGGTGCTGTGTGCAGAGAAGAGAACCCTCCGTGTCTGAGCTGCAATCCGTGCCGCAAGGTGCTCGACGGCGTCCACCCCGATGTGTTCCGCCCCGAACCGAGCAAGAATCTCAAAAGCGGTATCCTCTCCCTCAAGGATCTGCGTGACAGCTATCTCGCGCAAATGAGCATCCGCCCCAACGAGGCGGACTGCAAGGTCTACATCTTCTCTGACGCGGACAAGCTGCTGCGCGAGGATTCGCAGAACGCGCTCTTAAAAACCATCGAGGAGCCGCCGCAGAGCCTCTACTTCATCTTCAACGTACAGAGCGCAAAGAGCCTGCTGTTGACCGTGCGCTCACGCGCGCACATCATGACCCTGCGCCGTGAGGAAATCAAAAACGAAGATACCGAGGCGACCGCCGTGGCGCTCATCGACGGCATCGTATCGCTCTACGAATATGATCTGCTCCACACTTTATTCACCCTCAGCGATAAAGAAGGCTTATCAGAGGCGCTGCGTGTCCTTACGGATAAGCTGCGGCAGGCGCTGAGCTTTTACAGCGGCGTGATGACCGACGATCCGTCGGTCAAAAAGCTCACCCGAAAGCTCGACCGCAGGCGTGTGATCGCACTGATCGAGATCACCAATGAAGCCGTCAACAAACTCAAAACCAATGTTAACACCCAGCTGCTGACCACGTGGCTGTCATCACAATACAGGAGGATTACATGGCAGAAGTAATCGGCGTAAGATTCAAAGAAGGCGGCAAGGTTTATTACTTTGACCCCGATAAAAATAAATTGAAGAATGATGACGTTGTCATCGTCGAGACCTCTCGCGGCGTCGAATGCGGCACCGTCGCGATCGCCAACAAGGAGGTAGCGGACGATGAGATCGTCCATCCCCTGAAGAAGCTGATCCGCAAGGCGACCAAGGAGGATCGCCGCCGGCTCGAGGAGAATAAGCGCAAGGAAAAGGAAGCGCTGAAGATCTGTGAGCAGAAGGTCGCGGAGCACGGGCTGGAGATGAAGCTGGTCGACGTGGAATACACCTTCGATAACTCGAAGATCCTGTTCTACTTCACCGCCGACGGCAGAGTGGATTTCCGCGCGCTGGTCAAGGATCTTGCCTCCGTTTTCCGCACCCGTATCGAGCTCAGACAGATCGGCGTGCGTGACGAGAGCAAGATGCTCGGCGGCCTCGGCGTATGCGGCAGACCGTTCTGCTGCTCATCCTTCCTCGGCGAGTTCCACCCTGTGTCCATCAAGATGGCGAAGGAGCAGGGGCTCTCCCTCTCCCCCACCAAGATCTCCGGCACCTGCGGCAGACTGATGTGCTGTCTGAAATATGAGCAGGACGCCTACACCGACCTGATCAAGCGCACCCCCAAGGTCGGCGCACTCGTCAAAACACCGTTGGGCAGAGGGCTTGTCGTCGAGACCAACCTGCTGGCGCGTACGCTCAAGGTCAAGATGGACAACACTCCCGATGACGCCGCCCCCCAGTCCTTCAAGGTCAAGGAAGTCCGCGTCGTCAAGAACGGCTACATCAATAACAAGGGCAAGCAAAAGGAAAAAGAATCGGAAGAACTGAGAGAATTAGAGGATTAATCAACCAACACCATATCAAAAGGGATGACTCTTTACGCGGAGCCATCCCTATTTTTTCACGATGATTTAAAGCGCGGCGCCCCGTAGTATCCTCCTCAGGGTTGATACTTTGTACTTGACAAAAACGCAAATCGATTTTATCATAATTTGTAAAAAAAGGAAAGCAGTGATAGGATGCAAAAGATACTGGTACTGGATTTCGGCGGACAATATAATCAGCTGATCGCGCGCCGTGTGCGTGAGCAAAACATCTATGCCGAGATCAAGCCGTA
>DGUQ01000147.1:16619-18445 GCA_002394725.1 Ruminococcaceae bacterium UBA4306
ATTCCGATCCTCGGCATCTGCTACGGCTGTCAGCTGATGGCATACATGGCAGGCGGCATGGTCGAGGGCGCCGAGGACAGCAGCGAATACGGCAAGATCGAGGTCTACGCGCGCGACAATATCCTCTTTACCGATGTGCCGCATAAAAGTATTTGCTGGATGAGCCACCACGACTACATTCCCCATCCGCCGAAGGGCTTTAGCACCATCGCCATTACCGATAAATGCCCCACCGCCGCGATGTGTGACGAGAGCCGCAGGCTCTACGGCGTACAGTTCCACCCCGAGGTCACCCACACCGAATACGGCAGGCAGATGCTGCACAACTTCCTCTATCATATCTGCGGCTGCACAGGCGACTGGCAGATGGACAGCTTCATCGAGGACACCGTCAACGAATTGCGCGAGACGATCGGCGACAAGGGCGTTGTGCTCGGGCTCTCGGGCGGCGTGGACAGCTCCGTAGCCGCGGCGCTGCTCTCTAAAGCCGTCGGCAAGCAGCTCACCTGCGTGTTCGTCGATCAGGGGCTCATGCGCAAGGACGAGGGCGACTTTGTCGAAAACACCTTCACCCAATTATTTGATATGAACTTCGTGCGCATCAACTGTCAGGAGGAATTCCTCTCAAAGCTCAAGGGCTTGACCGATCCCGAGGACAAGCGTATTGTGATCGGCACCGAGTTCTATAACGTGTTCTGGAACAAGATCCGCGAGAGCTACGGCAGCGGCTTCTTCGCGCAGGGCACGATCTACCCCGATCGCATCGAAAGCGGCAAGGGCGACGCTTCCAAGATCAAGACCCACCATAATCAGGTGGGCATTCCGAAGGATATACAGTTTGAGGGTGTGATCGAACCGCTCAAGGACCTCTTCAAGGATGAGGTCAGAGCCGTCGGTGAAAAGCTCGGTCTTCCTCATGACCTTGTATGGCGCCAACCCTTCCCCGGTCCGGGACTGGGCGTCCGCGTGATCGGCGAAGTCACCGCCGAACGTGTCCGTATCCTGCAGGAAGCCGACGCGATCCTGCGCGACGAGATAGATAAATGCGGTTACGCCGGAGAGATGAGCCAGTTCTTTGCCGTCCTGCCGGGCGTCAAGACCGTCGGCGTGATGGGCGATGAGCGCACCTACAGCGAGCTGGTCGCGATCCGCGCTGTCACCACTGATGACTTCATGACCGCCGACTGGGCTAAGATCCCCTACGATATCCTCGGCAGGGTCAGCAACCGTATCATCAACGAGGTCGACCGCGTCAACCGCGTCGTCTACGACATCACCAGTAAGCCTCCCGGCACGGTGGAGTGGGAGTAAATTTCTAAAATAGAATTATAATCATCGCCGCCAAGTGGGATAATCTCCTGCTTGGCGGCTCTGTTTTTTTGAATAATAACCACTTATCTTCAAAAAACGACCACTTATTGAAAGACGGTGGATTTGAATTTCAAAGCGTGGTATACTGTTGTCAACAAAGGAGGAAAAAACAATGCAGGTAGAAATCAAAATCGACGACAGCTGTATTGAGCCTAGAGTGATTATTATTACTGATAAGGTAAATGATGAAATCAACGACATACTCAATACGCTTTCATCTAAAACTCCTGAGATTATTACGGGCTTTTATAATGATTTGGCGGAAATCTTATCACCCGATAACATTATCCATATTTACTCTGCGGGCGGCAAGACCTTTGCTTCAGTCAGCAAAAAAGAATACATCCTCAGACAAAGATTATACGAGCTCGAGGAACAGCTGACCAAGCACAGTTTTGTGCGCATCTCCAATTCGGAGATTATCAATCTAAAAAAGGTACGCAACTTTGATTTGA
>DGUQ01000108.1:0-248 GCA_002394725.1 Ruminococcaceae bacterium UBA4306
CTTCCGCAACGAGATCACCCCGGGCAACTTCATCTTCCGTGTGCGCGAGTTCGAGCAGATGGAGCTCGAGTTCTTCTGCAAGCCCGACACCGACCTCGAATGGTTCGACTACTGGAGAAGCTACTGCCGCGACTTCCTCTACAGCCTCGGCATCAAGGAAGAGAACCTCAGACTGCGCGACCACTCCAAGGAGGAGCTGAGCTTCTACTCTAAGGCAACCACCGACTTTGAGTACCTCTTCCCCTTCG
>DGUQ01000108.1:318-6476 GCA_002394725.1 Ruminococcaceae bacterium UBA4306
GAGCTGTGGGGCATTGCCGACCGCACCGACTATGACCTGACCCAGCACCAGAATGTTTCCGGCAAGGATCTGAGCTACTTTGATCCGACCGACAACAGCCGCTACATCCCCTACGTCATCGAGCCGTCACTGGGCGTGGAGCGTCTGTTCCTGACCATCATGACCGAGGCGTATGATGAAGAGCTGGTGGATGAAGCAAAGAACGATACACGCGTGGTACTGCGCCTGCATCCGTTCCTCGCGCCCTTCAAGGCTGCCGTGCTGCCGCTCTCCAAGAAGCTCAGCGAGCAGGCAGGGGCCCTCAGTGACGAGCTCTCCAAGAAGTTCATGGTCGACTACGACGACGCAGGCTCCATCGGCAAGCGCTATCGCCGTCAGGATGAGATCGGCACCCCGTTCTGCGTCACCTATGACTTTGATTCTCTCGAAGACAACTGCGTGACCGTCCGCGACCGCGACACCATGCAGCAGGAGCGCGTCGCCATCGCCGACCTCGAAGCGTATATCGCACAGAAGATCAACTTTTGACTCTCAACTCGGTGAATAGTGAATGGTGAATAGTGAATGGTTGATGGTGGGCTACGCCCACACCCGATTATGATATGATTGAAAAACGCTCGCGATTTCATAGAGTCGCGAGCGTTACTTTTTATTGCTACTTAGTATTATATTGCAGTTATAACAATCCAAAAGCCCTCAGGCTTTCCCGAAACCATTCACCATTCACTATTCACCATTCACCAAAACCTCATACTCCTCAAATCCATATGCAATGTTATCGGTGCTGTGCGCGTCGGAGGACAGGACAAATCTGCCGCCGCGCGCCTTGATATACGCGATCATCTCCTCGGCCGGATAGGGCTGTGTACGATAGCCGCGCGAGATCGCGCCGGTGTTGATCTCAAAGGGTACGTCATGCAACAAGAGCCGATCAACCGCCTTTTGCCATGCCGCGACATAGCGCGGATGATAGATGTCAAAGAGCGCGTTTGCGGAACCGCCCGTGCACGGGACGTCGCAAGCGTCGTCCCCTACCTCGATAAACTTACTGATCAAGTCAAAATGCCCGATGATATCGCAGTCGGTCTTGTTGACAACATCCGCGACGGTCGAAAAATACAGCTCACACAACGCGTAGATATCGCCGCCGAAGTGCTGGTCGACCGCGCTTTTCAAAATCTCGATGCTCTCGTCAACAGGGATATATTCATCATCGACCTTCACATAATGCACCGAGCCGATGACATAGTCAAAGTCGTCGGTCGGGTAGTCGGAATAATAATCCTGCTCCACGCCGCAGAGCACATGGATGCGGTCATAATATTTTGCGCGCAGATAGCGGCACTCGGCAAGATAACGAGGAACCTCCTCCTTTTGCATACAGTAGCTTTCATCAAAAAAGGTGTAGCTGTGGGAGCTGATACCGACGGTATGAAGCCCCTTTTCAATGGCTGATCTCACCATCTCCTCCGGCGCGTCTGCCCCGTCGCAATAGCAGGTGTGCATATGCAGATCCTTAGTTATCACCGGTCATCTTCTCCTGCTTGACTTTTTTATCGATCACGTGGCGTGACGCAAGCTCACGGTGGATATCCTCGAGCGAGATGCCCTGCTCGATCATCAGCACCATGACATGGTAGGCGAGGTCGGCGATCTCATAGATCGTTTCCTTCTTATCCTCGGCTTTGGCGGCGATGATGACCTCGGTGCATTCCTCACCGACCTTTTTGAGGATCTTATCCAGACCCTTGTCAAAGAGATAAGTGGTGTAGGAGCCCTCCTGCGGATCGGTCTTGCGACCCTTGATCAGCTCGATCAAGCCCTCATACGAGAATTCCTTAAGCGTATCGCTCTCCCATACGGGATTGGTAAAGCACGAGGTAGTGCCCAGATGGCACGCGGGACCGTCCGGCTCGACCATCACGACCAGCGCGTCCTTATCGCAGTCGGCGGTGATGCTGACGATATGCTGATAGTTGCCCGAGGTCTCTCCCTTGTGCCACAGCTCCTGTCTGGAACGGCTCCAAAAGCAAGTGAGTCCCTTCTCCATCGAGATCTTGAGGCTTTCCTCATTCATATATGCCACGGTGAGCACCTGCTTTGAGATACTGTCCACCACCACGGCAGGGATCAGACCCTTTTCATCAAATTTGAGTTCGTTGATATTGATCATGTTGTTTTCCTCCTTTCAGGCTCCCTTTGGTAAAGGGAGCTGTCAGCGTTAGCTGACTGAGGGATTGTATGAATGGAGCGCGACATTGTCACGCGACCAACCAAATAATATAGTTTCTCGCTAACGCTCGTTCAATTATGCAATCCCTCTGCCTCGTACCTCGGCACCTCCCTTTACCAAAGGGAGGCTAAATCCTCGTGTTTATCCCTGCCTTTGCCATTGCCGCTTTCAGGTCGGCGATCTTGACCTCGCCGAAGTGGAAGATGGACGCCGCCAGACCGGCGTCGACCTTGGGTAATGTCTTGAACAGGGTGATGAAATCCTCGATCTTACCCGCGCCGCCGGACGCGATGACGGGTACGTTAACGGCATTACTCACCGCTTCCAGCATTTCAAGGTCAAAGCCGCCCTTCACGCCGTCGGTATCGATGGAATTGAGCACGACCTCGCCGGCGCCGTTATCGACGCAGGCGCGTATCCACGAGATCGCCTCCATGCCCGTGTCCTCTCTGCCGCCCTTGGCATAGACGCGGAATTCGCCGTCCTGCCGCTTGACGTCCGCGGAGATGACCACGCACTGGTCGCCGTAGCGCTTCGCCGCCTGATAGATCAGGTCGGGGTTGCGGATGGCGCCGGAATTCACGCTGACCTTATCCGCGCCGCATTTTAAGACGCGGTCAAAGTCCGCGATGGTATTGATCCCTCCTCCGACCGTCAGAGGAATGAAAACACGGCGCGCCGTGTCGGTGAGGATATCAGTGAACAGCGCCCTGCCCTCGGCGGACGCGGTGATATCGTAGAACACCAGTTCATCCGCGCCGCAGGAGGAATAATACTGCGCGAGCTCCACGGGGGACGCAACGTCGCCCAGCCCCGTAAAGTTCACGCCCTTGACGACCCTGCCGTTTTTGACGTCCAGACAGGGGATGATGCGTTTCGTGATCATTGTACCGCCTCCACTGCCTTTTTCAGATCGATCGCGCCGGTATAGTATGCCTTACCGATGATCGCGCCGTACAGATCCATCTCTTTGAGCGCGAGGATATCGTCCATCGAGCTCACGCCGCCCGACGCGGTGATATCCACATGATAGCGGCGGCTCATGGTGCGGTACAGCGACAGGTTGGTGCCGCGCATCGCGCCGTCGCGGTTGATGTCGGTGCAGATGATGGTCTTGACGCCAAGGTTCTGCATCCTCTCAAAGAACTCGTCCACGGTCACCTGAGAGCGCTCCAGCCATCCCTTGACGGCGATGAAGCCCTCGCGGATGTCCGCGCCCACGGCGATTCGTTCGCCGTATTTCGCGACCGCTTTTTTCAGAAATTCTTCGTCCTCGATCGCCGCCGTACCGAGGATCACACGGTCAATGCCGGCGGACAGATAGCGGTCAACGACCTCCATATTGCGGATGCCGCCGCCGACTTCGCAGAACAGACTTGCCTGTTTTTTTATTTCCATAACGGTATCGAAATTAGGGGTGCCGCCGTCACGGGCACCCTCGAGATCCACGATATGGATATGGGTCGCGCCGCCATTCTTGAAATCCAGCGCGATCTCCTCCGGATGGTCGCTGTAGACGGTCATCTGATCATAATCGCCCTTATACAGGCGCACCGCCTTGCCGCCGACAATATCGATTGCGGGGAATAGAATCATAGTTGCATTTCCCTCCTTAGGATAATTTGTAGGGGAGGGGCTTGCTCCTCCCGTATCGCCGCTTGTCGGCGATATTCGCGAAGCGAAAGTAACGAATGCTTCGCATGAAAAACAGATAAATCGGAAATGTTCGGGAGGAGCAAGCCCCTCCCCTACGGTTTGCGCTCCCGCGAGAGTCCCTTTTCCAAAGGGAGCCTAAATCTCACAAAATGCTTTCAAAATCTTCAAGCCTACGTCGCCGCTTTTTTCGGGGTGGAACTGGCAACCGTAGACGTTGCCCTTCTCTACCGAAGCGGTCAGCTCGGCGGAATACTCCGCAGTGGCGGTGACAGCGTCCTCACAGTCGGCCGCGTAGTAGGAATGGACAAAATAAACGCAGTCACCGTCGTTCAGATATTTGAACAAGGGACTCGGCTTTTTGACGATCAGGCGGTTCCAGCCGATATGCGGAATCTTGAGCTCCTTGTCGATCACCTCGGCGATGGGGCGCACATTGCCGCCGATCAGCCCGAGGCCGTCGTGCTCACCGTACTCATAGCTCTTGTCAAAGAGCAGCTGCATGCCCAGACAAATGCCCATCAGCGGCTTGCCTGCGGCAGCTTCACGCTTGATGACCTCCGCCATGCCGCTGTCGCTGAGCTTCTTTGCCGCGTCCTCAAACGCGCCGACGCCCGGCAGGATCAGCCGATCCGCCTGAGAGATAACAGCTTCATCCGAGGTGACAACCGCTTCGCTGCCGATCGCCGCAAAGGACGATCGCAGTGAGAAAAGGTTGCCTACGCCGTAGTCGATGATCGCGATCATCACAGCACCCCCTTGGTAGACGGGATCTCATCGCGGAAGTTTTCGTCGATCGCGACAGCCTGCTTCATGGTTCTGCCGAACGACTTGAACGTGCCCTCGATGATGTGATGGCTGTTTTTGCCCTCAAGCTGCTTGAGGTGCAGGGTGAGGTTCGCGTTGCGGACAAAGCCGAGGAAGAATTCTTCGGTGAGCTCGGTATCGAATGTCCCGACCTTCTGGGTGGGGATGTGCAGATCAAAATTGAGATAGCTTCTGCCGGAGATATCGACAGCGGAGAGGATGAGCGTTTCATCCATCGGCAGGATGAAACTGCCGTAACGGACGATGCCGCGCTTGTCGCCGAGCGCCTGCTCGAACGCCTGCCCCAGCGCGATGCCGATATCCTCCACGCTGTGGTGATCATCGACCTCGGTGTCGCCGTTGCAGGTCAGATCAAGATCAAAGCGCCCGTGCTTGGCGAACAGGGTCAGCATATGGTCGAGGAAGCCGACGCCGCTGTGTATTGCGCTTTTGCCTGTGCCGTCGAGGTTGAGGGTCAGGCGGATATCCGTTTCCTTGGTGGTGCGTGTGATCTGAGCGGTTCTCATGCGGTTTCCTCCATGATTTCTCTGATGTTTTGGAGCAGGATATCGATCTGCTCCTTGGTGCCGACGGTGATGCGGTTGTAGTCTTTGATGCGCTCCTTGGTGAAGTGACGGATCAGCACGCCGCGTTCTTTGAGGGCGGCATAGAGCCTGCCGCCGTCGATACGCGGATGCTTGGCAAAAACAAAATTCGCCGTCGACGGTGTATGTACAAAGCCCAGCTTTTCCAGCTCGGCGGTGAGATACGCGCGGTTCTCGATGATCGTCCCGCAATTCTTCTTTGTGTAGTCATCGTCGAGGAGCGTACCCACGCCTGCGCCTTGGGTCATGCTGTTGACGTTGTAGGGGTTGGTGGAATATTTGATGGTGTTCAGATCCTGTATCAATGAGCGGTTGCCCATCGCCATGCCCAGTCGACCGCCGGCAAGCGATCGCGACTTGGAGAAGGTCTGGGTAACGAGCAGATTATCATAGGTACGGATCAGACCGACGGCGCTGTCCGTGCCGAAGTCAACATAGGCTTCATCCACGATCACAACGTTATCGGGATTGGTTTTGAGAATTCTTTCGATCTCCGACAGACTCAGCGGAATGCCCGTGGGCGCGTTGGGGTTAGCGATGAAAACGGTCTTGTTGATACCGCAGTAGTCCTCCACATCGATGGAAAAGTCCTCTCTCAGCGGAATCTCGGTAAAGGGCACATGATTGAGCGCCGCGAACACGGGATAAAAGCCGTAGGTGATATCGGGGAAAGCGGCAGGATGATCGTCATCACAGAACGCCATGAACGCGAAGTTCAGCGCGTCATCCGAGCCGTTGGTGAACAGCACCTCATCCTTTTCAATTCCGTAGAGCTTGGTGAACGCCTGCGTCAGCGCGGTGCAGTCGGGGTCGCAGTAGAGCTGTAACCGCTGTGCCGCATCCGCCGCGTAAGCGAGCGC